>CAXUEX010000076.1:5375-13524 GCA_964250215.1 uncultured Acetobacteraceae bacterium | reverse complement strand
ATGCGACTGAAAATCGCAGTGTCGGTGGTTCGATTCCGCCCCTGGGCACCATCCCTTCTCCCGCCGATTGCCGCTAGAGAACCGTGTTCTCCCTGGGAAGCTGCGGGACGCGGCGCAGGTTCTTGTGGTTCAGCCGCACGCCCTCGCGCGCCAGCAGGCCGAGGCGGCGGTCGGGATGGCCGGCGGGGACGAAGTCGGCCACCGAGGGTGGAAGCAACCAGACCTCGTCGGTCTTCCAAGGACGAAGCACTTTTAATCCGAGCCGGTCACGCTCTAGTCCGCCGGGTGCGCGCGGAACCGCTCGATGAGCCAGTTGGCGGCCGGACCGGGCGGTGTATCGGCGCGGTAGATCGCGTCCAATGGATAATCGAACGGGGCGAGTTCCGGCACGTCGATCTGCACCAGCACGCCTTTGGCGAGATCGTCCGCCACCATGGCGAGCGGCATCACCCCCCAACCGATGCCAGCCCGCAACAGCATATGTTTTGCGGAGAGATCAGCAAGCCGCCACGTTCGGCTGGCAATAACGCTGTAATCCTTGTCCTTGGTAAGCGGCGACCGGTCATACACGACGAGTTGCACATGCGCTCGAGCGGCGCCGGGTCGGTTGCCGCCGGCGGCAGCGAGCGGATGCCGTGCCCCCGCGACCGGCACCATCCGCAAGCTTCCCACGCCGATGCGATGGAGTTCGCCGAAATCTCTCGTGCGCTGGCCGCTGATGCCGATGACGGCGGTTTTTTCGAGCACCAAATGGGCAACTGCGCCAAGCGTTTCCATGTGCAGGTGCAGATCAACCATCGGGAACTCGTCACAGAACGCGGTTAGCGCGTCAACGACGCGCGCCGACGACAGCAGCGAGTCCAGCACGACGTGAAGCTCGCCCTCGAGCCCTTGCGCCATTCCCGCAACCTTGGCGCGGAGATTGCCGACCCCACCCACTACCGAACGTGCTTCGGCCAGCACGACCCGGCCGGCTTCGGTCAGCTGCGGCCTTCGGCTGCCGGTCCGATCGAAGAGATCCACACCGAGTTGCGCCTCGAGATTGCTGATGGTGTAGCTGACGACCGACAGCGCACGGTTCATCTTTTGCGCTGCGGCGGTGAAACTGCCGGTTTCCGCCACTTGGATCAGCACGTGAAGTTGGTCGAGTGTGGGAGTGCCTGGGCCCGATGGCATTCGATAAACTCGAACAGAGAGTTCCAATTTATCCGGAATTCCAGAACCTGCAAATGCCGCTAAGACGGACTGGCCGCGGGCCGCGCGGATGCCTCGTTGAACAGGCCCGCAGGCAGAAGGAACCGACCAGTCTGTTGCGACCGCTGATCTTATTGTGGCTGGCGGGCGTGATGCTCCGGCTCACCATCCTCGCCTTGCCGCCGGTACTCCATCCGATCGAGGCTGAGTTCCAGCTTCGAGGGTCGGACGTCGGCGTCCTGACAGCCATCCCGTCGTTGCTCTTCGCGCTAGCGGCCGTGCCCGGCGCCGTTCTCATCGGTCGGTTCGGAGCCGTGCGCATCCTTGTGACGGGTCTGCTCGTCAACGCGTTGGGTGCTGCGGCGCGGGGTTCCACAGGCAACGTCCTCGAACTGGAACTGGCTACCGCCGCGATGTGTCTGGGGGTGGCCATCATGCAGCCGGCGATGCCGACGCTGGCGCGCATTTGGACGCCGGCTCGCGTCGGGCTGGCTACCGCCACCTACACGTGCGGGCTGCTCTGCGGTGAGGTGCTGCCGATCTTGTGGCCATTTGCACCGAAGCTTCCGTTGATCGGTGCGGGGTGGCGGTCAGTGCTCTTCGTGTGGTCTCTTCCCGCATTTGCAACGGCAGTTGCAATTCTGTTGCTGCAGCCGCGTGTTCGGCGAGAGCACGATGCACCTGCATCGCGGATGTGGCCGAACTGGCGAGAGGGGCCGATCTGGAAAGTCGGGGTTCTTCTCGGTGCCGTTAACGCCACTTATTTCGGTCTGAATGGCTTCCTGCCCGGTTGGCTCGCCAAAGCCGGCGGCTCGTCGATGATCCGACCGGCGTTGCTGGCGCTGAACGCCGCACAGATACCGGCCTCGCTGCTGATGATGGTCTTTGTCGATCGGCTTGTCTTCCGTCGTTGGGGCTACGTGGTAGCCGGACTATTGGTTCTCGCCGGAAGCGTGGGCCTCGCGGCGGCGCCCGCGACTTTCGCTATCGTCTTCGCCGCCGTGGCGGGCTTCTTCTTGGCTTGTCTCCTCACGTTGGCGTTGGCGCTGCCGCCCCTGCTGGTCGCCGCGAAGGAAGTGCCAAGCTTCTCCGCGGCGGTGTTCACGGTGAGCTACGCCATCGCCGTTCTGACGGCCCTCCTGACCGGTTTCCTGGAAACCACAGGTGCCAGCCGCCTTACGGGCATCCTTCCGATAGCTGCGGCTGCGCTCGCCGTTGTTGCGATGGGCGCCACGATGTATCGACAACCAGCCAGACAAAGCCCGGACGGGCACAAGTGAACCGCGGTGACGATGGAGCGGCGTCATGCTGACGCAAGAGATAACCCGGCTGATCGAGACGTACACAATCGGCTGCGTTGCCACGGTGCGAGCAGACGGTGCGCCGGCGGTGTCTCCGAAGGCGACATTCCTTGTCCTTGACGACCGAACGATAGCCTTTGCGAACATCCGTTCCACAGGCACAGTCGAGAACCTGCGCCGACGTCCAGATGTGGAAGTCGATTTCATCGACATCTTCGCACGCAAGGGATGCCGCATTCGCGGGCGTGCCCGCTATGTCTTGCGCGATGATGCCGAAGCAGACCTTCGAACGAAATTCAAGGATGGATGGCCAGACCTCTACGATCTCATGCGAGGCTTCGTTTTAATAGACATCACCGAAGCCGAAAGCCTGTCATCTCCCACATACGATGTCGGTGCCGTGGCAGGCCAACTCACGGAGTACTGGCTGCGCCATTACGCCAGTGCCCTCGGTTTCGCGGTAACGAAGCAAACGGACATGGTCCCTCGGATGCGTGCAAATCCAAGACGAGCAAATTGACTGGCTGCAATCCGCGTGCGCCAATGTTGCTTTAGCCGCCTGGCCACGCCTGCATGGCCCGACGGCCGATATCGCGCAGTCGCTCGCGGGACGCGCCGTCGCGGGCTTGGGCCGCCAGGCCGCGCAACACGGTCCCGAAATACGCGGCCAATGCCGCCGCGTCGATGTCGCCGGGCAGATCGCCTTCACGAATGCCACGTTCGATGCGCTCACGAATGAAGGTTTCGCCCCGCGCGCGCTGCGCCGCCATGATGTCCCGGACGCGTTCACAGGAAGACGAGGCTTGCAGCACGGCGAGCGAAATCATGCAGCCGGTCGGGTCGCCGCACTGGGTGAAAGCGTCGGCACTTGCCTCGATGAGCCGGCTGAGTGCGTCACGCGTGCTGCCGGGGCCGGACAGCGCTTCGGTGAGGAACCGGCCCTTCTGGTCGATATAGAGCTGGGTGGCTTCCTCGTAGGCGCCCTGCTTGCTGCCGAAGGCGTTCTGGAAGCTCGATGCGCTGATGCCCATGGCGCCGAGCAGTTCGTCGAAGGTGGTGCCCTCGTAGCCGCGCTCCCAGAACAGCCGCATGGCCTGGCGCAGCGCTACCTGGCGATCGAATGCCGGCTTCCGGCCACGGACCCGGCAGCTCTCCGCGCGCGTTTCCATCACGTGTGTTCCGAACTTCCTCCCAGCTTCCCATGGCGCATCGAGTGGCGCATCAAGTTTGGGCCACAGGATCGGCGGTCGGCGCGTCGGCTGCAACCCCCTCCACCGCCCGGCGCGGGCCAATGCGCTGCACCATTGTGTAGAAGGCGGGTGTGAACAGCAGGCCGAAGGCGGTGACGCCGAGCATGCCGCCGAACACCGCGGTGCCGAGCGATTGCCGCATTTCGGACCCGGCGCCGGCGGCGAAGACGAGCGGCGCCACGCCGAGGATGAAGGCGAGCGACGTCATCAAGATCGGCCGCAGCCTTGTGTGGGCGGCGTGCGTGGCGGCTTCCGCCGGAGGGGCGCCGGCCGCCTCTCCCTGGCGCGCGAATTCCACGATGAGGATCGCGTTCTTGGCGGCGAGGCCGACCAGCACGACGAAGCCGATCTGCGCCAGGATGTCGATCGGCATGCCGCGCAGGCCGAGGCCGGTGACCGAGGCCAGCAGGCACATCGGCACGATCAGCACCACCGCGAGCGGGGTTTTCCAGCTTTCGTATTGCGCGGCCAGAACAAGGAACACGAACAGCGCGGCGGCGCCGAACACCAGCAGCGTGGGCGTGCCCTTCTGCTCCTGCTGGTAGGCGAGCTCGGTCCATTCGAAGCCCATGTCGGCGGGCAGCACGCGCGCGGCGAGCTGTTCCATGTGCGCCAGCGCGGTGCCGGTGGCCACGCCCGGTGCAGCGGCGCCCATGATTTCGGCGGCCGGAAACAGGTCGTAGCGCGGCACGCGATAGGGTGCGGTGATGTGGCGGAACGCAGCCACGCTGCCGAGCGGCACCATGTCGCCCGCCGGATTGCGCACGCGCAGCCGGGCGATATCGGCCTCGGTGCGGCGGAACGGGCCGTCGGCTTCGGCGATCACCTGGTAGGTGCGGCCGAGGAAGTTGAAATCGTTGATATAGGCCGAGCCGAGATAGAGCTGCAGCGCGTCGAACACAGTGGAGGGGTCGAGGCCGAGCTTTTCGGCGCGCTCGCGATCGATGTCGGCATACACCGAGGGGGTGCGCGTGCCGAACAGCGAGAACGCGCCGGCGATCGCGGGATCATGGTTTGCGGCCGCAACAAGCTGCTGGGCGGCCGCTTCCAGCGCCTGCGGCCCGGCGCCGCCGCGGTCCTGCACCATCATCTTGAAGCCGCCGGAATTGCCGATGCCCTGCACCGGCGGCGGCATGATGGAGAGCACGAGCGCGCCCTGGACGGTGCTGAGGCGCTGGCGCAGCTCGCCCAGGATGCGCTGCGCCGTGAGCCCGTGCCGGGCGCGGCTTTCGAAGCTGTCGAGCGCGGAGAAGATCGTGGCGCCGTTCGAGGCGTTGGTGAAGGTGGTGGCATCGAGCCCGGCGAAGGGGACGGCGTCGGCGACGCCCGGCGTGGCGAGAATGATGTCGGTGGTCTGGCGCAGCACGGCGCGGGTGCGGTCCAGCGTGGCGCCGGGCGGCAGTTGCAGGAGCGTGATGAGATAGGCCTGGTCCTGCTCGGGCACGAAACCGGTGGGGGTGCGCGCGAATTGCAGCGCGCCCAGGGCGACGAGACCGGCATAGAGCACCAGCACGAGGCCGAGCGCGCGCACCAGCCGCATCGTCAGCCGGCCGTAGGCGTCGGACAGCGCCGTGAAGCCGCGGTTGAAGGCGCCGAAGCCGGCGGCGAGCAGGCGTGCGGCGAGCGTGCGGCGCGCGTGGCCCGCTTGGTGCGGCCGCAGCAGCACCGCGCAGAGCGCCGGGCTGAGCGTGAGGGAGACGACCAGCGAGATCAGCGTGGAGGCGGAAATCGTGACCGCGAACTGCTTGAAGAACGCGCCGGTGATGCCCGAGAGGAAGGCCGCCGGCACGAACACGGCGCAGAGCGTGAGGGCGATCGCGATCAGGGCGACGCCCACCTCGTCCATCGTGCGGTGCGCCGCGGCGCGCGGTGCGAGGCCGGCGGCGATGTTGCGTTCGACGTTCTCGACGACGACGATGGCGTCATCGACGACGATGCCGACGGCGAGCACCAGGCCGAACAGCGAGAGATTGTTCAGCGAAATGCCGAGCACGCTCAGCACCGCGAAGGTGCCGATCAGCGAGACCGGGATCGCGATCACCGGGATCAGCGAGGCGCGCCAGGTTTGCAGGAACAGGATGACGACGGCGACGACGAGCGCGATCGCGATCAGGATGGTGGTGATCACCTCGTGCACCGATTTGGCGATGAACGTGGTGGGATCATAGACGATGCGGTAGGTGAGGCCCGGCGGAAATTGCCGCGCGAGCTGCCCCATGGTGTTGCGCACGCTCTGTTCCACGGCGAGCGAATTGGCACCCGGCTGCGCGAAGATCAGGATCGGGATCGCCGGATCGCGGTTGAGGTAGCCGGCGGCGCTGTAATCCTGCGCGCCGATCTCCACGCGGCCGACATCGCGCACGCGCGTGACGTGGCCCTGGCCATCGGTTTTCAGGATGATGTCGGCGAATTGCGCCGGCGTGGTGAGCCGGCCCAGCGTCTGCACGTTGAGCTGGAATGCCTCATGCGAGGGCAGCGGCGGCTGGTTCAGCACGCCGGCGGAAACCTGCACGTTCTGGGCTTGCAACGCCGCGATCACCTCGCCCGGGTTGAGGCGGTAGGCGGCGATCTTGTCGGGATCGAGCCAGATGCGCATGGCGTAATCCTGGCTGCCGAACACCTGCACGTCGCCCATGCCGGGCAGGCGGGCGAGCGCATCGCGCACGTGCAGCGTGGCGTAATTCGACATGTAGAGCTGGTCGCGCGAGCCGTCGGGCGAGAACAGGTGCACCACCAGCAGGATGTTGGGCGAGCTCTTCTGCACCCGCACGCCGAGGCGCTGCACGGTATCGGGCAGGCGCGAGATTGCATCCTGCACCCGATTTTGCGTGAGCACCTGCGCGGTGTTGAGATCCGTGCCGATGCGGAACGTGACTGTGATGGTGAGCTTGCCGTCGCCGGTGGATTGGCTGCTCATGTAGAGCATGTTCTCGACGCCGTTGATTTCCTGTTCGAGCGGCGTCGCCACGGTCTTGCTGATCACCTCGGCCGAAGCGCCCGGATAGGTGGTGGTGACCTGCACGGTGGGCGGCACGATTTCGGGGTATTGCGCGACCGGCAGGGTGGCGAGCGCGCCGAGGCCGAGCAGCGTGATGAACACGCTGAGCACGGTGGCCAGGATCGGCCGGTCGATGAAGCGATGGGTGAAGCGCATGGATTATTCCGAAGCCATATCGGTGGGTTGCGTGATGGTGCCGGCAACCGGCGCCACCTTGCTGCCCGGGCGGGCCAGCATCAGCCCGTCGATGATCACGCGGTCGGTCGGTGCCAGACCCGCGCGGATCACGCGCAAGCCACGATAGAGCGGGCCGGTTTCCACGGGCTTGGGCAACACGCCGCCATCCGGGCCCACGGTCATCACCAGCTCGCGCGACTGGTCGGGCACGATCGCGGTGGCCGGCACCAGCAGCACCGGCGCCGCGCGGCCGAGCACCACGCGCAGGCGCGCGAATTCGCCCGGCGTCAACGCCAGATCGGGATTGGGCACGGTGGCGCGCGCATGGATGGTGCCGCTGCCGCGGTTCACCGCGTTGTCGATGAAATCGAGCGTGCCGTGGCGCGTGAAATTTCCGTCGCCATCCAGGCTGACCGCGACCTCGCCCGCCGGCGCGCCTACCGGATGGGTGTGGCGATAAGCGATGTAGTCCGCCTCGCTCATGTCGAAATCGAGATAGATCGGATCGAGCGACACCAGCGTGGCGAGCAGCGTGGTGGGGCTGGTGGCGCCGCGGCTGCCGGCGACGAGGCCGCCGACCGAGACGAGGTGGGCGCCGATCCGGCCGCTGAACGGCGCGGTGATCCGGGCGAATTCCAGATCGAGCGCGGCATCGCTGAGCGCCGCCTTCGCGGTGTCGATCGCCGCCTGGGCGCTGTGCTCATCGGCGGCGCGCTGATCCACCGTTTCGGCGGAGCCGAAATCCGAGCGCTTCAACTGGCGCGCGCGCCATAATTCGACGCCGGTCAGCGCCTGGCGCGCCTGGGCGGTTTGCCATTGCGCGGTGGCTTGCGCCAGGCGCACCTGATACGGTCGCGGATCGATGGTGAACAGCGTGTCGCCGTGATGCACGATCGGGCCGGCGCGGACGCCGATCGAGAGCTGGGGGCCCCCGACCGGCGCGCGCAGGTCCACCGCATCGACCGCAGAAAATTGGCCGAGAAAGCTGCCCTGGGGGGCGACAGCTTCTCGCAGCGGCGCGGCGATGGTCACCCGCGGCGGTGGCGGCGCGGCCGGCGGGGGCGACGCGGGCCGGCCGGACCATAGCAGCACGACAGCAGCTACGGCCGCGAAAGCAGCGCCGCCGGCGATCATGGCCATCCGGCCGCGCGCGCCGCCCCGCCGCCACCCCCCAAACCCGGCCCAGGGGTAGGCCGGCGGAGTAGAAAACCCACAAAAAAGAGTCATAC
>CAXUEX010000076.1:0-5365 GCA_964250215.1 uncultured Acetobacteraceae bacterium | reverse complement strand
AGCGCGGCCCTGGGTTCGCGCGGCTCTGTCGAACCCCGAGAAATATGCGTCATGCAGCGCCCTCGCCTCTCAGATGACGGCCACCGCGAGGCGACCTGGCCGCGGAACCGGTATTCTGGTGCGATCGCACCAACGCAGCGATGTATGGCTCCGGTGCCCGGGTTCAAGCCCGAATGCCGCGGCCGCCCCGGACCTGGTGGAAAGCGGCATACTGGCGCCGACCTCGCCCCGCTGGCGCCGCACCTTGCGCAAACAAGGCCGGCGCGCGAGGCTGCTTGCAGCCGACGCGCCGTTGGCGCCACGCGGTCGGCGCGGCGATCGGGCTTGTTTTGCCAACGATACGGCTTGTCTCCCCTGGCGGGGAAGCCGACGGCGGGAGCCGGGAATCGAGCCAATCGTGGACACGCGGCGAATCTTCTTCTTCCACAACCCGAAATCCGGCGGCACGTCGGTGCAGCTCGCGCTGCAAAACCTGTTTCCGGCGGAATCGCGGTGCCCGCTGATCGAAAACAGCCAGCGCGACCACGAAGCCCGCGCCGGCGATTACCGGGAATTTGCCGGCTACGACTTCTACGCCGGCCATTATGGCGCCGATATCTATCGGGCGATCGCCCCGGACCACCTGCCGATCACGTGCTTTCGCGAACCGCTCGCGCGCCTGATCTCGCTCTACACGTATTTCGCGCACCGCGTGCCGGTCCCCGATGACAGCGCGGCGCGCGACAATCTTTATCCGGTCATCGCCGCGCAGAACCTCTCCTTCGAGGATTTCGTCTTGAGCCGCGATCCGCGCATCGAAATCCACACCCGCAACCATCACGCCAGGCAATTGAGCGCCTCCGGCTGGGATCCGTCCTGCGCCGGCGACCTGCACCAAGCCGCATCGCTGGTCGCGCGCATGAAGTGGTTCTTTGTCGCCGAACATGGCGAATTCTGCGCCGGCTGGGCCGGGCGAGTGTTCGGCTTGCCCGCCGCCGCCTTTCCCCGCGCCAATATCACCGGCCACGGTCCCATCGACCCTGCCACGCTTTCCCTTGGCACCCGCCGTGGCGTCCGGGAGCGGAATGAACTCGATTTTGCGCTGCATGAAATTGCGGTCCGGCACCTGGCGCGCCTCTGAACCGGCGCGTTGATCACATGAATGTCATTTAACCGGCAGGTTAGTTGGTGCGTATCCGGGGTTGGCGGCGTTCAGCGGGGCCCTCGTTGGGCTCGGCGTGCCTGGGCGTCATGCCATCGCGATTTTACTCAATGGGGAAACGGCCATGGCATCAGAGATGACGGCACCGCAGAGCGACCGTCGAGGCTCGCTGTTCCGGTTCGGGGCAGGCGCCCTCGCCGCTGGCGCGCTTACCGCGCTGGGCACCCGCAAGGCGGCGGCGCAAAGCATTACCGACGCGGATGTGCTGAACTTCGCGCTCAACCTCGAATATCTGGAAGCCGAGTATTACCTGCGCGCCGTCACCGGCCAGGGCATCCCGTCGCAATATGGCGGCACATCGGGCGTGCTGGCGCCGACGAGCACGCTGGTGCCTTTCCAGAACGCGGCCATTGCCAACTGGGCCCTGCGCATCGCGAATGACGAATTGTCGCACGTGAACTTCCTTCGGGTCGGCATTGCCGCGCAAGGCGGCACCCCGGTCGCCGAGCCGGAAATAGACCTGCTGAACAGCTTCACCACGTTGGCCGTCGCCGCGGGCCTGATCCCGGCGGGCCAGATGTTCAATCCATTCGCCAGCGAAACCGATTTCATGGTCGGCGCCTACATCTTCGAGGATGTCGGGGTGACCGCCTATGCCGGTGCCGGTGCGCTGCTCACCCAGCCTTACAACATCGCTTACGGCGCCAGCATCCTCGCGGTGGAAGCCGAACACGCAGGCTGCATCCGCAGCTATCTGGCGGGCGTCGGCGGTGGCGCGGTGACCAACGCCATTTCCGCTCTTCGCCAGAAAGTCTCCGGCGTCACCGACAACGGCACCGATCTCAGCAGCACCGGCGGCAACCCCTTCAGCTTCGCCAACAACGACTACAACGGGCAGGTGTATCGCCGCACACCGCAGGAAGTGCTGAACATCGTCTATGGCACGGCCGGGGCTGGCGTCACGAAAGGCCTGTTTTTCCCCAATGGCGTGAACGGAACGGTCACGAGCAGCTGAACAGCCCGCGATCCCGACCGTCCCCGAAATCAGGAGTTCCGCCATGTTCTCGCAGACATTCCACAACATCATGCAGGCCGGCGTCGATCGCCGGCGTTTTCTCAGCCGCGCCGGCGTGGGCACCGCGGGTATTGCGGCGGCCGTCGCCGGCGGCGCATTGGCCGCACCCTCCCCGGCCCGCGCCGCCAGCACCATATCCGACGCCGATATCTTCAACTTCGCGCTGAACTTCGAATATCTCGGCGCCGAATACTACCTCACCGCTCTGGGCACGAGTTTGCCGTCCAACCTCACGGGCGGCGGTGGACCCGTGACGCGTCCGTCCGGCGCTCTCGTGCCGTTTGAAAGCCAAGCCGGCGGCTATTTCGCGCAGCAGCTCGCCAACGATGAATACGCCCACGTTGAAGTCATCCAGGAAGCTCTCCGGGCGGAAGGCGGCACGCCGATCCCTGAACCCGCGATCGACTTGGTGAATAGCTGGACGACGCTCGCCATCAGCGCCGGCTTGCTGGCGCCTGGCCAAACCTTCAATCCGTTCGCCAGCGAAATCGGGTTTCTGATCGGGGCCTACATCCTGGAAGATGTATGTGTCACCGCGCTGTGCGGCGCCGCGGCACTGATCACAAGCAAAACCAACCTGGCCTATGCCGCCAGCATCCTGGGCACCGAGGGCTATCAGGTCGGCATGATCCGCTCGCGCCTTTCCGCGGTCGGCGCCGGCTACGTGACCGATGCCATTTCCTCGCTGCGTTCCAAACTGGCGAATTCCGTCCAGAATGTCGGCACCGACGACAACGGCACCGATTTCGGCGGCAACGCCTACAATTTCACGAACGTGGATATCAACGGCCAGGCATTCCGCCGCACGCCCCAGCAGGTGCTGGCCATCGCCTATGGCGGCGGCACCACCAGCGGCCTGTTCTTCCCGAATGGCGTGAACGGCACGATCACGTCGGCCTGAAACCACACGATCGGCCGGAGCGCCCTGTGCGCTCCGGTTTCAAACCCCCCGGGATTTGGGGGGCCCCCCCCCGCCCCGGCGGCCCGATTTTTGGGGGCCCCCGACAATCCATGAAATTGATATACAAAACACACTTCTTGCAGACGTATTCATACTAAATAAAGTCAGCGTTTGAGAGAAGGAGCATTTTTATGCGCTATACAGCATCTCATATCACTATGTTCATGGTGTTTTGTACAATATGTCTCGTCACAAGTATGCTTTTCTTGCAGTCTCCGGTAGTGCAAGCCGCCGTAAGCCAACCACAAAGCGCGACACCTCCTGTGATTATTCATACCCCTCTGTTTGCTGTAAACAATGCTGTATGGTCGCCCGATAATCGGCGACTTGCTGTCGCAAATGAGGACGGTACACTGCAAACATGGTCAGGTAATGGACACTTGCTCACGACACATGTTGACAGTACCCGTTCTATCCATACACAAGTGGTGGGCTGGTCAAGAGATGGGCGGTCGGTTCTCTCGTATGGTACTCATCAAGCTATCGAGGACGGCCCAGGAACAACGGTCGAGCGTTGGGATGCGTCAACGGGTAAGACACTGCTCAAGTTAGATACATCCGCGACCTCTATCAGTCTCTCACCTGACAGAACACGCATGGCACTTGTGGGCATCACGCTTGAGATTCGAGATGCGGTAACAGGGAAACTTCTTCGCTCGATCAAGACCTCATCAGCCCTTTCAGCGAGTAATGTGCAATGGTCGCCGGATGGGAAACGGCTAGCGGTTATCGACTACAATTCCCAAAAGGCTGTCGATGGTATAGAGGTATGGAATGCCCTTACTGGTCAACAACTTGCAACCTATTATGCTCCATCCAAGCAAGGTGTGAAGGCATTTGCGTGGTCTGCCGACAGCCAGAACTTGTTCGCGCTCAGCTCTAGCTATCCTAGCATCGTGCAAAAATGGAGTGCTACCACAGGTAAGATACTCTTGACCTACCCACTCAAGCCCGACTTCTTCATCGGTCTGAGTGCTTCACCTGACGGCAAAAGTCTTGCGCTACAGGGTGATAGTACATTGCAGGTATGGAGTGCTATCGCTGGCAAGCTTTTTTTCTCTGTGGGTGGGAATAATGCAGATGTAACAGGGAGCGCGTGGTCACCGGATGGCGCAAAGATTGTACTGATTGGCGGGTACTACAGTAACTATCCAATGCAAATTCGTGTCGCCGCGACAGGGCATGTCTTGCTTACCTACCCACACGCCATCGCAATTGGTGCTGTCACCTGGGATGGTGCAATGCTGACCACCATTAGTGGAGGTGTCAGCGTTTGGAGTGCTACAGCAAATCGACTTTTCGTTACCCTTCCCCAACACCATCAGTTTGAGAACAGCGTTACGTGGTCTCCTGATGGAACGCAGATTGCGGCTGAGGATGGCGCGACCTTTTATACGGGTGCCTGGAACGCGCAGACAGGAGAAAATCTAGGTGATTTTTACTTTTATCATGAAAACCTGAGTGACTATAGCTATCGTAATATTGCCTCAGTCGCATGGTCTCCCAATGGACAACATATCGCGGAAACAAGGCAAGGTGCGGTAGTTGTCTGGGGTAATGTACCTGTTGCCTGTCAAAGTAGCGAGTGTGCGCAGGATGGTGGAAACCATAACGCCCCGATTTCACAGATAGCATGGTCGCCCGATAGTGCATTCCTGGCCTCGGCAAGCTCGGACAAAACGGTAGTTGTGTATGATGTTGCCAATCAAAAGAACCATGCCGTTTATACTGGTAATTTCAGTCCTGTCACCTCGGTGGCATGGTCTCCCGATGGTAAACTGATTGCGTCGGGTGAGGCAAGTGGGTATGTTGCCTTCTGGAATCCAAATACAGCGAAGACAGCCTACTACCTACGTCTACACGACCAAGCAATCACCTCAGTCGCATGGTCGCCCGACGGCACACGTCTTGCTCTTGCCAGCCTCGATGGGTTTGTGACAGTCTGGAACCTTGTAAGCAAAACGGTCGTTCTCTCTTATCGAGTACCAGCAGGAGGAGCGATTACGAGTGTTGCATGGTCGCCTAATGGTAAATCTCTTGCTTTAGCAGGTACAGACAAACTTGTACGCGTGTTGAACGCCACAACTGGACAGATAACGTTTGTCTACAAAGGTCATACTAACATCGTGCAAGCGGTCGCGTGGTCCCCCAACGGCACACGCATCGCATCCGCAAGCAAGGACGGTAC
>CAXUEX010000075.1:0-13614 GCA_964250215.1 uncultured Acetobacteraceae bacterium | reverse complement strand
GTCCATCGCCCCGAGCTGGCGTAGCAGCGCCTGCGCCGCGGCCAGCGCGCCCGCTTGCGGCGGGTCGCCAAACGGCAGATCGGCCGGCGCCGCGCCCCAGGCCGCGCAATCGAGCGCCAAGCCGGATAACTCCGCCTCCAAGATCTGCGGCCGGTCGTAGGCGGCCAAGCCGCGATGCGAGGCAAGGGTCCAAAGCCGCACGGCCAGCCCAGGCGCCTCGCGTCCGGCCCGCCCGGCCCGCTGCTCCGCGGCCGCACGGCTGATCCGCAACGTGGCGAGCCGCGTAAGCCCGGTCGTGGCATCGAAGCGCGGCGCCCGGCGCCAGCCGCCATCCACCACCACGCGCACGCCCGGCACGGTCAGCGAAGTTTCGGCGATCGAAGTTGCCAGCACCACGCGCCGCCCCTCGGCCGGAGCGAGTGCCCGCGCCTGCTCCGCCGGCGGCAGGTCGCCATGCAGCGGGAGCACCGCAGCGCCGCAACCGGCCAGCGCCGCCTCAGTGCGGCGGATTTCTGCCATGCCTGGCAGAAAGCACAGAATGTCTCCCGTCGCGTCGCGAAGCGCCGACCGAACCGCGCGGGCCGCCGCTTCCGGCAGATCACGCGGATCAGCCAGATCGCGCGCGGCGTGGCGCACCTCCACCGGATAGGCTCGCCCGTGGCCTTCGATCACCGGAGCGGACAGCAGCGCCGAAAGCCGCGCGCCGTCCGCGGTGGCTGACATGGCGAGCAGGCGCAGCTCCGGCCGCAATCCGCCCTGCAGATCGAGGCAGAACGCCAGCGCCAAATCGGCATCAAGCCCACGCTCGTGCACCTCGTCGAAAATTACGCAGGCGACGCCTTGCAGGCCGGGATCGTCCTGCATCCGGCGCACGAGCAATCCCCCGGTCACCACCTCAATGCGCGTGGCGGCGGAGGTGGCGGCTTCCAGACGGGTGCGAAAACCCACGGTCTGGCCCACTTCCTCGCCACGCAGCGCCGCCATGCGGCAGGCCGCGGCCCGTGCCGCCAGCCGACGCGGCTCAAGCATCAGGATGCGCCCGTTCCCGCGCCAGGGTGCGTGCAGCAGCGCCGGCGGCACCAGCGTGGTCTTGCCAGCGCCCGGGGGTGCCACCAGCACCACGTTCGGCCCGGCTTCCAGCGCGGCCAGCAGCGCCGGCAAGCTGGCTTCGATCGGCAGACCCATACAGGCGCAGGAAGCGGAGGCGGCCGTTCTCTGCAAGGGTTCGACGCGCTTGGCGGGCTGAGATATGCATCTGCTATCGCAAGGAAACCGGCATGAGCGAGACCCTGCCCGCCCCGGCATCCCCGTCGTTAGCGACTGAGACGCCCGATCAGGCGCTTACCCGCGCGCTGAACGCCGCCAAAGCCCGCCGCACGAATGAGGCCATCGGCATCTGCCGCGATGTGCTCGTCGCCCACCCCGAACTGCCCGGCGCACTTGGCTTGCTCGGCGGCATCCTGGGCCAGGAAGGCCGCGCCGACGAGGCGATCCGATTGCTGGAAGCCGCGATCGCGCGCTTGCCGAACGTGGCCAACTGGCATCTCAACCTTTGTGCCCTGTATCGCGGCAAGAACCGGCTGGATGACGCGCTGCGCTCGGCCCAGTTCGC
Source organism: uncultured Acetobacteraceae bacterium (assembly GCA_964250215.1). GTDB lineage: Bacteria > Pseudomonadota > Alphaproteobacteria > Acetobacterales > Acetobacteraceae > DAIDJM01. The sequence continues at coordinate 12,002 of CAXUEX010000075.1, read as the reverse complement.
CGTTCAGCACAGTCCGGATACCGCCAACCATCGCGTGGAACTGGCGCTCACCCACCTCACGCGCGGCGAGCGCGCCGATGCCTCTCGGCACTTTCGCGAGGCGCTGGCCCGCGAGCCCGAGCACCCGGCGGCGCATATGGGCCTGGGCGAGCTGCTGCTGTCCCTTGGCGAATACGCGCCCGGATGGATGGAGTATGCGTGGCGCAACAAGCTCGATCAGGCGCGCGGCACGCTGCCGCGCATGGTCGCGGCGCCCTGGAACGGCATGCGCATTCCGAACGGCCGGCTGCTGTTGGTGGCCGACCAGGGTTTCGGCGACATGATCCAGTTCGCCCGCTTCATCCCGTGGGTGCGCGAGCGTGTGCCGCATCTGATCCTGGGTTGGGGACCGGAGGTGACCGCGCTGCTTGGCGACCACCCGGATATCGCCGAATGCATCGAGAAATGGGCCGATGCGCCGCCGCACGATGCCTATGTTCTGCTCAGCAGCCTGCCGCAGATTTTTCAGATCGAACTCGCGACCGTTCCGGTTCCGGTGCCGTATTGGTCGCCGAAAGCCGGGCGCGTGGCGCATTGGCGCGAACGCCTCGATGCGGCGTTTCCCGAACGGCGGCTGCGCGTGGGCCTCGCCTGGTCCGGCAGGCCAACGCATCCCAACAACGCGCGCCGCTCACTCCGCCTCGCCGCGTTGGCGCCATTGCTGGCCGTGCCCGGCATCGATTTCGTGGCGCTGCAAAAGCCGTTTCCGGCCGAGGATCGCGGCTTTGCCGATGTGCAGCGAAACGTGCTGGATGTCGGCGACGAACTCTCGGATTTTTCCGAGACCGGCGCCGCCATCGCCGCATTAGACCTGCTCATTGCCGTCGATACGGCCGTCGTGCATCTGGCCGGTGCAATGGGATCACCAGCCTGGGTGCTGGTGCCGGAGCCCGCGGACTGGCGCTGGCTGCTCGGGCGCGAGGACAGCGTCTGGTATCCCAGCCTGCGGCTTTTCCGGCAAATTCGGCCGGGTGAATGGGATCCTGTGCTGCAAGAAGCTGCTGCCGCGCTGGCCGCCCACGTCGCGCAAAGGCCGCCTGTCCGTCAGGCCGTGGCGGCGCAGTAGCCCGCTTTAACGGTCTTGCACCGCCGCAACGCTCGCATCTGCGGAGGCTGCACCCCAGGGCGCAATGGCTAGAAGCGTAAGAGCCGCCGTCAGCCCGATCAGCCAGTATTTCATCGTTGCACTCCGCCGCGTTCTCTGCTGCACCGCAGCACCTGGCTATCCAACGCCGCGCCCCGGCAAACCGTCAACCGGTTTGGCGTGAGTTACGGTAACAGGTCCGTTCCGTCCGCTTTCAGCACTTCACCCGCCAGATAGAGGCTGCCGCAGATCAGCACGCGCCCCGGCTGACGGGTTGCGATCTGATGCAGCGCACCGAGCAGATCTGGGCCTGGCAGCGCCTGCCCACCGCTCGCCGCAATCACCGCTTCCACCGTCATGCCCAGGTGCTGGCCGGGTTCGCACACCGCCCAGCTCGCGGTAGCCAGCCGCAGCAGCGGCGTGAAAAACGCCTCCGCCTCCTTCCGCTGCTTCATGCCCACCACCAGATAACGCGGTCGGTCGCGCCATTTTTCGAGTTGCTCGGCCAGCCTGCGGGCGGCGCCCTCGTTATGCCCGCCGTCGAGCCACAGCTCGGCGCCGTTGAGTAGAAGCGACGCAAGCCGGCCGTGCAGACGTTGCAGCCTGGCCGGCCATTGGGCCCTGGCAATGCCCGCATAAGCTGTCGCGGCCGGGCCTACATCGCTTGCCCGCAGCGCCGCGATGGCAAGGCCGGCATTCTCGATCTGGTGCGTTCCCGCAAGATTTGGCGGCGGCAGTTCCAGCGTTCCGGATGCGTCCCGGAACAGCAGAACGCCGCCAGACGCAGCCGAAACATCCCAAGCTTGGCCGCGTTCCAGAAGCCGGGCACCGGTTTCCGTGGCGCAGCTTCGCAGCACCCCCGCCACCGAAGCAGGTTGCGCACCCGTCACGACGGGGCGGCAGGATTTCATGATTCCAGCTTTCTCCCAAGCAATACGCGCGAGGTCGTGGCCGAGGAATTCCTGGTGATCCAGGGAGATCGAGGTGATGACGGAACAGGCCGGCGCCGCGATCACGTTCGTTGCATCGAACCGGCCGCCGAGCCCCACTTCCACCACGCAAATATCCGCTGGGCTGCGCGAGAACAGCAGATAACCCGCCGCTACTAGCACTTCGAACACGGTGATGGGAGCACCCCCGTTCACCTGCTCCACTTCTAGCAGCGCATCCGTCAATTGCTCATCAGAAACTATATGGCCGGCGATTCGGAACCGCTCATTTACCCGGATCAGGTGCGGCGAGGTGGTTACATGCACGTGCCATCCCGCTGCCTCGCCGATCGCACGCAGGAAGGCGCAGGTGGAACCTTTGCCGTTCGTGCCGGCGACGTGGATCACCGGCGGCAGCCGGCGTTCCGGGTGCTCCAGTGCCGCGAGCAGCCGCTCGATACGCACCAGGCTGAGATCGATCAGCTTGGGATACAATCGGTGCAGTCGGGCCAGGATCGGGGCCACGGGATGGTCCGCCCGGACCTCCGGCGGCGGGACGGCATCCATGTCAGCCTGGGATGGGATCAGGCTCGACCGGAGACAGCGCGGGCAGCGACCGCACCAGCCCATTGCGGCCGAGCGTTGCACTCCGGATCGGACAATCGCCGTGCTCGGCCGGGCAAAACCGGCCACCGAGAAAACTGCACATCCCCGGTCCCATGCCGCGGGCCGACTGCACCAGATCGGCCAGCGCGGCAATGAAAGCGGGATCATCGTTCTGCGCCGGAGCGCGGAAATAACCCGGCACGCCGAGTTTCATCGCCACCTCGCGATATTCCACATCCAATTCAACCAAAGTCTCGCTGTGTTCGGAGACGAACGCGATGGGCACCACTAGCACCGCCACGCCGTCATGCGCCGCGCGTTCGATGACGGTTTCGGTGGAGGGATCGAGCCATTTCTGCGGCGTCGCGCGCGACTGATAGCACACCTGCCAGTCGAGATCGCTCTCACCCAGCGCCTCCACCACGGCGTCCACGGTCGATTCCACATGGAATTGATACGGGTCGCCCTCGCGCACGATCTTTTCCGGCAGGCCGTGGGCCGAGAACAGCACACGCACCGGCGCCGGCGAAGCCGACCGCGCGGCATCAAGCGAGCGCCGCACCAGCGCCGTCGTCGCCGCGACGTAGCCGCCGTCGTCGCCCCAGCAGCAAAGCGTGGTCACGGGCCGCGCCAGCCCAGCGCGCGAAGCCGCATCGCGCCAATCCTCGAGCGAGCTGCCGGTGGTGGTGGTGGAAAACTGCGGGTACAAAGGCAGCAGCACGATCTCGTCCGGATTCCAGGCCTTCACCGCATGCGCAGCTTCGCGCGCGAAGGGGTGCCAATAGCGCATGGCGATGAAGCATTTCGCCTCCACCCCCATCGCCGCGAGATCGTTTTCCAGCGCGCGTGCCTGTGCTTCGGTAAGCTCCAGCAATGGTGATCTGCCGCCAAGGATTGCGTAATTTTCGCTGGCTGGCTTGACGCGAGCGCGCGCGATGATCTGCGCGAGCAGCGGCCGGATGAAGAACGGCACGCGCAGGATCGCGGGGTCGCGAAACAGGTTGAGCAAAAACGGCTTCACCGCCTCGGGGCAATCCGGGCCACCGAGGTTGAACAGCACCACCGCCACGCGCGGCGGGCGCGGTGGCAGATCGGCCTTCATACGGTGCGCAGCGTTGCGACGAGATCGGCGACGTGCTCGGGCGGCGTTTGTGGCAATATGCCATGGCCCAAATTGAAGATATGCGGCCGGCCGCGCAGCGCATCGCGGATGGCGCACGCTTCGGCCTGCATCGGCTCGCCGCCAGCGATCAGCACAATGGGATCGAGATTGCCCTGCACCGCCACGGCATCGGGCAGCGAGGCCGCGATCGCGGCCGCGTTCACGCTGGTATCCAGCGCCACCGCATCCACCCCAGTCCGCTCCACGTAGTCGGCCGCAAGCGTGCCGGCCAGACGAGGAAAACCGATGACCGGCACACCGGGGTGGCGTGCATTCAGCGCATCGACGATCGCGGCGGTGGGCTGCATCACATGGCGGGCAAATTGCCGTGGCGGCAGGATACCGGCCCAGGTGTCGAACAGCATCACCACCTCGGCGCCAGCCACGATTTGTTGCGACAAATATTCGATGGTGGCGGCGACCAGCATCCGCGAGAGACGCGCGAAGAATTCCGGCTCGGCATAGGCGAGCGTTCGCGTATGCGCGAAATCGCGCGAGCCGCCGCCTTCCACCATGTAGCAAGCGACTGTGAATGGGCTGCCAGCGAAGCCGATCATGGTGGTGTGCTCGGGCAGAGCGGCGCGCACACGGCGCACGGTCTCCATAACCGGCGCGGTCCGTTCTGCGGCCCGGCCCGGATCGAGCCCGTCCAGGTCCGCCGCATCGCGCAGCGGCGGCATAACGGGCCCCTCGCCATCGCGGAATTCCAGCGCCTGACCCAGCGCCCAAGGCAGGATCAGGATGTCGCTGAACAGGATAGCACCATCCATGCCGAAGCGCCGCACCGGCTGCAGCGTGATTTCGGCCGCCAGATCGGGCGTCGTGCAGCGCTCGATGAAGCCCATGCTGGCCCGCAGGGCCCGGTATTCCGGCAGGTAACGCCCCGCCTGGCGCATGAGCCAGACAGGCGGCGGCCAGACGGGCTCTCCCGCCAAGGCGCGCAGCATGGGTTTCGCGGTCATCGGCGTATCCGGGAGCTCGGTTCCGGCGTCGGCGCCGATCGGCCGCTCCCCTGCCTTAACTTGCATTCAAGAGTCCAGGAGTCGGTGGGGGTTGTTGAAGGGTGTGGACAGTGGGGTACCCGCCTGTCCGCCATCCGCCAGATATCTGTCCACATTCGCCGCGCTGTCCAGAGTACTGCTTCTGCTTGGATTTTCCGACCTGTCCCTAATTTCGGCGCGGACAATGGAATTTTCTCCCTTCAGCAGCGCGTGTGCCGTTTATCCCCGTCTTTAGGCCGGCTTCGCGCAATCAGTCCTGGATTGCCCTGTCATCCACGCTATCCTCGCTTTGCATGACCGCCGCCCGGATCAACCTGCACCTCGTATCCGATGCCACGGGCGAGACCCTGAATTCGATCGTTCGCGCCACCGTGGCGCAATTCGAGGAAGTGCGGGTGGTGTATCACCGCTGGAGCCTGATCCGGACGCGCTTCCAGTTGCATCGCGTGCTGGAGGGGATCGAAGCCGATCCGGGCCCGGTTCTGTCCACGGTCGTGGACCGGGGGCTGCGGCACGACCTGGAGGAGACGTGCCAGCGGCTCGGCCTGCCGGTGGTCAACGTGCTCGATCCAGTGATGGCGCTACTGCAGGATCAGCTCGGCGAGCAGGCGGCGGCGAGGCCTGGCCGGCAATATAAGCTCGATGCCGACTATTTCCGCCGCATCGATGCGATCCACTTCGTGCTCGCGCATGACGATGGGCAAGCGCAGGCCGGCATTATGGAGTCCGACGTGATCCTGGTTGGTGTCTCGCGCAGTTCGAAGACGCCCACCAGCTTCTATCTCGCCAATCGCGGCATCAAGGCAGCCAACGTGCCGCTGGTGCCGGGTTTGCCCGATCCTCCGGGGCTCGAGACGCCGCATTGCCCGGTGGTGGGGCTGACGCTGGATGCGGAATCGCTGATCGAAATCCGGCGCCACCGGCTCAAGCTGATTGCGCAGGGCCATGCGGCGGGCGTGCTGCGCCAGGAAAAGGGCGAGTATGTCGATCTGGAGGCCGTGAAGGCGGAGCTGCTCTGGGCCCGCCGGCTCTGCACCCAGCGTGGCTGGCCGGTGATCAACGTGACCCGCCGCTCCATCGAGGAGACGGCCGCGACCGTGCTGCAGCTGATGGAAGCGTGGCAGCAGCGGCGGCAGCGCCTCCCCGCGCAGGCCGGCTGATCTTCCGTCATAACCGCGTGAACGCCGCTTGTGTTCGGCCGGCCACACTGGGCAGTGTCGAGTTATGCTGGCGCGTGAATCCGCCGTGTTCGTGCGGCCCGAGCGAGTGGCGATGCCGCCGGCGTCGATGCCGCGCGCGAAGCGGGCGCGGGTGCTCGTCGATCTGTCACACGCGGCCGACGCTTATGTGGGGGTGGCGCAGGATCTGCGGCTGATCTTTGCCATGCTGGCGGGGCTGGATCATGTGCAGTTGGCCGGCCTGCTGATGCCTACTTGCCGGCATGACCTGCCGCGCGTGCGTCCGGGCCGGCCGGACGAAGCCGCGCTGACGGCGGCCGTTCTGCACTGCATGGAGCGCAACTGGAAAACGCCGCCACGGCGTCCCTTCCCGCTCTCGGCGCTGCAATCGCTGCAACTGGTGCGGCAGATCGCGCGCGGCACACACCAGATGGTGCCGGTGGCCGATCCCGGTCAGCTCGACGCGCTATGGCGCGTGCTGTTCGCCAAGACACTCGCACCGGATTTTCGGGCTTTGATGCGGCAGCAGGCGTATTTCGCCACCGACCTTTCGGTAAGTTCGATTATCGATCGCGTCGGGCATCTTTCGTTTGGCCTACCGAAGCGGCTGGCGGTGCAAAATTTCGATGCCGTGCTGTTCTGCATGCCACGCCCGGTGCGGCTGCCCCCGGGCGTGCGCCAGATCGTGCGCTTTCACGACGCGGTTCCGGTGACCGACACCGATACCGTCATGGGCTGGAAGATCGGCATGGCGCATTCGCGCCTGGTGCGGCGTTGCGCGCCGGATGCGATCTTCGTTTGCAATTCCCCGCAAAGCCGCGATCAGCTCGGCCATCACGATCCCACGCGGGCTGAGCGCGCGGTGGTAATTCCCTGCGCATTGGCGCCGCGTTTGCCGCCCAGCGCTGGCGTCGAACCGGCGCTGGTGGCGGCCCGCTACGCCAAATTTCGCGCGCTAGGCGCGGAGGCGCCGCCGGCCGGCTGGAACCCGCCAGAGCCGGGTGTGCGATATGTGCTCTCGGTTTCCACGTTGGAGCCGCGCAAGAATTTCCCCGGCCTCGTCCGGGCATTCGAGCGCGTCGTGGCCCGCGGCGATCCATCGCTGCGGCTGGTGATCGTGGGCAGCAGCGGTTGGCGCGAAGAGATGGCGTTGGGCGAGATGCGCGCGGGCCTTGCCACCGGCCGGATACTGCACTTGCAGAACGTACCGCCTGAAGAACTGCAAGCCTTGATGCGGGGCGCTTCCTGTTTTGCATTTCCGTCCTTCAACGAAGGGTTCGGCTATTCGCCGCTCGAGGCCATGCAGGCAGGCGCGCCTTGCGTGGTGTCGGACATCCCGGTTTTCCGATGGATTTTCGGCGACGCGGCGATCTACGCCGATCCCTATGATGCCGAGAGCATTGCGCATGGCATCGAGCGGCTTACCGGTGCCGATTCCGCACCGCTGGTGCACACGCTGCGCAGCCGCGCCGAACCCGTGCTGGCGCGCTTCCGCCCGGACACCATCCGCGAATCCTGGGACGCTCTGCTGGAGACGCTTCGCCCTGCCCGGCCGACGACCGACGGCTGAATACCGGCGACCAATCCGGAGCGGGTGAAGGGAATCGAACCCTCGTATGCAGCTTGGGAAGCTGCCGTTCTACCATTGAACTACACCCGCAACCGGCGGCGAGTATAAGGATGGCCCCCGCATCGGGCAATTCTCGGCCGCAGAAGGCAATTCCCTTGTCTCTTCACCCCGCGACAGAGCTGATCCACGCCGGCATCGAGCGCACGCCCTATGGCGAGACGAGCGAGGCGATCTTCCCCACCTCCGGCTTCGTCTACGACAGCGCGGCGCAGGCCGAGGCCACCTTCACCGGCACCGAGCGCCACTACCAGTACACGCGTTTCGCCAATCCCACGGTGACGGCGTTCGAGCGCCGCATGGCGCAATTGGAGGGCGCCGAGGATTGCCGCGCCACGGCCACCGGCATGGCGGCCGTGCATGCGGCGCTGCTCGGTCAACTGCGCAGCGGCGATCGCGTGGTCGCCAGTCGGGCGCTGTTCGGCTCCTGCCATTGGATCGTGTCGACGCTGCTGCCGCGCTACGGCATTGCGACGGATTTCGTGGATGCCGGGGATCTCGTCGGCTGGCGCACAGCGCTCTCCCGTCCGGCGCAACTTGTGCTGCTGGAAACGCCTTCCAACCCGATGCTGGAAATCGTCGATCTGGCCGCGGTCGCCGAGCTGGCGCACGCGGCCGGTGCGATCGTGGTGGTGGACAACGTGTTCGCCACGCCGCTGCTGCAGCGGCCGCTGCAATTCGGCGCCGACGTGGTGGTGTATTCCGCGACCAAGCATATCGATGGCCAGGGCCGCGTGCTGGGCGGCGCGGTGCTCGGCCGGCGGGCTTGGATCGAAGACGTGCTGCAGCCCTTCGTGCGCAACACCGGCCCGAGCCTTTCGCCGTTCAACGCCTGGATTCTGCTAAAGGGGCTGGAGACCCTGGCCGTGCGCTTGGAGGCGGCCTGCGCCCGGGCCACTGCGATTGCCGACTTTCTGGCAGCCCACACCGCAGTAGCGCGGGTTTGGTATCCGGCCCGCGCCGATCACCCGCAACATGCGCTGGCCATGCGCCAGATGTCGGCTGGCGGCACGCTCGTGGCGTTCGAGCTGCCGGGCGGCAAGCCAGCCGCCTTCCGCTTTCTCGATGCGCTGCGGCTGATCGTGATCTCCAACAATCTTGGCGACGCCCGTTCGATGGTGACGCACCCGGCCACCACCACGCACATGCGCATTGGCGGCGAGGAGCGCGCCCGTCTCGGCATTACCGATGGTGTGGTGCGGCTCTCGGTCGGGCTCGAGGATTTGCGCGACCTGATTGCCGACCTCGATCGTGCGCTGGCCGCCGCCGCAATATCCCGGCAAGCTGCGGAGTAAGGCAGTGGAGCCGCCGGAATACGAGGCCACCACGCGCCGCATCCGGGTACGCGTGCGCGCCGTTTACCTCGACGACCAGTCCGACCCGGACGAGGGCCGCTACGTCTGGGCCTATCGCGTCGCTATCGAGAATCACGGCCGCGAGACTGTGCAGTTGCTGCGCCGCACCTGGCACATCACCGATGCCACCGGCCATACCAAGCGTGTGCACGGGGAAGGCGTGGTTGGCGAGCAGCCTGTATTGGAACCAGGCGAGGCCTTCGAATACACCTCCGGCACGCCGCTGCCGCAGCCGTCCGGCTTCATGGTCGGCACCTATCACATGCTGGCGACCAGTTCGGGCGAGGCCTTCGATGTGGCCATCCCCGCCTTCAGCCTGGACAGCCCGCACGCCGATCCACGCCGCCACTAACCGCGCAATCCGTGGCAGTCGGGACGCGCAAGCGTGAAGTGAACCTGTATCGAGGCGGAACCTTGGAGCGTCGCAACGCCCCCGAGGAGACCGCGATGCGTCCTATTCTTGCCGCCCTCATGTTCACACCCAGTGCCGCCCTGGCCCAGGCAAGCTGGCCGAGCGCCGGCAATGGCGCCGGCAACACCCGAACCAGTTCTGTCGAGCACGTGCTCGGCCCCAGCAACGTGGCAGGGCTGAAACCGGTATGGACACTGGAAACGACGGGTGACATGCCGGCTACGCCGACGGTCGAGAATGGCGCGCTCTACGCGGTCGATAACGGCGGCTCAGTGTGGCGGGTGGATGCTGCGACCGGCAAGCCCGCGTGGCACATTCTGCTATCCGCGATCAGCGGCGATCCGAAATCCGTTGCGCGCACCAGCCCGGCGGTTGGGCCCAGCCAGATCGTGATCGGCAATCAGGCCTCGGCCACGCTCTATGCGCTCGACAAGTCGAGCGGCGCCAAACTCTGGGCAACGCGGCTCGATCGCTCGCGAGGTGCCTTCATTACGAGCTCGCCGGTGATCGTCGGCAGCCAGGTGGTCGTCGGCGTCTCCTCGATGCAGGAGGAGCTTGCGGCCACAGTGAAGGGCTTCGTGCCGGATTTCCGGGGTTCGGTGGTGGCGCTCGATCTCGCGACCGGGGCGGTGCAGTGGCAGTTCACCACGGTGCCGCAGGGCTTCACCGGCGGCGCTGTGTGGGGTAGCAATCTCGCGGTCGATCCATCTCGCCACGCGGTGTACGCTGGCACGGGCGACAATTACAGCGTGCCGGCTGCCGTGGCGCAGTGCCAGGCGCAGGCGCGGAACGGCCAGCAGCTCGATCGCTGTCTGCCAGCGACCGACCACATCGACAGCATCCTGGCGCTCGACCTCGGAAAAGGCACGCCGATCTGGACGCGTCGGCTGACCGACGCCGATACGTGGACGGTCTCCTGCATACCCAGCAAGAAGCCGCCCGGCACACCTTGTCCGCAGCCCACGGGCCGCGATTACGATTTTGGCTCCGGCCCGAACCTTTTCCAGCTTCCCGGCACGTCGCACGCGGTGGTGGGCGCCGGCCAGAAGAGCGGCGTGTATTGGGTGTTCGACCGCGACACAGGCGCAACGGTCTGGGGAACGCAGGTGAATCCCGGCGGCACGCGCGGCGGCGTCGAATGGGGCTCGGCGGTGGACGCCACGCGGGTGTTCGTTCCGGCGTCAAACTCCGCCTATGTCTGGAGCGGCTTGGTGGGCAGCCAGAAGATTACGAATGGTGGCTTTTGGTCGGCGCTCGACGCCGGCACAGGCCAGATTCTTTGGCAGACCGCCACCACGGCCAAACAGCCCAAGCCGGCCAAGCAGACCGGTCGCACCATTAACCCGCCGCCAGGGGCGCTGGCCCGCACCGAGGGCGCGGTGAGCGAGGCAAATGGCGTGATGTATGGCGCCGACGCCGCCGGCAATTTCGTCGCGCTGAATGCGGCGACGGGCGCGCTGCTGTGGAAATACGGTACGCACGCGGCGGCGATTGATGCGCCGGCGATCGTCGATGGACGGCTGTATTGGGGCGAAGGCTACGTGGATATCGGCAACGGCAGGCACGAGCTGACGGCGTTCGGCTTGAAGTAAGCGTCGCCGGACGGCATCGGGGATCGCGGTTTACCGAGGTTCCCGGTTGCTCACGCTTATCCTGGCTGGCTTCCTCGCCGGTGTGCAGAATGCACTGGCGGGGGGCGGGTCGTTCCTCACGTTTCCCGCGTTGCTGTTGGCCGGCATGGGTTCTCGCGCCGCAAACGTGACCTCCACGGTGGCGCTGTTTCCGGGGCAGATCGCCACTGGGTTCGCCGGCAGGCGCGCCGTTTCGGGCGCGGAGGGGCTGAGCTTTCGGGCGCTTGCCGGGCTCAGCTTGGCCGGAGGCGCGGTGGGGGCGGTGCTGCTACTGGCCACGCCGGAAAGCTTCTTCTCGAAGCTGGTGCCGTTTCTGGTGCTGTTCGCGACGGCTGTGTTCGCCTGGGGCAGCTTCTTGCGGCGACCCGGACCAGCCGCTGGGCCCACGCTGTCGCGTGCCGGGGCGGGGGCCGCGCAATTCGCGATCGCAATCTATGGCGGCTATTTCGGCGGCGGTATCGGCATTCTCATGCTGGCTGCGCTGACACTGGCCGGACTGCCGGTGCACGCGGCTGGCGCCACGAAAAACGTGCTGGCTGGCGTGATGAACGCCTCGGCCGTGCTGATCTTCGCGCTATCGCCCGATGTGCATTGGCGCGCCGCGCTGGCGGTGGGGGCCGGGGCGTTGGCCGGTGGACAAGTTGGCGCCTGGGCGATGCCGCGGGTGAATGAACGTGCGCTGCGGCTCGCGGTGATCGCGATCGGCCTCGTGTTAACGATCGGGTTGTTCCTACGCGATCACTGAAGGCCGCGCAGGAATGCGTTCAGCTGTGACGGCAGGTGCAGCCGATACTGTGGTACGCGACGTGATGCACGTGGTGCACCACGTGCGAATAGATAGGCCTCGCGTATGTGGAGGGCGCATACACCGCAGGCGCCGGCGGATAGCCGTAGCCGCCATAATAGGCAGGTGCGGCATAGGCGATGCCGAATGCGGGACCGCCGCCCCAGCCACCCCAGCCGTAGCCGGGCCAGCCC
>CAXUEX010000074.1:12079-13714 GCA_964250215.1 uncultured Acetobacteraceae bacterium | reverse complement strand
CCGCCACGAACGGACTGAGATGCGCATATTGCACCAGCGCCATGCCCGCCATGATATGCACGGTAACGAACACGGCGATGCCGAAGATGGCCGCCACCACGCCGAAAATCACCCGGCGCTGCGCCACCTTGGCTTGCCGCTTTAGCAGCAGCACCTCCGCCTGGGCGGCGATGCGCACAAGCTGCGTAGTGCGCATGGCGCTCTCCTAGCGGGTGATGCGGCCGAGCAGGTAACCCACGGCCGCGGCCACGCCCACGGCAATCAGCGGCTGGTCGCGCACGCGGCCGGCCACCACCTCGCCCTGGTCCTCGGCCATCGAACGCGCGCGTTTCGCTACTTTCGACGCGCGATTTGCCGCATCCGACAGCATCGGCGTCACACGCTCTTCCATCAGGTCGTCCACCTGGCGGCGCAGCTCCCGAAGCTGATCGCGCGTGTCGTCACGCAGGTCGCGGATATTGTCATAAGCCGCCATCGTCGGGCACTCCGTGGATTGCAGAAACTCGGCGGCACAACGCGGCCCTGCCGCGCAGGTTGCGGGCGATACGGGGGAGGAACATGGCGAGGCCCGGATTACGGCTGGCCGGGCTGGGGCTGCTTCGCGGCGGCCACGCGGCGCAGCAGGATGTGGCGGCCGAGGTGCCGGACGGCGAGGTGCTGACGCTGCTTGGTGCGCCCGGCAGCGGCAAGACGCGGCTGCTGGAAATCCTCGCCGGCCAGAAGCGGACCAGGTCCGGCAGCATCATGCTCGATGAGAAGCCGGCTTCTTCTGCCCTGCTGCGGCGGCATTCCAGCTTCCTGGCCGCCAATTTTCCGCTGCCCGAAGACGCGACGCTGATCGATGCGGTGGCGGCGCCGCTGCGGCAACACGGCGTGCCCCGCGCGCGCCGGCTTAGTTTGGCCGAATCCGCGCTCGATCTCGCCGAACTCGAACAGGCTGGCCGCCGCGTGCGGCAGGTGGCTCCCGCGGAACGGCAGCGTGTGGCCTGGGCCCGCGCCGCCGTGGTCGGACCGCGCCTGCTGCTGCTGGATGAGCCGCTTGGCGCGCAGCCGTCGGAGCAGTTGGCCGCCGCGCTTTGGGCGCTGCACCGGCTGATCCGCGCCACTGGGGCAGCGACAATATTGGCGACGCGCAGCTTCCAGGCCGGGCTGGCGCTGGCCGACCGCGGGCTGGCGCTGGAAGCCGGCCGCATGCTGCAGGCCGGCACGCCCGCCGAGCTGTACGAGCGTGCCAGCAGCCGCTCCGTGGCAATGCTGACCGGTGCCGTGAACCTGCTGCCCGGCCACGTGCTGGAGATCGAGGAGGGGATGGCGCAGGTGCGCCTGCGTTGCGGCCCGGTGGTGGGCGGCGAATTGCGCGGCGAGCTGCGGGTGCGCGATCCCTGCTGGTTGTGCGTTCGGCCGGAGCGCGTGGCCGTGGCCGCGATGGCGGCGGCCGAACTCGGGGCGGGCGCGCTGGATGCCGTGGTGGCCGACCGGCTGATGCTGGGCGATCGCGTGCACCTGCGGTTACTGATCGGCTCCGGCGCGCCGCTGGAGGCGGTGCGGCCGGTGGCGGCCGGAACGCGCGGCCTGGAAATCGGTGCGGCCGTTGCCGTCGCCTGGCAGGAAGCCCATGCGGGTGTGATCGCCTGA
>CAXUEX010000074.1:0-11979 GCA_964250215.1 uncultured Acetobacteraceae bacterium | reverse complement strand
CCTGCCGCCGCGCCTGTCGTTAACCCGGGGCCTGTAGTACGCTCGCGCCATGGCCCTGGGTCCGCGCCTGGAATTCCGGCAATCGCAATCGCTGGTGATGACGCCGCAACTGCGGCAGGCCATCCAGTTGCTGCAATTCTCCAACCTCGACGTCGCGGCCTTCGTCGAAGCCGAACTCGAACGCAACCCGCTGCTGGAACGCGAGGAACCGGTCGAGGCCACGCCCGCCGACCCGCCCGAGCCCGAACCGCCGCGCGCCGCCGACACCGCCGATCTCGTGGCCGCCGCCGAAATGCCCGCACCCGACCAGGCGCCGCTCGACCACGAATTTGACGGCTACGAGGCGAGCGGCCCGGCCGACGGGCTGCCGTTCGGAAGCGGCGCCGGCGATCGCGGTTTCGAGGCCGACGATCGCGATCTGGCCGAGATCGTCGCCGGCGCCACCTCGTTGCGCGATCACCTCGGCGAGCAGTTGCGCCTGAATTTCGCCGACCGGCAGGAGCGGCTGATCGGCGCACATCTGATCGCGCTGCTGGATCCGGCCGGCCGGCTCGCCGCCGAACCCGCCGAGGTGGCCGCCGCGCTCGGCACCGATCTGGCGCATGTCGAGGCGGTGCGCGCGCGCATGATGGCGTTCGATCCGCCCGGCCTGTTCGCGCGCACCCTCGCCGAATGCCTCGCGGCGCAGTTGCGCGACAAAAACCGGCTCGATCCCTGCATGGAAGCGCTGCTGGAAAACCTCGATCTGCTCGCCCGCCGCGACATGAAGCGGCTGATGGTGCTGTGCGGCGTCGATGCCGAGGATCTGGCCGAGATGGTGGCCGAAATAAAGGCGCTCGATCCCAAGCCCGGCACGGCGTGGGACAGTGCCGCCCTGCCGCCCGTCATCCCCGACGTGCTGATGCGCCCCGGCCCGGCCGGCGATTGGCTGCTCGAACTCAACCCCGAAACGCTGCCGCGCGTGCTGGTCAACGAAGGCCTCTCGGCGCGCGTCAAGCGCGATGGCGCCGCCGAAGTGCGCGGCTTCGTCGCCGAAAAACTCGCGAGCGCCACCTGGCTGGTGAAATCCCTGCAACAAAGGGCGCAGACCATCCTGAAAGTTTCGGCCGAAATCGTGCAGCGCCAGGACGCCTTCTTTCGCCACGGCGTCAGCCATCTGCGGCCACTCATCCTGCGCGACATCGCCGAGGCGGTCAGTCTGCACGAAAGCACGGTCAGCCGGGTGACCGCGAACAAATACATCGCCACGCCGCGCGGCACGCTGGAGCTGAAGTATTTCTTCACCACCGCGCTCGCAGGCTCCGGCGGCGAGACGCATAGCGCCGAAGCGGTGCGGCATCGCATCCGGGCCCTTGTCGGGGCGGAGACGGCTGCCGACATCCTGTCCGACGACGCGATCGTGGCCGCGTTGCGGCAGGAGGGCGTGGACATCGCCCGCCGGACCGTGGCCAAATATCGGGAGGCGCTGCGCATCCCCAGCTCGGTGCAGCGCAAGCGGGAAAAGGCCCTGCTGGCCTGAACCGCGCCTCATCACCGGGCTGGTGCGAGGATGCGTGCGCATGGATATCAGCGTGTCGGGCAAACAGGTGGAACTTTCCGATTCCCTGCGTACCCGGGTATGGACCGGTCTCGACATGATCGCGGGCAAGTATTTCGACAGCGCGATGGAGGCGAACGTCACGTTCGGGCGCGCCCGAAGTTTTTTCACCTGCGATATCAACGTGCATGCCGGGCGCGGCTTGATTTTGCGTGGCGAAGGCGAGGCGGCCGACGCGAACGCCGCGTTCGACGACGCGGCCGAGCATATCGCAAAACGCCTGCGCCGCTACCGAAGGCGCGTAAACGAACACCACCGCGACCTGGCGAACCGTGAGCGTCCGCAAGCCGGAAGGAGCTATGTGCTGCAGCCGGAAACCGAGGAGCGGGCCGCTCCCGCGCGCAACGGTGTAAACCATCCGGCCTTCGCCACCGTGATCGCCGAAGCCGCGACCGAAATTGCCAGGCTGACCGTGGGCGAGGCGGTGATGCGCATGGATTTGGCCGACCAGCCCGTGCTGATGTTCCGCAACAGCGCCACCAACCAGTTCAACGTGGTGTATCGCCGGAGTGACGGGAATATTGGGTGGATCGATCCGGGATGAGAGCGTGTTTGAAAACCCAAAAGCGCTGGCCATGAAACCCGATACCTCAATTGATGGGGTTTGCCGCCTGCCAGCCTTCAGCGGGTCCACGACAGCTCCTGGTCTGTCTCTTTCCCAGCCTGTTAGTTGGTTTGGCTTTATATTCTCGTCAAATTCCGGAACAGCGCGTTGGCAAACGACTTTGACTTGTGTCGGAATTGGGTACTTCTACGGTCCCTTGTACAAAGCGCTTCGTTAGATGAGCTTGATACGGCTTGCCCGTGAAAGGACTGCTAAGTTTTGGCTTGTGGTGATGGTAATCGCCTGGGTAGTTTCGTATCCTGCGACCGGCTTTGTCGTCGCTTTTTTTCGAGTCGTTCGATCAACAATGCATAGCACAATTCCAGGCGACACTGTTTGGGGGAGTATGCCTGTGGCTGTGTTCGCGGGAACTATTTATGCAAAGCGCACAGTTTGCGGGTTTGGCATGCCGGTGATCGATATAGAATCAGAAAATCTCTATCCCTTTATAGCGACGACTTGGATTTTGATCATGGTGCTTGTATCGGTATCTCTTCGCCTCTTTGGGAGAAGCAGAGGACGATAACTCGCACGTCGGGAACTACGTGGTAGTGGTGCTGAGGGCGTGGAGTTGCCCCATTAAACCGGACACGGGCTGGGTTGAAGCTAGCTGCTGACGGTCTTGGGTCTCACCTGGACGTATATCTGTGGCGGCCGCTCGTCGAAGTAGCGAAGTAGCGCTGGGCAGAGCCAGCCCTCCGCACCGAGTTCTTCGGAATAGTAGACGTTCCCGGTTCCTTCCTCGCGTCGCCATTCCAGTCGGAATTGGTGATCGGGGAAGGGGTTTCCCGAGAACACCATGTTAAAGCCGCCTTTGGCATTCGGGATGTGGCTGGTGACACGATCAATCATCGTGTCGGCGCCGCCGACGAACGGCTCCGCCGAAAGACCGACGCGCGGATCGTCGAACACCCACATGTCGAGGTACCAATATGGTTGGATCACGTTGATGGCGTTCACGATCAGGCTTCCTCAAACTGAGCCGGACGAAAGTTCGCCCCGGGACATCAACTGCCTCCACTTGAACAACAGGCTGGGCGAGACGCCACGCAAACGGGCGACCGTCGACACGGTCATCCCAGGTAGCATGGTCTCGTCGACCAAAGCGAGCTTCTGCTCGGCACTGTAGCGGCGACGGCGCTCGCGGCCGGTGATGATCTCGATGCGTGTCGGGACGTTCGGCATGGGCGCACGCGTAGGCGTAAGCCTAGGTTCTCATGGTTGCGCTCGGTGTCCGGTCAAATTTGGGGGCCGCTCCAGGGGCGTTAGTTGAAGGAGTGTGACCGGAGGACTGCCTATGCGTCATATAGTCAGATGAACAATCGCAGTTGGAATTGGCTTTTGGTCGGGGCTGCAATTTGGCCGAGAGGGGCAATTGCTCGACTCCCCAGCATAGACACTTTCTATTCCGGCTTCGTTGAAAGCCTGGATAGGAGCGGCCCGCCAATATTTCTGGCGAGGTGTCAGGGTAAGCTTGGGTGGGCTCTGATCTTCTTCGCGATTGGTGCGAAGGAGGGTAGATACGCTGAGTTTTCAACTAACGGTCTTCAAAGCAACGGAGCGAGTGTTCAACTGACCCGAGACGGTCGGGCTGTTGAGGCGAACGACTTGATGTGCGGGATCGGGGCCGAGAAGATAGAACGCCTAACGATTGAGAGACTTGTGCATGGGCCATTCCGAGTCGTTATTCCTGGGAGAATGCTAAGCGCACTCAAAGCAAGTGCATCGACATCTATTCCTTGTAGTGTGGCAGATCGGTAGTTCCTCTATCGTTCAGCTGTTAGGAGGCAAAAAAAGAACCGCTTAGAATCGCTGATTTATCCCCGCGAGCACCGTGCGCCGCAACCCGAATTGCGGCGCGCCGACGCCAACGCCCAAACCGTTACGTATTTCATACCGTCGATCGAGCAGGTTCAGCACATCCAGCCGCAGCGACAGCCCCGGCAGCAGGCGCTTTTCCGGGGTTTGCACGGCCGAAAGATTGATCACGTAATAGCCCGGCAGCGCCTCGCCGTTCGGCACCGGGCCGGCGGTGGTGCGCAGCCCGCTGCCCACCTGCAAATCCGCCGAGATGCGCCCCGGGTGATCGGTGCCGGCGAACAGCGCCGCCGCCGCGCCGCCGGAGCCGGTCCAGCGCTGGTCGTGATCCAGATGGATGAAGTGCTGCGCGATATAGGCCAGTTCGTCGGGCTGAAAATTGTATTGCGCCGAGACGATATCCTTGCCGACCGCGCGCGAGTAGGCAAGGTTGCCGTAAAACGAGAACGGGCCGGTATCGTAACTGGCAGAAAGCTCCACGCCGCCGTCCTTGGCTTTCCGATAATTGAACGCTTCCAGGATGATCGGCGCGCCGAACTGGCCTTCGTCGATCAGGTTGCGGGCGAGCTTGTAGTAAGCGTCCACCCCCGCGCGCAGCCCTTTCGCCAGCACCTGATCCACGCCCGCATCGAAATAATTGTCGTGCTCGGCCTTCACGGTGTCGTCCTGCGCCACGGTGGGTGCGGCGGAGGTTTGCCCGAAGGCGGCAACGTTCACGCCAGAGACCAACTCGAACGGCGGCGGCGTGAAATAATGCGAATAGCCGGCGTGGAAAGTGGTGCTGGGCGTGGCTTGCCACACCAGGTTCGCGCGCGGCGAAACCTGGTTTTCGTGCGTGAATTCGTCCACCGCATCGAACCGGCCGCCGAAATTGAAGGTCAGACCAGGCACGATGCGCCACTCGTCCTGGATATAGGCGCCGTACAGCCCCCCGGTCTTGCCGCCGCCCTGTAGCAGCGTTTCCGGAAACGGTGACAATTGCGTGCCGTCCGGCGCCAGCGCGAACACGCTGGAAGCGGTGCGGGAAATCGCGCGTTCGCCATCGATCTGGAACCCGGCGCGCAGCGTGTGCGCGCTGCTGATCCGCCAAGTGAAATCGCCTTGCACGCCGCTGGACCAAACCGAGCGCGCGGCGGTCTGCGCAATGCCGGTGAACAGCAGATCGCCGACCGGATCGGGCGTGAAATACAGGCTGCTATAGCGGGAAAACGCCGAAAGCTGGTAATCGAACCGGTCGTAATGCTGCTGCAAGGAAAGAATCGCGAAATCGGTGATTTCCCGCTGGTGCTCGTCGAGGTTCGCGCTGTCGAAGCTCGTGATCCCGTCATAGGAATACCCGAGCGGCATCTGGCCCGGGTTGTTCGGAATCTGAAAATCGGCGCGCGAGACGCCAGCCAGCAGGCTTACGCGCGTGGCGTCGTCCGGCAAGTAGTCGATATGCGCCAGCCCGTGATATTGATTGCTGAGATCGTGGATCGGGTTGAAGCTCGATGTCGGATTTTCGATGCCGACGCGGTTGTGCAGGAAGTCGCCGGTGAGATACCAATCCCAGTTGCCGGCGGCCCCGCCATACGCGGCGCTGGGCTGGAAATAATCGCGCGCCCCGCCATACAGCGATATTTCACCGCCCGGATCCGTCGTGCCGGTGCGCGTCGCGATGTCCACCACCGCGGCTTGCAGAAACCCGTACTGCGCCGGCAGCGCGCCGGTGATCAGCGAGAGCGAATTGGCGAAGCGCGTCTCCAGCGCCTGGCCGAACACCGACAACCCCTCCGGCAGCTCCACCCCATCCAGCCGGTATTGCACCTCGTTGTGGTCGCCCCGCACGTGAAGCTGGCCGAAACTGTCCTGCGCCACGCCCGGCGCCTGCAGCAGCACCTGGCTAAGCGGCGCGTTCTGACCCTGCGGCACGGCGGCCAGCGCACGCGGGCTGAAATGATACACGGTGGCCCCCAAGCTGGGCTGGATCCGGCTGCGCGCGGCGGCGAGTTTGCGCGCACGGACCACGATCGTCTGCTTGGCGGATGGCGTTTGCGCTTGCGCTTGCGCGGCGGCGATCGATGTGGCGAAGGCGAGCCCAACAAGGGTAAACGTGCGCAATGGGCGCTCCACATGTTATGGTATAACGCTTGTTATGACATAACATAGCTTCCGCGCCGGGTTAAACCCCCGTCAGCCCCGGCTTTTGCGCTGGGCGCGCGCCGCTCCCATCGCTAGATGCGCCGCATGAAATATCTGCTTCTGGCTGCCTGGCTTGCTGCCGTTCCCGCCCTAGCGCTGGCCCAGCCGCACGCTGCGGTGCTTTCCGACGCCGACGCGGCCACCGTGCACCAGATCCAAACCTACCTGAACGGACTGCGCAGCCTGAAGGCGCGGTTCCTACAGATAGCCGCGAACGGTCAGACCGCGCAGGGCACCGCCTGGCTGGAGCGGCCAGGGCGGATGCGCTTCGAATACGATCCGCCGAGCCCGCTGCTGCTGGTGGCCGGGCACGGGCTAGTGGTGTTCCACGACGGCAAGCTGGGCCAGACCACGAACATCCCGGAAGGCCGCACCCCGCTCGGCCTGCTGCTGGCCGACGATATCCAGCTCAGCGGCCGCGTGACGCTGACCGATTTCGCCCGCCCGCCAGGCCAGGTCGCGATCACGCTGGTGCGCACGAACGCGCCCGGTGAGGGCAGCCTGACGCTGATCTTCAACGCGCAACCGCTGGCGCTGACCGGCTGGAGCGTGGTGGACGCGCAGGGCCAGGAGACGCGCATCCGGCTTTCGGATGTGCAGCCGGGCGGCCCGTATCCGGAGAAGCTGTTCACCTACATCGATCCCAGCCTGATGGGCGAACCGCCGCCCTGAGCGGGCTTGGATCGGGGCTGGAAACCAGAAACCCGTCTGCGACATTTCGTAAGCAACCGGTCATCGGCCGGAAACAGAGATCGGAGAAGGTGCGCGCATGAAAACGACGATTTCGCGCGGTTGCACGGTGCTTGGGATTGCGGCCCTCGCCGCATTCGCGTTGGCGCAGCCGGCGCGGGCCTGGTGGCGCGGCGGCGTGTGGATCGGCGTGTCGCCCGGCGTGGTGGTGGGCCCGCCGTTGGCCTACGCGCCGCCCTACCCGTATCCATACCCCTACCCGTATGCGTATCCGCCACCGGCCTACGGGCAACCGCCGGCCGATTATTCGCAGGCGCCGCCGCAGGGTTCGCAAGGCGGGCCGCCGCCGGCCGATTATTCGCAATCGCCGCCGCCGCCGGCATATCAGAACGGCGCACCGTCCGGGTCGCAGCGGCCGGTGGCCTACGCCGGCATGTGCTACGCGGGCGTCTACACCTGCGCCGCCGCGCCCTATACGCAGGTGGGCGCCACCTGTGCGTGCAGCGGCATCGGCGCGCCCTCCTACGGCACGGCGCGTTAATCGCTCGCCGATCGCCGGTTAAACCCGGCGGCTGACGGCCTATCGGTGCATTTGACACCCCCGGAACCCGCACCTTATCTACGGCGCCCTTCCGCCCGGCCGTATCGAGGTCCGATTTCCGATGAAGCTGCTTGTTCCGGTGAAACGGGTTGTCGATTATAACGTGAAGGTCCGCGTGAAATCGGACCAGAGCGGCGTGGAACTCACCGGCGTGAAAATGTCGATGAACCCGTTCGACGAAATCGCCGTGGAAGAAGCCGTGCGGTTGCGCGAAAAAGGCGTGGCGACCGAGATCGTTGCCGTGTCCATCGGCGTTGCCGCGTGCAGCGAAACGCTGCGCACGGCACTGGCCATGGGCGCCGATCGCGGCATTCTGGTGGAAACCGATATCTCGCCGGAACCGCTGGCGGTGGCAAAAATCCTGCGCGCTATTGCGGAAAAAGAACAGCCCCGCCTGATCGTGATGGGCAAGCAGGCGATCGACGACGACATGAACGCCACTGGCCAGATGCTGGCGGCGCTGCTCGGCTGGCCGCAAGGCACGTTCGCGAGCAAGGTGGAGATCGAAGGCGACACAGCCACCGTAACCCGCGAAGTGGATGGCGGGCTGGAGACCGTGGCACTCGCGCTGCCGGCGGTGGTAACGGCCGATCTGCGGCTGAACGAGCCGCGCTACGCCTCGCTGCCGAACATCATGAAGGCGCGCAAGAAACCCATCGAGACCATCAAGCCCGCCGATCTCGGCGTGGATCCCGCGCCGCGGCTGACCACGCTGAAAGTGACCGAGCCGCCGAAGCGGCAGGCCGGGCGGAAAGTCGGATCGGTCGCGGAACTGGTTGAAAAGCTCCGCCAAGAAGCCAAGGTGATCTGAGCCATGACGGCGCTGGTTTTGCTGGATCATGAAAACGGCCGCATCAAGCAGCCCTCGCGCAGCGCGGTGGCGGCGGCGGCGAAGCTGGGCGAGGTGCATGCGCTGGTGGCCGGCACCGATTCGGGCGCGGTGGAAGCCGCCGCGAAGCTGCCGGGCGTGGCCCGCGTGCTGCGCGCGGCCGATGCGGCCTACGACCATGCGCTCGCGGAAAAACTCGCTGCCTTGATCGTGGCACTGGCGCCGGATTATTCGCACCTGCTGGCGGCGTCCACCGCCATCGGCAAGAACGTGATGCCGCGCGTGGCGGCGCTGCTGGATGCGCAGCCGATCAGCGACATCGCCAGCGTGGACGACGAAAGCACCTTCGTGCGGCCAATCTATGCCGGCAACGCGCTGGCCACCGTGCGCTCGGCGGATGCAAAAAAGGTGATCACCGTGCGCGCCGCCAGCTTCGATCCGGTGGCGGAAGAAGGCGGCAATGCCACGATCGCCGATGCGCCTTTGGCACAGAGCCCCGACAATTCCCGCTTCGTCTCGGCCGAGCTTTCCAAGAGCGAACGCCCGGAACTCACCGCGGCACGCGTGGTGATCTCCGGCGGCCGCGGCATGCAGAACGGCGAGAATTTCCACCTGCTCGATCCGATCGCCGACAAGCTTGGCGCGGCCGTCGGCGCAAGCCGCGCGGCGGTCGATGCCGGCTTCGTGCCGAACGATTACCAGGTGGGCCAGACCGGCAAGATCGTGGCGCCCGAGCTTTATGTCGCCATCGGAATATCCGGCGCCATTCAGCATCTGGCCGGCATGAAGGACAGCAAGGTGATCGTCGCCATCAACAAGGATGAAGACGCGCCGATTTTCCAGGTGGCGGATTACGGGCTGGTCGCCGATCTGTTCAAAGCGCTGCCGGAACTGAAGGCCGAGCTGGAAAAAGCCTGATGGGCAATGCCGCCGATGCCGCGTCGATCGCCGAAATCGGCGTGATCGGCGCCGGCCAGATGGGCAACGGCATCGCCCATGTGCTGGCGTTGGCCGGTCTGCGCGTGCGGCTGAGCGACGCAAAGCCGGAAGCGGTCACGCGGGCGCTCGGCACGATCGCGAAAAACCTCGACCGGCAGGTGGCAAAAGGCATCGTCGCCGCCGAAGCGCGCGATCCGGCGCTGCGCCGCATCCAGCAAGCTGCCAGCATGGCCGATTTCGCGACGTGCGACGTGGTGATCGAAGCCGCGACCGAAAAGGAGGATGTCAAGCGCACGATCTTCGCCGCGCTGCTGCCGCATCTGCGCCCGGAGTGCATCGTCGCCACCAACACCTCGTCGCTCTCCGTCACCCGCCTGGCCGCCACTACGGACCGGCCGCAACGCTTCATCGGCATGCATTTCTTCAATCCCGTGCCGGTGATGAAGCTGGTGGAAATCATCCGCGGCATCGTGACCGACGATGCCACCTACCGCACGATCGCCGGCCTGGCCGCGCGGCTGGGCAAGGAAACCGCGCTGGCGGAGGATTTTCCGGGCTTCATGGCCAACCGCATCCTGATGCCGATGATCAACGAGGCGGTGTACACGCTGCACGAGGGCGTCGGCACAATCGCTTCGATCGATTGCGCCATGAAACTTGGCTGCAACCATCCCATGGGCCCGCTCGAACTCGCGGATTTCATTGGCCTGGACACGTGCCTTTCCATCATGCAGGTGCTGCTCGATGGGCTTTCCGACACGAAATACCGCCCCTGTCCGCTGCTGGTGAAATACGTGGAAGCCGGCTGGCTAGGCCGCAAGACGGGTCGCGGCTTCTACGACTACAGCGCAACACCGCCGCGGCCGACAAGATGAAAGTTCTTTGGTTCTTTCTTTCAAGAAAGAACAACTTGCTTGCTTATCCGATCGCCCGAGAAATAAGCGCTTCATAACCGGCCAGGTACTGCTCCATTCGCAAATGCCGCTCCGCCCAGCTCCGAGCGCCACGGCGAAGTTTGTCCGCGAGCACGGTATTTTCCAGCAACTCCAGCGCGCGATCCGCGATGCGATCCGGTTCCAGGAACGGCGCCAGCACTCCGTTGCGGCCGTTCGTGATAAACTCGCGCACCGGTGCCGTATCACTGCCCACGATGGCGCAACCGGTGGCCAGCGCCTCGCGCAAGCTCCAGCTCGCGACGAACGGATAGGTGAGATAGATGTGCGCATCCGAGCGCTGCAGGATTTTCAGATAAGTTTCATAAGGCACCCGGCCCGTGAAATGCACGCGGCTGAGGTCGGTGCGGGAACCGATCTCGTCCTGCATCTTTTCGCGCCAGGTGCCTTTTTCCGGCCGCGCGCCGTAGCTCACCGCATCGCCGCCCACCAGGATCACGCGGACGTCCTTGCGCGCGGCGAGCAGCCGCGGCAACGCGCGCATCATCATGTGAAAGCCGCGATAAGGTTCCAGATCGCGCACCACGTATGTCACCAGCTTGTCGGCCGGACGGATCTTATAGCCGGCGATCGAAACCGTGCGCTCGCGCAGGGAGCGGTTCGGCTTGCAGGTTTCGAGGTTCACCCCCTCGGTGAGAATATCCATCCGCTCGCGCGCCCAGGCCGGAAAGGTGGAATGCTGAAATTTCGTGGGAGTGTGCGCGATGCCGGGATTGTTCAGCGCCAGCAGATTGATCGCATTCTTGGCGCGGATGCGGGAAAAAAATTCCTCGCTCACCGGAAATTCCGGGTCGAAATTCACGTCCACGCCGTGCACGTTGTAATAGAATTCGTGATAGCCCACCACCGGCGCTTCGGGCCACACATCGGGCAGGTTCACCATCTCGCCCCAGCCATGATGGCCCACGATCACGTCCGGCATAAAACCCAGGCCGCGCAACTGGCGCCCGGCATCCGCCACCGCCTGTGCGCGGATCATGGCAAGCTCGAATTCGTAGGCGTCACGATGCACGTTCTTGGCCGGCACGCGCGGCAGCCCGTGCACCACCTTGCGCACACCTTCCAGCGTGTTGCGCGTGTTCTCGGTAAGGAACAGAAGCTCGTGCCGGTTCTGCGCCACCAGGTGCCGCAGCAGGTGCAGGAACTGCGCCGGGAAGTTCTGATGAATGAACAGATACCGCATGACCGGGGCGCCGCCCCGCGCCGTTTCAGGTTTTCCTGCGTGGCGCCGGCTTGGCGGGTTTCGCGGCTGGTTTCGGTGCCGGCGCCGGTGCTGGCGCAGCGCGGCGCTTCTTCGCTTCCAGCGCCCCCTCGCGCGCCACGATCTCGATGCGGAACGCCTCCAGTGGCGCCAGGCTCTCGGCCTGCGCCGGTTCGCCGTTGTCCATCGGCGGCACGCGCGTGCCATCCACGAAGCTGGCTTCCAGCACGCAATCGAAACGCTCCGCCGCCTCGCCGCGCAGCCGCGCGCGCAGGCCCAGGATGGGCAGGCTCATGCCTCGGCTGCCGCAAAACTGGCCGCCTTCGGCCCATGGGCTGAGCCAGCCGCGGCCCAGCACCGCCTGGTATTCGATGTCGCCCGAGCCGATCCCGGATTTCGGCGAGATCGCAAAACCCTCGATCCAGCGCTGGCTGCCCGGCTCGCCCATCCATTCGCCCAGTTCGGCCACCACGTCGCCGCGGCTTTGAATGTGCGCCACCACTTCCTGGCGTTTCCCGCTACCCGGCGCGGCGGCTGGCTGCGTCGCGCCGGCCAGTTGCGGCGCC
>CAXUEX010000073.1:0-13837 GCA_964250215.1 uncultured Acetobacteraceae bacterium | reverse complement strand
GATCGTGGGGTCGGAGGGGTTGCTGGGCGTGGTGACGGAGGTGGTTGTTCGGATTCTGCCGAAGCCGCCGGGGGCGCGGGCGCTGCTGCTCGGGTTTGCCGATGTGCGGGCGGCGGGCGAGACGGTGGCGGAGATCATCGGCGCCGGCATTGTGCCGGGCGGGATGGAGATGATGGACCGGCTGGCGATTGAGGCGGCGGAGGCATTCGTGCATGCCGGATATCCGCTGGATGCTGCGGCAGTTCTGATCGTGGAGCTGGACGGCTGCGCCATGGAGGTTGACGAGCTGGTTGTTAGAGTGGAACGGATTGCCGCTTCGCACGGCGCGACATCGTGCCGTTCCAGCCGGAGCGAGGCGGAGCGGCAATTGTTCTGGGCTGGGCGAAAGGCGGCGTTTGCGGCGGCGGGGCGCGTTTCCCCGGATTATTACTGCATGGACGGAACCATTCCGCGGCGACGGCTGGCCGATGTTCTGGAAGCCATGCAGCTTATGGAGGCGCAGTATGGCCTGCGTTGCGCCAATGTTTTCCATGCCGGGGACGGCAATCTGCATCCGCTGGTGTTGTACGATGCGAACGAGCCGGGCGAGCTGGACCGGGCGGAGGCGTTCGGGCGGGACATTCTGCGCTTGTGCGTGGCGGTGGGCGGCGTGCTGACGGGCGAGCACGGGGTGGGGGTGGAGAAACGCGACCTGATGAGTACGATGTTCGGCAAGGCCGATCTGGATCAGCAGATGCGGCTGAAATGCGCGTTCGATCCGCAAGCCTTGCTGAATCCGGGCAAGGTGTTTCCGGAGCTGTGCCGCTGCGCCGAGCTGAGCCGCGTGCACGTGCATGGCGGCAAGCTGCGGTTCCCGGAGCTGCCCAGATTCTAAACAGAAGAAAGTTCTTTGGTTCTTTCTTTCAAGAAAGAACATGAATCTTCCTTTGCTTCCTTCAGATGTTGCCGAAACGTGTGCCGCGATCGCCGGTGCCGCGGCTGACGGCGAGGCGCTGGAGATTGTCGCCGGCGGCAGCAAACGCAAGCTGGGCAGGCCGCCGGCGGGAAGGCGGCTGGATATTTCGCGGCTCGCCGGCATTGTGGAATACGATGCGTGCGAGCTGGTGATCACGGCGGGTGCGGCGACGAAGCTTTCCGACATTACGGCGGCGCTGGCTGAGCGGCGGCAGGTGCTGGCATTCGAGCCGCCGGACTGGCGCGGGTTGCTGGCGGGCGAGGGCGAGCCGACGTTGGGCGGGGTGATCGCGTGCAATGCTTCCGGGCCGCGGCGCGTGCGTGCGGGGGCGGCGCGCGATCATTTTCTGGGGTTCGCGGCGATCGATGGGCGCGGCGGCGCGTGGCGTGCGGGCGGGCGCGTGGTGAAGAACGTGACCGGCTACGACATGAGCAAGCTGATGGCGGGTGCGTTCGGCACGCTTTCGGTGCTGACGGAGATTTCCGTGCGCACGGTGCCGATGCCGGAGAGCGAGGCGACGCTGGTGATTCCGGCGGCGTGCGCGGATGTTGCGGTGCCGATCCTGACGCGCGCGCTGAATGCGCCGCTGGAGGTATCGGGCGCGGCCTGGCTTCCCGGGCGGGGCGTGGTGCTGCGTTTGGAAGGCATTGCGGGTTCGGTGGCTTGGCGGACCGGTGCGCTGCGGGAACTGCTTGGCGGCGAGCGCATGGAGGCAGCCGGGAGTGCCGCGTTGTGGCGCGAAATCGGCGAAGTGGCGGGCCTGCTGCCGGTTGCCGGGCGATGCGTGTGGCGCGTGTGTTGCCCGCCGGCGGCTTGCCCCGCGGTGTTGGCGGCGCTGCGGGCGCGGTTCGATTCGGCGGCGGCTTTTCTGGATTGGGGCGGCGGATTGCTGTGGCTGAGCCTGGACCGGGACGAAGCGGGAGGCGATGCGGGCGCGGCGGCCGTGCGCGAGGCGATCGCGGTTGCGGGCGGCCACGCGACGTTGTTCGTGGCGCCGGCGGAGCGGCGGGATGCGGTGTTCGAGCCGATGGCATCGGCGCTGGCGGCGTTGCAAGCCAGGATCAAGCGGGGCTTCGATCCGGACGGCATCCTCAATCCGCGCCGGATGCATGCGGCGTGGTAATTGCGTTGAGCCACCCGGACGGACCGGGATCGGGAGTTGCCGGCGATGTTCCATCAGTTGCTCACCCCGGTTGCCGGCAGCCTGGCGCTGTCGTGCGTGATTGCGGCGCTGCCGGTGCTTACCGTGCTGGTGCTGCTTGGGTTGGCGCGCCGGCCCGGGTGGCAGGCTTCGCTGGCCGGGCTGATCGTGGGCCTGATTGTTGCGATTTCGGTGTGGCGCTTTCCGGTGCCGCTCGCGCTGGACAGCGTGGCGGCGGGGGCGATTTTCGCGCTGTGGCCGGTGATGTGGATCGTGGTGAACGCGCTGCTGCTGTACAATATCGCGGTGGCTTCCGGGCGTTTCGACGCGTTCCGCGACTGGGTGCTGGAGCATTTGCCGGACGACCGCCGCATCGTGCTGGTGGTGATCGGTTTTTGTTTCGGCGCGCTGCTGGAAGGCGTTGCCGGTTTCGGCACGCCGGTGGCGATTACCAGCGCGCTGCTGATCCTGGTGGGGTTTCCGGCCATCGAGGCGCTGAGCCTGACGCTGATTTTCGATACGGCGCCGGTGGCGTTCGGCGCGCTGGGGGTGCCGGTGACGGTGTTGGGCCAGGTGACGGGGCTGGATCCGGTGCGGCTGGGGGCGATGATCGGGCGGCAGTTGCCGTTCCTGGCGCTGCTGCTGCCGTTCTATGTGATCGCGCTGTATGGTGGCTGGCGATCGGTGCGCGCGCTGTGGCCGATGCTGCTGGTATCGGGCGGCAGCTTCGCGATCGCGCAATTCGTCGCCTCGAACTACATCGATTATTCGCTGACCGACGTGCTTTCCTCGCTCACCGCGCTGGTGGCGACGCTGCTGTTCCTGCGCGTGTGGCGGCCGGCGCCGGATGCGGCGTTCGCGGTGCTGCACCGCACGGGCGCGCGGTCGCGCCATGCGGCGTGGCAGGGATGGCTGCCGTGGATATTGGTGGCCGGTGTGGTGATCGTTTGGACGTATCTGAAATTGCCGGCGATCGGGCAGCAGAGCATCGCGTGGCCGGGATTGCACAATCGCGTGCTGATCACGCTGTATGGTGGCAAGCCGTATGCGGCGAAATGGGTTTTTCAGCCACTGGCAACCGGCACGGCGATATTGGCGGCGGCGCTGATCACGGCGGCGGTGGTGCGGCTGCGGCCGGCGCGGCTGCTGGGTTGCGCAATGACGACCCTGCGGCAGAGCCGGATCGCGATCCTGACGGTGGTGCTGATTGTGTCCCTAGCGTATCTGATGAACTATTCGGGGCTGAATTACAGTTTGGGCAAGGGCGTGGCTTCGGCGGGGCTGCTGTTTCCGCTGATTTCGCCGTTCCTGGGCTGGCTGGCGGTGTTTCTTTCTGGTAGCGATACATCGGGCAACGCGCTGTTCGGCAATCTTCAGGTAGTGGCGGCCAATCAGCTCGGGCTGAATCCGGTGCTGTTTGCGGCGGCGAACTCCTCGGGCGGCGTTATGGGCAAGATGATCTCGCCGCAGAACATCGCCACGGGGATCGCCGTGACCGAGCTGAAGGGCAAGGAGGGGGTGGTGTTCGCGCGCACATTCGGTCACAGCGTGGTGCTGACCTTGCTGCTGGGGTTGCTGGTGCTGGCGCAGCAATATGTTTTGCGCTGGATGGTGCCTTGAAGCGATCGGCGAGAAGAAGCAGACCGAAGGCCACACCCCTTGACGGGGAAGATGACAGACCCTTCATACAGCGCGCCCGTTCTGGGCGCGTGGAGCGTGACCGGCCCGGATTGGATCAGAGATTGCTGCCGGTCGAGCTCTAGGCCATTGTTTTGTCGAGCAACCTTATCGGCGCGCTGACGCGGTGTGTGCCGATGTTGCTCTAGGGGCCGTGCCGGCCATTCAGGAGACGAATGTCCAATCCGGGCGAGGAAGACGCAACGCCGGTTGTATCGACGGCGCAGCTTGCGGCATGGTTCGCCGCGGGCGGCAAGCGCGCGGAATTGTTCCGGATTGGAACGGAACATGAGAAGTTCGGGTTCTATCGGGCGAGCAATGCGCGCGCATTTGCGCCGCCGCCGTACGAGCCGGACGGCATCCGGGCGATGCTGGAGGGATTGGCGGCGCTGGGCGCGGAGCCGATCCGCGACCAGGGCCATCTGATCGGGCTGAAACGCGGCGGCGAGGGTATTTCGCTGGAGCCGGGCGGGCAGTTCGAACTTTCGGGCGCGCCTTTGCGCACGCTGCACGAAACAAAGACGGAACTGGCGCGGCATTTCGCCGATGTGCGGCGCGTGGGCGAAACGTTGGGGCTGGGTTTCGCGCCGCTCGGGTTCCATCCCACCGCGCGGCGGGCGGACATGCCGTTTATGCCGAAAAGCCGTTACGGCATCATGCGGCGCTACATGGAGCGCGTGCACCAACTGGGGCTGGACATGATGCTGCGCACCTGCACGGTGCAGGTGAACCTGGATTTTGCCGACGAAGCGGATATGCGGCAGAAGCTGCAGGTGGGGTTGAAGCTGCAATCGCTGGCGACCGCGCTGTTTGCCAATTCGCCGTTCACGGAGGGTAAGCCGAACGGTTTTCTTTCGATGCGGGCGCAGGTTTGGACGGATACCGATCCGGACCGGACGGGCATTCCGGCCGTGATGTTGCAGCCGGATTTCGGCTTCGAGCGCTATGTGGAATGGCTGCTGGATGTGCCGATGTATTTCGTGGCGCGCGGCGGCCGGCTGATCGACGTGGCGGGGGCGTCGTTCCGCGATTACATCGCGGGGCGTGTGCCGGCGCTGGAAGGCGTGCGTCCTACGCTGGGCGATTTCACCGACCATGTGACGACCGTTTTCACCGATGTGCGGCTGAAACAGTTTCTCGAGATGCGCGGCGCCGATGCCGGCACGCCGGAGATGATGCTGGCGCAATCGGCGTTCTGGGTGGGTTTGCTTTACGATCCGGCGGCGCTGGCGGCGGCGGCGCGGCTGGTGGCGGGGATATCGCCCGAGGCGGTGATGCAATTGCGCGCGGCGGTGCCGCTTCAGGGGCTGGATGCGGCGTTCGGCCACGGCACGCTGCGCGATCTGGCGCGGGATGCAGTTGCCATTGCGCAACAGGGTTTGCGGGCGCGGGATCTTGGCGAAACGGCGTATCTGGAGCCGATCGCGGCGATCGCGGCGGGTGCGCCGACCCAGGCCGAAGCGTGGCTGGCGCTGTATCACGGCGCTTGGCGCGGCGACGTGACGCCCATCTTCGAGGCGGCCCGGGTTTAACAGCGACTGAATGGGGGATGGCAGAAGCTGCGGCGGCAAAGCTGCGCCGGCCGTAGGGTGGCCGACGCAACTCGATCGATCCGGGGGGCGGCTTGCCTCCCCGTATGTCTCTACTTCTTGCCGTGCATCTCGGTGCTGCGACCATGCGCCGCGCTGGAATGCTCGTGCGCCTTCGTGGAATGGCCGTGCGCTTCCTGAGAATGCTTGTGGCCGGTGGCGTGGTCGCCCTTCTCGTGGTGCTCGGCCGCGGCGCGATGCGATTTCGCGGCGCCTTCGTGGTGCGTCGCGGCTTCGCGATGCGATTGGTGTGCCATGGGTCTCTCCGAATGGTTTATGGGACGCCACGCTTGGCGCCGATGCGGTAACGCAGCCGTGCGCTTGCGGTTTACGGCGCCGCGGGCGGGGCTGGTATGATTGCCGCAGCGATGGCGCGGAACAGCCGGGCGGGCAGGCCGCCGCCCATGACGCCGCGCATCGGCTGCCCGTCATCGTTGCCGAACCACACGCCGATGACTTGGCCGGCGACGGTGCCGACGAACCAGGCATCGCGGTTGTCCTGGGTGGTGCCGGTTTTGCCGGCGACGAAGCGGCCCGGGATGGCGGCGGCGCGGCCGGTGCCTTCGCGCACCACGGCGGCCAACAGACGGAGCATGGTGGCGGCGTGCTCGGCGGTGATCACGCGCTGCGGTTCGGGCGGCGGCAGCTTCAAGGGCGCTTCCTCGGCGCGCGCCTGTTCTCGAGCGCGAGGCGGAACGCGGAAGCCGCCGTTGCAGAACGCGGCGTACGCGGCGGTGAGCTCCATGAGCCCGACCTCGCCGGTGCCGAGCGCGAGCGAGGGGAGTTCGGGCAGCTTGTCGGCGATGCCGAGGCGGTGCGCGACTTCGGCGACGGCTTGCGGGCCGCCGGCGCGCTGTTCCAGGCGCACCGCGGCGGTGTTGAGGCTTAGCGCGAGCGCCTGTTCGACGCTGACCTGACCGCGCCAGCCGGGTTCGAAATCGGCCGGCGACCAGTTGCCGATGCGGATCGGTGCATCGAGCACCGGATCGGTCGGCGCGACGCCATGCTCCAGGGCGGCGAGAAACACGAAGGGCTTGAACGCGGAGCCGGGCTGGCGGCGGGCGAGCGTGGCGCGATTGTAGGCGCCGCCGGCATAATCGCGGCCGCCGACCAGCGCGCGCACGGCGCCGGTGGCGGCATCCAGCACCACCACCGCGCCCTGGCCGGCCTGCACGCGCCGGCCGGGCCCATCCAGCAGCGCCGCCAATTTTGTTTCGGCGACGCTTTGCAGGCGCGAATCGAGCGTGGTGCGCAGCACGGCATCGGTGCCGGGGGGCACCAGCGCGGCGGTTTGCGCGGCGGCCCAATCGGCGAACCAGCCGGCGCCGGGGGGATGTTTTGGCAAGCGAATGGCCTGCCTGGCGGCCTCGGCCTGGGCCTGGGCGATGGCGCCGGTTTCCACCATGGCGGCGAGCACTTCGCGCGTGCGCGCCGCGGCGGCATCGGCGTCGGCGCGCGGATTGGTGCGGCTGGGGGCGCGCGGCAGGCCGGCGAGCATGGCGCATTGCCACAGCGAAAGATGGCGGGCGGAGACGCCGAAATACAGATGCGCGGCCGCATCGACGCCCCAGGCGCCGGAGCCGAGATAGACGCGGTTGAGCCAGATTTCGAGGATTTCGGCTTTCGTGAAATGATGTTCCAGCCAGAGCGTGAGCAGGAATTCCTGCACCTTCCGCCGCCATGTGCGCGCGTTGCTGAGGAACAGGGTCTTCGCCACCTGCTGCGTGATGGTGGAGCCGCCCTGGCGCACGCGGCCGGCCAGCAGATCGATTGTGGCGGCGCGCAACATGCCCCAGGGATCGAAGCCGCCATGCTGCCAGAACCGGCGATCCTCGATGGCGATCGCGGCCTGCGGCAGGGCGGGCGGCAGATCGGCCAGGTGGAGCGCGTCACCCACCACGTCGCCATAGGTCGCGATGGTGCGGCCGGCGCGATCCTGCAGCACCAGGCTGGGGCGGCGCACCGCGGCCAGCGCGTCCTCGGGGCGCGGCAGGTCGCGGGCGAACCATAGCAGCAGCAGCGCAGCGGCGAGGGCGCCCCAGACAGCGAGGATGATCAGCGCGCGAATCAGCCGCCAGGGTATGCGCCGGCGGCGGCGGGGCGCGAGTTCGGCGACTTGCGGCGGTAGGGCGGGCGCCTGATACATGATGGTTCGGGTGCCGCCTTGATGGCCGATGCAAGGTGGCCGACTCAAGCCCGCCTGGCGGAACGGTAGACGCAGCGGACTTAAAATCCGCAGCCCTGGTGGCGTGGGGGTTCGATTCCCCCGGCGGGCACGCCGCAACGTTCAGATCGGCACGCCGACATCCAGGAACACGGTGCGGCCGGGCAGGAGATAGAACGACGAGTCGCCGAATTCGCTGGCCGTGACGGGCGGGCGCTGGTCGGTGAGGTTGGTTGCGGAAAGTGTGATTTCGCTGCGGTCGAAGCGGTAGCCGAAGCTGGCATCGAGCGTGATGTAGCTGGGGGTGGGGGCGCTGTTGGCGATATCGAGGTAGCGCCGGCCGATGTAATTGGCGGCGGCGGTGGCCTGGAAGCCGCGCGCGGGGGTGTAGAGCAGGCCGATGGCGGCGAGCCATTCCGGGGAGAGCGGCAGTTGCCTTCCGGCGGCGTTCACGTTGGCGCCGGATTCGGTGGCGATATATTGCGTGAAGCGTGCATCGTGGTAGCTGCCCATGGCGCGGATGGCGAGATCGCGCAGCGGGTGCAGCGTGAGATCGGCTTCCGCGCCTTGCAGGCGTTCGCCGCCGGCGTTCTGCTGCAGCGGGTTGCCGGCCGCATCCTGGGTTTGCACCACGAGGTTTTTGAAATCCAGCCGGAAGGTTTCGACGTCCCAGATGAGTCGGGTATTGGCCAACGAGCCTTTCAGCCCGGCTTCGGCGCTGAAGGCGCGTTCGGGTTGCAGGATATCGGGCGTGTAATCCGGGCCGAAATCGATCGCGGCGGGTTTGAAGCTTTCGCGCACATCGCCGTAGAGCACGGCCTGGTCGGTGCCATCGTGCCACAGGCGGAGGCTGGCGCCGAGCGTTTCGGTGGGCTTTGCCGTGGCGCGGTTGCCGATCAGCGCCAGATCGTTCGCCGTATCGAAGCCATCCACGTGGCGCGAATTCCGGTCTTCGTAGGTTTCGTTCAGGCGGGCGCCGGCGACGATATCGAGCCAGGCGAGCGGGTGCCAATCGGCCTGGATGTATTGGCCGACAAAACGGCGGCTGTCGTACACGCTGTTGATTTCGTCGATGTGCAGCGCGGTGGTGGGTGGTGCGGCGACGCGGCCGTTGAGCGGTACGTAATAGGCGCCGTTGATGCTGCCCTGCCGTGCGAGGCCATAGAGCAGATCGGCGCCGATCGCGATATCGAGGTTCGCGACCGGATGGGTTGCGAGGTGCGTATCGAAATAGCTGTCGAGAATCTGGCGCGTCTGGTTCTGCGAATCGGCGTTCTGCGAGCCGTCGTCGATCAGGGTGGGGCGCAGGAAGCCGCGGATGTCGCGTATGTCGGAATAGGCGTAAGAAGCGGTGCTCTGCCAATCGCCCAAGCGCGTGGGCAGCGTGTAGCCGAGCACGAGCTGGTATTTGTTTTCGTCGATGCGCGCATCGGCGGGGTTGTAATTGGCATCCAGCGGCGTGAGGGAATTGAGCGCGTCGCCGATGCGCACCACGGGGCTGTTGGGCACGGTGCGGACGAAGCCGAGATAGCCATCGAGCCGCAGCGTGCCGGGGCCGAGCTCGGCGGTGGCGCGATAGAGCGCGTGGCCGTCGGTGATGCTTTCGCGCGGATCGTCGAAGCCGACATGCTCGCCATCGAGCGTGAGGGATTGCGTGAAGCCGCTCGGGCTCGGCAGGTTCACGGCGGCCTGGCCGCGCCACGACCCGTGGTTGCCGACGCCGAGCGTGGCGGCATCGGGGGCGCTGCCGGCGGCGTTGTGGATCACCTGGATGATGCCGACGAAGGCGGTGGCGCCGTAGATCACGGGTGCCGATCCCTTCAACACCTCGATACGCTGCACGTTGGCGAGATCGAGCGTGGGAATGGCGGGATTGAAGGCACCGCCCCAGGGCACGCCATCGACCACGAGCAGGAACGCATCGAATTCGTGCAGGCCCCAGATGGAGGGCACGGCGCTGGCGGGCCCGGCATCGCCGCCGGGCGGGGCTTCCACGCCGGGCACCAGCGCCAGCGCGCCGGCGAGCGTGGTGACGTGGCGGGCCTGCAGTTCCGCGGCCGAGATGATCGTGACATCGGCCGGAACCGTGGAGACGGGTTCGGGCAGGCGGGTGGCGGTGACTTCGATCTGTTCCTGCGCGAGGGCGGGGGAACACGCCAGAGCGAACCAAACACAGACACGCCTCCGGCAGCCAGAGGACTTGCCTCTGCGTTCCGCCAGGGCCGGCCGCCCCGGATGCCATTTCATTTCAGATGGTCAGTCAGGAACGCGGCGCGGGCTTCGTCCACGCGTTCGCGGATCACCGGGTCGGGCAGCAGATGCGTGCCGGGGAGCAGCATGAGGTTGTAGCGCTTGCCGGCCTGCATCAGCGCCTGGGTGAGCTTCATCGTGTGTTCGAAATACACGTTGTCGTCGGTGACGCCGTGCAGGATCAGCAGCGGCCTGGCGAGGCCGGCGGCATACGTGAGCACGCCGCTGATGCGATAGGCGTCGGGCTGCGCTTGCGGCGTGCCGAGATAGCGTTCGGTGTAGGCGGTGTCGTAATCCTGCCAATCCACCACGGGCGCGCCGGCGACACCGGCGCGGAAGGTTTCGGGGTGGCGGATGGTGGCCATTTCGGTGAAATAGCCGCCGAACGACCAACCGATGACGCCGACGCGGTGCAGGTCCATCTCGGGATAGCGCGCGCCGAGCGACAGCAGCCCGTCGATCTGATCGCCTAGCGGAATATCGATCAGATTGCCCTTGGTGGCGCGTTCGAAATCTCGACCCCTGCCCGGCGTGCCGCGGCCATCCAGGCTGACGACGACGAAGCCGTGATCGGCGAGGCACTGATCCTCCAGATAGTCGCGCGGCGCACGCTGCACCACTTTCACCGTGGGGCCGGCATAGACCGACAGCACGACAGGGTATTTGTGCGCGGGCGAGAAATCGTGCGGGCGGATCACCAGCGCGTCGAAGCGCAGCTTGCCGGCCTGGGTGAATTCCACTTTTGGAATGGCCGGCGGCGTGGCGGCCTGGCTGGGCAGATCGGCGATTTTTTGGCTGCCCTTGCCATAGAGCGTGGCGGCGGCGCTGCCGTCGGCGCCGGCGAAGCGGTCGATGAACAAATCATGGCCTTCGCCGAAGCGCACGGCGTGGATGCCCGGCGCAGTGAGCAGCGGCGTGGGCGCGCCGCCGCGCAGATCGACGCGGAACGGCATGGCACCCAGCGGATCGGTGCCGGCGGTGATCACGGCGGTGCCGTTGGGATCGACATCGTTCAGGCCCAGGAACGGAAAGCCGGCAGGCGTCACCGCGTGGTCCAGCGAGCCGTCGGCGTGACGCAGTTCGAGCTGCCAGGTGCCGCGGCGTTCGGCGGCCCAGAGGAAGCCCGAGCCGTCGGGCAGCCAATGCGGCAGCGCCGATTGCGGCGGCGGCTCGCGCACCAGTTGCGGGGTGAGATCGAGCCAGGCGGGATCGTGTTCGGCCAGGAGCTGCGTGGTTTTGCCGGTATCGGGATCGACCGCCAGCACGCGTTCCTCGGTCTGCGCGCGGTTCAGCAATACGAGCGAGAGCTTGCCGTGCTCGGGCCAGATCACGCGCGCGATGTAGGGGAATTCCGAGCGGTCCCAATCGATCCACACCGGGTTGCCGCCTGCGCGCGGCAGGATGGCCAGTCTTGTCGCGGCATTGGTGGTGCCGGCGCGCGGGTAGCGGAACTCGATGGGCGGCACGGCAGGATGCTGCGGATCAGCAATGAAGTGTTTTTCGACGGCGCTGCTGTCGGCTTCCTCCACCACCAGGCGCTGCGCATCGGGCGACCACCAGCTGCCGTCCTCACGATCCAATTCCTCGGCGGCGATGAATTCGGCGAGGCCGTGCGTGCGGGTTTCGCTGCCGCCTTGCGTAATTTGCTTGTCGGCGCCGGAGGCGAGATCGATCACGTGCAGATCGTTGTCGCGCACCGCGGCGAGATACTTGCCATCGGGCGACAAGCGCGGGGCGATCCAGCCACTGCCCGGGACCGGCGTGGCGGCGCCGTCGGGCAGGCTGACGCGGAACAGCCGGTCGGCCTGCGCGGCGACGAGCGAGTGCCCATCCTTTGCCAGTTCGAACCAGGTGACGCCGGTGAGGGTCATGCGCGCGCGCTCGCGGCGGGCTTTTTCTTCGACGCTGAGGTGTTCGTCGGATGCCGGCCTCAGCAGTTCGCGTTCGTTGTGCGCTGCAACATCGTCGGCGAACAGGCGCAGGCGCGTGTCGCGCGGTCCGCTGCGCAGGAAGATCACGAGCTTGCCGTCGGCCGTTGGCACGGCGCGCTGCGGCATGCCGAGCGAGTAGCTGCGCGTGCGTGCGAGATCGGCGAAGCAATCCTCGGCATGGGTTGGCGCGTAATACAGAAAGGCGGCCGCAAATGCGGCCAGGCAGGTTGATTTTTTCATCATGACTGAACAGAGATGATCCCGATGGATATGCATACGGAACCCGGATCGGCGCGAACGCGCAAGCCCCGCGGCCAGGGCGGATCGCGACGGGGGGAGATACTGGAAGCGGCGAAGCGGCTGTTTCTGCACGAAGGTTTCGAGCACGCGACGATGCGGCGGATCGCCGGCGAAGTGGGCGTTTCACCCACGGCGATCTATCTGCATTTCGCCGACAAGGAAGCGATCCTGGATGCGATCGCCGAGGATTTCTTCTCCGAGTTGCTGCTGCAACTGGAAGCGACGCAGCTTCACGACGATCCGCCGGTGACGCGCTTCCGGGCCGGCGTGCGCGGCTATGTTGAGTTCGGCATGGAGCGCCCGGACGAATACCGGCTGACGTTCCAGCGCCCGGCGCTGGCCGGGCCGCGCGGGCGGTGTCGGGAGATGGCCGTGGCGGATCGCTCCTTCGACATCCTCAAGGACGCGGTGACCAATCTGGTGCAGGCCGGCATTTTCCGACCGCTTCACCCGGAGCTGGGGGCCGAGGCGATCTGGGTTTCGCTGCACGGGCTGACTTCGGCGCTGATCGACATGCCCGAGCAGATTCTGGCGCCGCGGGAGGCGCTGATCGAGACGGTGATCGACATGGCGGTGCGGGGGCTGAGCCAGGCGCCTCGCGCGTAACATGTTTGTGAACGCCGTTAAGATTAACCTTGTTAACTGAACGCTGGTAAGCTATATCGGGGTCGTCGAACCAACGAGGCCTGCCATGTCGCTCCCCAGCCTGACCCTGACTTCCTTCGGCAGCAACCTGAAATGGGGCTGCGCCGAGACGCCGAAAACGCTCGAGACGGAGATTGTGTTCGGGCTTTCCGCGGCCGGTTTAGCCGCTTCGGCCGGGATTGTGCTGCACGCGCTCAGCGTGGCATTTTAGTGCCACAGTTCCAGCAAGTTAGCGATTGTTGTTGATGGCGTAACGCGAGCGGCGCATGGTTCGGGGCGTGTTCCGGGCCTGCCTCCGCTTCGCGCCGTTGCTGCTGCTGTGCGCGCTGGCCGCGTGCGGCGGCGGGCGCTTGTCCCCCGGCGGTGCGCCCAATTATGCGGCGCCGGGGCCAGCGGGCGACCCGTGGGGCCCGTATGTTCGCGAGGCCGCTTCCCGCTTCGACGTGCCGGAACGCTGGATCCGCGAGGTGATGCGGCAGGAGAGCGGCGGGCACGAGTTCCTCGGCGGCCGGCCGACCACGTCCGATGCGGGGGCGATGGGCCTGATGCAGATCATGCCCGCCACGTATGAAGAGCTGAGGGCGCGCTACGGGCTGGGCGGCAATCCGTATGACCCGCACGACAACATTCTGGCCGGGGCCGGCTATATCCGCGAACTCTACGACAAATATGGCGCGCCGGGGTTTCTCGCGGCTTACGATGCGGGACCGCAACGGCTGGAGGATTACAACGCCGGGCGTTCCAGCCTGCCGAACGAGACGCTGGCGTATCTGGCGTCGGTTGGGCCGCGCCTGGGATCGGAGCGGCCGATGTCGGGGCCGCTTGCGGTGTATGCGCAGGGATATGGCGGCGGGGCGCCAGCGCGGCCGCGTGATTGCTTGGACGAGGCATACGATCCCAGCCATCCGTGCGCGGCTGCTTCTGTGGCGGCGCCGATCCAGCTTGCGGCGGCGCCGGAGGCCGAGCCGGTCGCCTCGCCCCGGCCTAGCGCCGGCGCCGGGTGCTGGCACGATCCGAATCTGGCGTACGACCCTGCCGCGCCTTGCCAGCCGGCTCCGCCGGTGGAAGTGGCGGAGGCGCCGGCGCGGGGCACCGGTGCCGGCAGCGTGCTGTGGGGTGGGGGCGCCCCGGCCTATGCGCCGACGCCATACGCACCGCCCGCTTATGCACCGCCCGCTTATGCAC
>CAXUEX010000072.1:0-13957 GCA_964250215.1 uncultured Acetobacteraceae bacterium | reverse complement strand
GGGCTGGAGGCGCGGTTCGTGGCCAATTCGGCGTTCACGGCCTCGGTGTATGCGCGAGAATTCGGCATACACGCCACCGTGATCCCGCCGCCGGTCCGGGCCGAGGCCTATCGCGTGAAATTGGGCGGTCAGGGCCGCGAGGGCCGGGCGGTGCTGATCAACCCGGTGGCCGAGAAGGGGCTGGAGATTGCGCTGGAACTGGCGGCGCGCTGCCCCGATCTGCCGTTCGAGTTGGTGCAATCCTGGATCCTGCCGGCAGCGGCGCGACGGGCGCTGCGCGCGCGCACGGGCCGGCTGCCGAATGTGCGGCTGACGGCGCGGCAGCACGACATGCGGCCGGTTTATGCGCGCACGCGCGTGCTGCTGGCGCCGAGCCAATGGGCGGAAGGCTGGGGCCGTGTGGCTTCCGAGGCGCAGGTGAGCGGCATTCCGGTGCTGGCCTCCCGCATCGGCGGGCTGCCGGAGGCGGTGGGCGATGGCGGCCTGCTACTGCCGCCCGATGCCCCGGTTTCGGATGGGGAGGCCGCGCTGCGGCGGGCGTGGTGGGTGCCGGCGCACGCGGCGCTTGCGGCGGCGGCTGCGGCCCACGCGGCGCGGCCGGGCTTCGGCTTCGAGGCGGCGGTTTCGCGGATGCTGGAGGAAGTGGAAGCGGCCTGCGTGGCGCGTCAGGCAGACCCGCCTCGAACCGCGCGCGAAACCGCGGCCGCCGCCCATCGTTGAGGCGCGAAAGGCGCAAACCCGAGATGGATTCGATCCCCCTAACCGACGCTTTGCCCGGCGTGGCGGCCGCTGGCGGAGAGCGGTTCGACGCGCTTGTTCCGACAATCTTTCATTCCGCTTGGTGGCTGGACGCGGTGGCGCCAGGCGGCTGGGCCGAGAGCATCGTGGTGGCCGGCGGCAAAACGGTCGGCCGGTTTCCCTATGCGCATACGCGGCTGGCGCTGCGGCAATCCATCAGCAGCCTGCCGCCGCTGACGCATTTCCTGGGGCCGGCGATCGACGCGGGCAGCGGTGCCGCTTGCAACCGCGCGCTGA
Organism: uncultured Acetobacteraceae bacterium; assembly: GCA_964250215.1. Lineage (GTDB taxonomy): Bacteria > Pseudomonadota > Alphaproteobacteria > Acetobacterales > Acetobacteraceae > DAIDJM01. Next base: position 12,922 of record CAXUEX010000072.1, on the reverse strand, counting down.
AGCGAGCGCAGATTACGCGCGAATTGCTGGCGGGGCTGCGGCCGGCGACCGGCTATTACCATAAATGCAGCCGCGCGGTGACCGATACGATCGTGTTTCAGGAGCTGGGGTTTGCCGCCGGCGTGCAGTTCACGTTCGAAATCGCGCCGGCGCCGCGCGAGGTGCTTTGGCGGAACATGCGCGACAAGACGCGCAACGTGATCCGCCGCGCCGAAGAGACGCTGCACGTTTGCCAGATGCCGGATGTGGCGGCATTCGCAGATTTTTATCACCGTAACCTGGCACGCGATGGGCGGGAGAATTACTATCCGCCGGCGCTGATCCGGCGCGTGGCGAGCGAAGCGATCGGTCGCGGCCAGGGTCAAATCTGGAGCGCGGGCCCGCCGGGCGGCGATGCGGTCGCCGCGATCTTCTGCGTATCCGATGCGGTGAGCACATATTATCTGCTCACCACGCGCACAGCGGACGCGGGCAACGGCGCCATTCCGCTGCTGCTCTGGACGGCCATCCAGCATAGCGCGGCGCGCGGGCTGATTTTCGATTTCGACGGCGTGGCGGGCGATGGTGCGCGCGTGTTCTTCACCGGTTTCGGCGGCGAAGTACGACCGCGCTACACGATTTCCCGCTTCACGCGCGCGCATCGGATGGCCGGCCGGCTGAGCAACCCATTTGGCAAGGCGCGGTCGGCCTACTATTGAGCCTCAACGGGTTGCGCGCGCGCGGCGGGCCGCGTGCGGACTTGCGGGCCGGATTGCGGTGCGAGGCGCGCGATGGAGCTCAGCAGCAGCATGGGGAACAGCACCGGCGGGAAATCCTGATAGCCGCCGGCCGCCAGCACCAGCGCGATGATGGCGGGCAGCAGCGCGCCTTGCGCCGGCGTGCGCCGCGCCACCAGATACAGCGCGAGATACGCGGCGAGCGCCGGAATGCCGTATTCCAGCACGATCTTCACCGGCGTGTTCACATCGTATTCGTAAGGCAGGCTGAGCCGCTCGCTGACGCCGGCGCCGATGCCGAACAGCGGCGCCAGCGCATCGCGGCGCCAGACATCTGCGGCCGCCCAGAAAGGCGTGACGAAGCGCAGATGGCCGCTGGTGCCGGGGGTGGAGAACTCGGAAAAACGGTCTTGCAGCGCGGCGGCCAGATCGGGGGCGAGCCACAGCATGGCGCCAATGGCCAGCGCCAGCGCCACCGCCGTGCCGAGCGCGATGGCGACGCCGCGCGCGCCGAGCCGCGCGCCCACGGTGGCCACGAACACCAGCAGCACGATCCAGCCGGTGCCCGAGAACGACAGCAGCAGGCCGGCGGCGAACAGCGCGAAGCGCCAGGGCCGGCGCGGGCCCAGCGCTTCCAACATGATGCCGAGCGCCATGAATTGCGAGAATATCGAAGGCTCTTCCAGGAAGAAGCCGTTGGATTTCAGGATGTCGCCGACTCCGACCGGGATCACCTGATCGTAGCCGATCTCGTACAGCAGCCAATCCGGCAGAATACCCTGAAACTGGAACAAACCGAGGCCGACGAATTGCAGCGCGAACTGCGCGATGCCGCAAACCGCGAGGATAGCCAGCACGGCGCCAATGCGGGCGAAGAATTTTTGTTCCGGCACGGGCTGCGCAAAGCCGAGAACGGCGAACGCGCTGAGCACCACGAATTGCGCCATGGATTGCAGGCTGGGCCCTACGCCGAATCGCCCGGGCAGAACCTGGTGCAACGCGGTGCCCAAGCAGATCCAGCCAACCAGCAGGCCGAACACCGCGAGTCGCGCGCGGTTCAGGACCAGGGCGCCCGTGAGCCAGGCATAGAACGCCAGCGCGAGGCCTACCGGTCCCACCAGGCTAATCGGTTTGCCGCCGAATGGCAGGCCTAGCCGTTGCAGGAAGATGGCGGCGGCGAACAGCAAGGTGGTGAAGCGCAACAGCCGGGGTTCCACCATGGTGGCGGCGATGCCACGGCGGGGTGCCAGAGCGGGTTCGCTAGCAAACATTTGATCGCATTGGCTTGCTGGCCTGTGGTGTATGCGGCGGATGTTCGCCGGAAATCGTCATGGCCCTTCCCTGCCCGGTTGCGGCATCACAATCACGGGTGTCCGCCGGCATGAGTTCACTCACGGGTAAGTGACAGCCGCGTGTTTCGCTCCCGCCAAGGCTGGGCGGCGGCCCTGCCGCTCTGCCTCGCCGCGCTTTGCCTGCCCGATGATGCCGGCGCGCAGGTGATCGATCAGTATCTCGATCAGAACATACCTGGGTATGGGCCGCTGCCGGGCGTGACGGTGGGCTCACGGCTGCATCCGGAATACGAGCCGGGCGGCATCCATCTGGGCGCGTTCACGCTTTCGCCCAGCCTGGATGAAAGTTTCGGCTACGATAGCAACGTGACCGGCACGCCCTCGCCGGCCGGCAGCGCGGTGATCGAGACCAATCCGAAGATCGCGCTGAGCTACGATCAGAATCTGACGCAGGCGGCGGCGCAGGTGACGTTGGACGATTACGAATACCCCGATCTCGCCTCGCAATCCTATCACGACTGGACGGCGGCGCTGGGGGTTACGCATCAATTCGGCGAGGATAGCGGCTATATCGGGGCGAGCCATCTGGATCTGTATCAGACGCCGCGCGATCTGGATGTGCCGCAACTGACGCAGCCGATCGGCTACCGCGTGAACAATATTCGCGTAGGCTACACCTGGAACTTCAGCCGGCTTTCGCTGCAGCCGGGCGTGGATCTGAGCTGGTTCAGCTTCGATAACGGCAGCGTGCTGGGTACGCCCTATATCCAGACCTATCGTGACCGGTTCGTGGTTTCGCCGAGCTTGACCGCTTCGTATGAATTCGCGACGCGGCGCCGGATTGTGGTGGTGGTGCGGGATTCCAGCGCCGCGTTCGCCAATCCCATAGCGGGCATTCCGCGGCAGGATTTCAACGATTTTTCGGTGCTGGTGGGGCTGGCCTACGAAGCCAGTGGCGCGCTGAGTTTCCGGCTGCTGGCGGGATACGAGCAGCGCGATTTCCGCAGCGGCGCCTACAAGACGATTTCCGCGCCGATCGTGGAAGGGTCGGTGACGTGGACGCCGACTTCGCTCACCACCATCACCGGCACCGCGGCGCGCTACATCGAGGATTCGGCGGCGGAGGCCACCACGGGCTACACCGAAACCGCGCTGAAGGTGAATGTGGACCACGAACTCTACCGCAACGTTATTCTGAACGCGAACGGCGCCGTGTATCTGGACAATTACCAGGGGGGCGGCAACCAGACCTATTACACGGTGGGGGCAGGCGGCACCTATAAGCTGAACCGCAACCTTGGGCTGGCGTTGAGCTACACCTATGCAAACCGCACCGGAAATGGCGGGTCGGTGCTGTTCCCTGGCTTGGGCGGCATTTTCGGTGCGAATTATGACGAGCACGTTGTGGTGTTGCAGTTGAAAGTGGGTTTCTGATGCGCAAACACCTGGTTCTGATCGGCGCGCTGCTGGCTGCCTCCTGCGATCCGGCGGCCAATCTTTCGCCCACGCCGGATTACACGCCGCAGGGATATCGGCTGGGCGGCGGCGATCAGGTGCGCATCATCACCTTCGGCGCCGAGCAACTCAGCGGCCAGTTCCGGCTGGACGATCAGGGCAATCTGGCGTTGCCACTGCTGGGTTCGGTGCACGCGGCCGGCGATACGCCGGAGGAACTGAGCCAGACGCTGCAAGTGGCGCTGAAGCACCGGAATCTCGTGCGGCAGCCGAGTGTTTCGGTGGAAGTGCTGGCGTATCGTCCGATTTTCGTTCTCGGCGAAGTGACCAAGCCGGGGCAGTATCCGTATCAGCCCGGCATGACGATGCTCACCGCCGTGGCGGTGGCTGGCGGGTTCACGTATCGCGCGGTGGAGGATGTGGCCGAGGATATCCGCACGGTGAACGGCCAGGCGCAGAAGGGCAAGATCACGCCGCAATCGCTGCTGGCGCCGGGCGACGTGGTGAAGATTTTCGAGCGGCATTTCTAGAGCGGGATGGTTTCCAGGAGCTCGCTCCGGGCATTATGATTTTGCCGTAGTGTGGTTCGCATTTGCCAGAAGCTCCGCAATAGCCGGCGGCCTTCCGGGAACAACAGCATCACGGCCAGCGTGCCCGCATAGGCCAGCAACAATTCCGTTGGCAGCGCCGCAGCCGCGGGCAGCGTGAAGACCGGATGCACGCGCAGGAAAAGGCCGGAAGCGGCGACGGTTGCCAATCCGCACAGAATCGGCGATGTGGCGGCGAGCAGGTCGCGCAAACACACCGCACCTTTTCGCGTGGCACCGAAGAGCTGGACGCCCTGGATATACGGCGAGAAGGCGGCCCAGGCGATGGCGACGCCGACCGGGCCGCCGGCCAGGCCGATGAGCACGGCAAGCACGACGCCGGCCGCGGACAACACGCCATAATGCAATTGCGCCCGCACGCGGCCCTGCGAGACGAACAGCCAATACGCGGCAATTCCGAACGGCCCCGGAATGGTGGCAATCGCGAGCCACGCGACGATCGGGGCGGCGCTGTGCCAGGCAGGGCCGAGCAGCAGCGGCACCAATTCGCGCGCGGTGAGCGCCACCCAGAGCAGGCCGGGGGCGGCAATCAGCAGCATGGCGCCGAGCAGCGATCGGCAGGCCTGGCGGTATCGCGCCGGCTCGCCCGCCACGCGGCACAGCAGCGATACGGCGACGCGCGAAATCGGCAGGTTCAGTTGCCACCATGGCACCGAGACCAGTTTGTTGCCTCGATCAAACAAGCCTAGCGCGGCGCTGCCGGCGAAGCGGCCGAGCAGTATGCTCGCGAGATTGTTCTCGGCGTAACCGAGAAGATTGAAGCCGGTGAGGTGGCCGCCGAAACGCAGCAGCTCGCCCACGCGCGCGGCGCGCCAGGGGGCGCAAGGGCGGAAGCCGGTGAGACTCCATGCCAGCCCGCACGCGGTAAGCGCATTGCCGAGCTGCATCAGCACGAGCGACCAGTAGCCGCAGCCGCGCCAGGCCGCGATCAGGCCGGTGGCGGCGGCCACGCCGGCGCAGGCGATATCCATGGCGGCGAGCGCGGAAAACCGCATGTGCCGGTTCAGCAGCGCGACCGGCTGTGCCGAGACGCCGCTGAGCAGCAGCAACATGCCGCAGACCGCGAGCACCGGCGCGAGTTTCGGTTCCTGGTAGAAGCCGGCAACGGGCTGTGCCAGCAATGCCACGAGGCCGCCCAGCGCCGCGCTGATGGCGAGGTTTGTCCAGAACAATCCCGACGATTCGGCAGAGCTGAGCTGGGGTTTTTGCACGGTGGCCTGGCTGAGGCCGAGTTCGTTGAATATCTGTATCAGGTTGAGCACAGGGCCGGCCATGGCCACCACGCCGAAGGCCGCGGGAGCGAGGAAATGCGCGAGCGCCACCTGGCTGCCGAATTGCAGCACGAAGCGCAGCCCTTGCGAGCCGAACGTGGCGATGGCGCCGCGCACCGAGCGCTGCTTCAGCATGGCCGCGTCGGCCAGCGCAGGCGTGGGATCCGGCGAGAACTCGGCCGCGACGGCTTCCGCGCCGGAGGGCATTTTTATTCTGCCATGCCGGCCGGCACGGCGGCCGGACGCGCCGGGCTTGCGCCCCAGAGCACGCAGGTTTGGAAGAAGCCGCCGGCGGTGCGGCGGATGCGGTAGGCGCGGCGTTTGGCGGGGCCGGCCAGATGAAGGGCGCCGAGCGGGCGGTATGGCGCGCGCGGTTCGCAAAACGCCTGGGCGCCGTCATTCCACATGGGAATGCCGCGATCGCAAATCCAGTTGTTGGGCGGCGGCAGGATGCAGGTTTGCAGCTTGCCGGCGCCGCCGTGCAGCGCTTCGTTCAAAGCAAACTGGTCGTGCGGCACCAGCTTGCCGCTGCGAGCTATGGCGCGGGCGTAACAGGTTGCCCAGGCCTGCCAATGCGGCGCATCGTGGTGAATGGCAAAAAATCCGGCGTTCACGTGCGGTCGCGAGAGCAGCCAGAGCCCTTTCGGGATGCCGTAGCCTAACAGGAAATGCTTGGTTGTCCATGCCAGCAGGTAGGGCTGGAAACGGTAATCCCGGGTCATTTCATGGGCAATGGCCATGCCGCTTCCCTGCGCGCCGGCCACGAAGCGATCGAACACCGCTTCGCTTTGCAGCCACACATCGGAATCGATCCATACATACACGTCGAAATCCGGGAAATACTCGCGCAGGAAGGGGCGCGCGAGGAAGGACAGCAGCGCCGGCGCGTGCTCGGCCGCTTGCACGCCCAGATGCGCGCGCGGTTGCGCTAGCCGGATACCGGCGGCGCGCAGGGTTTCCTGGTCGGCAGCGGAAAGTCCGGTATCGAAACAGGCGACGCTGACGCCGGGCCGGCCGCGGATGGCGGCGGTGGAGGCCAGCATGCCGGCCATGAAGGGCATGAAGGAACTGTCGCAAGCGGTTACGATGAGGATTTTCATGCCACTCGCTGCCGAGAAAACTGGTTCTGTTTGGCGTCTCCGGCGGGAATGCGCAGCGCGCGCACGGCGCGGCCCGCCAGCCTGCGCGCGAGCAGTTCCCATGCTTCGGGATGCGTGGCGATTTGCCGCATGGCGGCGGCGGGCCGGCCGGACGCGGCCATGCGTTGCGCTTCGATATAGGCGATCATGGCGCGATATTGCCGGCCGCGCCGATGCAACATGCGCACGGCTTCAGGCTCGCCGCTGGCGCGCAATTCGCGGATCAGCGCGGTGTTCACCGCCAGGGCCGGCCGGTAATCGTAGCGCCAGGGGCCGGCGCCGGTTTCCGTCCAGCGCCGCGAATGGGCGCCGAACGGCATTGTCCAGTAATACAGGGGTTCGCTGAGCAACACGGCGCGGCCGCCAGCCAGGAAGAAGCGGAGCAGATAGGTGAAGTCCTCGGCCAGCCGGCTTTGCTCGATGTAGCGCAGCGCGTGGCGCGCGGCGAAATCGCGGCGGATGATGGGTTTCAGGATGCCGGGATCGAAATCGGCGTACGTGTTGGCGGCCGCAAACAGATGCTGCCGATCGAGCAGAAGCGGCTTGGCACCGACGGGAAATCCGGTGCGTACCACTTCGCCGAAACCTTCGCCGGGAACACCGGAATCGACGTATAGCAAGTTGTCGGCGGCCATTTCCGTGCCATGCGCGCAGCAGGCGGCAACGAGGCGCTCCAGCCGGTCAGGCGCATAGGCGTCGTCGGCATCCAATACGGCCAGGAATTCGCCGTTGGCGGCTTCGATGAGCCGGTTCATCACCCGCGGCTTGCCGCCATTCGTGGCGAAGCGGAAAACTCGCAGACGAGGTTCTTCGGACGCCAGGCGCTGCGCGATGTCGGACCCGGCATCGGTGGAGGCGTCGTCGCCCAGCAGGATTTCGATATCCGCGAGCGTCTGGCGCATGGCGGAGCGCAGCGCGCGTTCGATTGTGGCGGCGCTGTTGTATAGCGGCACCAGCACGCTGACGATTGGCGCGTTCACAATTCCAGCACCCGTTCCGGCGCCATGCGGCCGGCGTACCAGTCACGCAAGGCCAGCAGGTTTCCGGCCAGCCGGCCGCGACGATCGACATACGGTTCGGGCCAGGCAGCACGCGCGACGTTCATGGCCAAGTTGCGCCCCACGCTGCCGCCGGCGCGGCGGAGCGAATAGCTGCCTTTGCGGAACAGATATACCGGGTTCGCCACTTGTGAATATCCCAGCCGACGGCCGGGCGAGCGGCCGGATTTCACGCCGAGATGCACGCCACGCGCGCCCGGAACCGTGGCCAGGGCGCCATGCCGGGCAAGCCGGTGCGAAAAATCGATATCTTCCGACCATGCATAGAGCGGCAATCGCTCATCAAACCACAAATCGTGTGCCCGCACCACGGAAAGTCGTAACGCCATGTTGCAGCCATACAGATGCGCGGCTGGCCGCCAGCCGCCATGCATGGGGGACGCATCTGCTGCAATCCGCGCGAGACCATCCTGCACCGAAAGCCCGGGGCCGCGCGTGTCGTCGGCGATCAGGCTGCCGCCAGCACCGGCCAGATCGGGATTATCTGCCATGCAGGTTTCGATCGCCTGCAAGTAGGCCGGAGCCGGCAGAAAGTCATCATCGAAGAACACGAGAATATCCAGATCAGCAGCGGTGGCGAGCAGCTTGTTGCGTTGTTGTGTGAGACCCGGGGCGGCTTGGATCAGCGTGAGCCCAGGGGATTCCGAGATACCTGCCACGTCCGACGGATCGGTGCCGCAGATCAGGATGCGATCCGGCGCGCGAAGCTGCCTTCCGAGATTATCGAGACAAGCCGCTAAGGAGTGTGCACGCCCGCGAGTGGCGATTCCTACACCGAGTTTGTTCATCGCTTTAAACTTCGCGGCGTTGCGGCCGCCCATTCCCGTTCTCAGATGCGGGCGCCATTAGCAGGCAATCCTTTTGCTACGGCTGACAATGCCGTGAAGCTGGCCAGTTTCGACGAACACCAAAGGCGGATGCGGGTTTGTCCGTTACCATTCGTAATTCTTGGCGCGGGCTGACGCGAACGTGAGTGCGTCGATCGTGCGATTTGCCTGGCAACTTCCCCATCTGCATGCCGTAAAGCGGTTGCGGACGCGACAAGCTATGGCCAGCTTTCAGCATCCTAACAGATATTATGGAGCTTTCTCCACGATGGCGATTCAAGCCGGGATAGAAGGGCTGAGTTTTCAGCGGCTCAAGACACGGCGTGCCTCGCGCGGCCGAGGTATGCGGGCCTTCACGCGCGGCAGCATCATTGCCGGTGGGTTGTTTGCAAGCGATCTGGCAGCGTTTTTGTTGTGTCTCGCAGCGTTTTGCGCGAGTGGCGCGAGGATGCCGGCAGTTCTGCAACCTTGGCTTGTATGCATCCTGGTTGGCGTGCTGCTGCATTTTGTTGCTTCCCGTCATTATAGGCGCCGGCTGCCAGGGTGGTACGAACTCAGCGACGTGATCACGGCTTCTTTCGCGGCGGGGATGGCAACGCTGGTGATTGGTTGGCTGCTGGCGCAACTTGAAAGCGGGTTGGAGCTGGCAGCGATCTGGCTGGCTTTTCCAGCCGTGGTGGCGGCTACCCGGAAATTTGCGCGCAGCGTTATGGATCGTGCCGGCATCTGGCAGGTGCCGGTGCTTTTTATCGGTGGCCGCGCGAGCGATCGCGCGATGGCGGCGGTGCAATCCGACCCCGCGGTGGGCTATCGCATCGCTGGTATCGCACCGCCGGAGGCGCTGCGCCGCGGCGGCCGGCGGCTGCTGTTGGAGTATGGCGCGGACATGATCCTGCTGGCCGGTGATTTTTGGGAATCCACCGAGCGCGCCACGCTCGAGAAGCTGTTGCGCGACAGGGTGCCGTTTGCGGTGGCACCGCGTACCGAAGGCCTTCCCGTGCTAGGCTATGAAGAAACCTGCTTCATCGGCCATGAAGTTGTGCTGCACCGATACCATAACAACTTGGCCAAGCCGGCGCGGCGCGCCTTGAAGATCGCCTTTGATCTGGTGGCAGCTTCTGTGCTGGCGGTGCTTCTGCTACCGCTGTTGCTAGCAATTGCGGCGCTGGTGCGATTGGACGGCGGGCCGGCGCTGTTTGGCCATGAACGGATTGGCGCCGGTGGAAATCCGTTCAGTTGCCTGAAATTCCGCACCATGCTGGTGGATGCCGATGCGGTGCTGAACGAATTGCTTGCCACGGACCCTGCGGCCGCGGCCGAATGGACGGCGACGCAAAAGCTGCGTGACGACCCGCGCATCACCTGGATCGGCCGGGTATTGCGCCGTACGAGCCTGGATGAATTGCCGCAATTGCTGAACGTGCTGCGGCTGGAAATGAGCCTGGTGGGGCCGCGCCCGATCGTGCGCCGGGAAATACCGCGTTATGCCGAGGACATCGCATATTATTACGAGACTCGGCCGGGTATCACCGGATTGTGGCAGGTGAGCGGGCGGAACAACACGTCGTATTCGCACCGGGTGGAACTGGACCGTTGGTATGCGAAGAACTGGACACTTTGGCAGGATTTGACCATTCTGCTGCGCACCGTTCCGGCTGTGCTGGCGGCGCGGGGAGCTTGCTGATTTGGCGGCGCTGTCACGGCCCTGGGCCGCAAATTTGACTGGGCTTGGCTCGGCTTTCTGGAATTGGCTGGTGCGGCTGCGTTTTGTTTCCGCGACGGTCCGGCCGGCGCCGGTTTCGGTCCAGGCCGCAGCGCCTGTGGCTTCGGCGAACCGGATAGCCAATCCAAGCGAGGTCTTTACGCCGATGCGACCCCGCACCGCGCGGTTGAAGCTGATCGGCCGCACGCCGGAGCTGAACCGGATTCTCACCGCGTTGCGGTCGGAAGGTGCGCACATCGTGCTGTATTCCGAACGGGGTCGAGGCAAAACGTCGCTTGCGAATCTGGCGGTGACGCGGCTGCGCCGGTCTGGCGTTCTCGTCGCGCGCCACGCCTGCGAGGCGGACAGCGACTACGATTCCATGATGCGAGGCCTGGCGGGGGACCTACCGGCATCGTTGGTGGCGAATGTTTCCGGTGAGGCCGATCCGCTGCCGACAGGCGCGCTCCGGCCACAGGATCTCGCCGCGCTGGGGGACCGCATTCCGGGTGGCAAGCTGGTGTTTTTGGTCGATGAGTTCGACCGCGTACAGGATGCTGCCACACGAACGCGCCTGGCGGACACGATCAAGCTGCTTTCCGACCGCGCCAGCCCGATCCAGTTCATGATCGTGGGCGTTGCGGCGACGCTGGAACACATTATCGGGCAGCACCCTTCCATTCAGCGCAACGTGGTTGCCGTGCACCTGCCGCTGCTCACCGACGCCGAAATCGGCACTATGCTGCGCGAAGGCGGCGAGGAGATCGGCCTGGAGTTCGGCGCGAGCGTTATCAGTTTCGTCGTAGGGCTGGCAAGGGGAATGCCGTATATGGCGCAGTTGCTCGGCTTGCGCCTGGCGCAGTCCGCGCTGTCGCGCGGGACAGACCGCGTGGCCTCGCCGGACCTGGCCGAGACGGTGGACCAGTTGATCGACGATGCGCAATCCGGCGTGGCGCTTCGCTACACGGAACTCACCGCCGGCGGCGAGGACAAGGCAATGCAGGCCGCGCTATATGCGGTGGCGACGGCTCCACAGGACCGTTACGGCTGTTTTGTTGCGGTTGCGAATGGCGTGCCGGTGATTCCGGCACAACCGCAGCGCCGGTTGCTGGACGAGGGGATTTTGCAACCTTGCGCCGATCCCGCGCGCCTGCGGATCGGCGATCGGAGCTTGTTCTATCACGTGCTGCTTTTGGCTCTGCGGGACCGGCTTGCCGGCCGGCGGGAAAACAGCGCGTCCACCATTTTTGCCGCCGCCGGTGCCGAAGCGGCCTGAATTCGGGGAAAGCCCAATGGACATTTCCATCGACCATCCGATCTCGTTCGGTTCCGAAACGCCGCCGCTGGACCGGCGGCAAGCGCTGAAGCTGGCGCGCCGTGGCGCGGCCCCGGCCGCGATCGGCGCGGTTGCGGGCGCGGTGATCGCCTATGCGATTGCGGCCACCCTGCCGAAATCTTACACGGCGCACGCGGCGCTGGCGGTGGAAGGCGACCGCATTGCGATACCGGAACTGCGCGGCGCGCTGCGCTCCGATGAGGCGCCCGACCCGATGCCGTGGGTTCGCACGGAGGTGCAGGCGCTTACCGGCAGGCAACTGCTGGCGGGAACGGTGGCTGCCGTGCATCTCGATCGTGATCCGGAATTCAATCCGGCGCTGCGCAAGCCTTCGTTCTTCGCTGAGCTGACGGGATGGCTGACGGCCTGGCTGCCGCACGACAAGGCCGCGGGGCGGACGGACAACCAGGATCTTGTGCTGGCGGCCGTGGATCATGCGCTGGTGATCAGCCAGGACAACCGCAGCCTGGTGATCGGCGTGGATTTCACGGCCCGCGATCCGGCTGTTGCCGCGGATTTCGTCAACACGCTGATTGCGAATTACATTCACGAGCAGGCACAGGAACGTGGCGCCGTGAACGCGGGCGCGAATGCCGATCTGGAACAGCGAGTTGCGCAGACGCGAGGTGAAATCGAAGCTATCGAGAAGCGCATGCAGGATTTGCGCAATACCTCGCAATTCGTCGGGCTGCGCGCCGGCAGCGTCGGGCAGCAGCAATTGGAGGATTTGGCGACCGCCGCTTCTCGCGCGACGTTGGAGCGCATGCAAATGGAAGCGACGCTGGCGCGCGCGAACGGTGCGGCCGCTAGCGGCAGCCCGGGCGAGATGGCGAGCGTGCTGGGATCGGAGACGATTTCGCGGTTGCGCGATCAAGAAGCCAGCGCCGCGGCGCACGCGGCCAATCTTTCCGCGCGCTTCGGTTCCGCCTATCCCGAGGTGGAGGCCGCCGATGCCGATCTGTCCGCGACCCGGCGCCAACTGGGCGCGGAGACAGGCCGGATTATTGCTTCCTTGCAGACGCAACTGCGCGTGGCGCAGGCGCACGAAGCCGATGTTCAGCGGCAGCTCGAGGCGGCGAAGCGGAGCAGCGTGATTGCCCAGAATACCGAAGCGGAAATGGAACAATTGAAGCAGGACGCGGCAACGCGCCGTGAGCTGTATCGCACGCTGCTGGATCGCGAGCAGCAGACGACGGCGCAGCCGGCGGCGGCGCGCACGCCGGATTTGCGGGTGCTGAGCGCCGCGACGCCGCCGGAACTTCCTTCCAGCCCGAACAAGAAGATGGCGGCCGGTTTCGGCGGCATGGCCGGCGCGGCGGTTGGCTTTGCCGGTTTGCTCGCGGCGCAATCGATGGCGGATCCGATCGATCCGGAGCGGTTCGGCGGGCTGGCCGGCGCGGACCCGGTGATTTCGCTGCGCCGGCGTGGGTCGCGCATTGCGTCGCTGGTGGCGGCCGATGCCGATGGCGAGGCGGCGCGCGCGCGGCGGGCCATACCGCCGCGGCGAACGGCCCGCGC
>CAXUEX010000071.1:5366-14030 GCA_964250215.1 uncultured Acetobacteraceae bacterium | reverse complement strand
CCGGTGTTCAGGGCGATGGCGGTCATTTGCGTGGGCCTTTCTTGCGGGAGGCGTGATTGCCTCGACACAAGCAGACTGGCCCCGCCAAAGCCCAAGAATCCTCAGGCCGAGGGTCAAACGATATCAAACGAACTGAAAGCCGCGGCCGCCTCAGCCCGGCTGGTCGAGCTTGCCCAGGAAAGCCTCAAAATCTCGTGCCTCGCGAAAATCGCGATAGACGCTAGCGAACCGGACATAGGCCACCTCGTCGATCTCCCGCAGCGTCTCCATCACCAATTCACCGATCTGCGCGCTGCTCACCTCCGGCTCGCCCGCAGCCTCCAACTGGCGGACGATGCCGTTCACCACCCGGTCGATCCGCTCGTCTGCCACCGGCCGCTTGCGTAGCGCGATCCGCACCGAGCGGGAGAGTTTTTCGATGTCGAACGGCACACGCCGGCCATCGGCCTTCACGACGCTGAGTTCGCGGAGCTGCACGCGCTCCACGGTGGTGAAGCGCTGGCCGCAACTGCCGCAGAATCGGCGGCGCCGGATCGCGGCGCCATCCTCGGCGGGGCGGCTGTCCTTTACCTGGGTGTCGTCGTGGCCGCAGAACGGGCAGCGCATGAAGGGCTCCGATCGCCTGGGGCGCGGCCCGTTTGCCCCCTTGCCGCGGGCGGCGCTCCGCCCCGTGAATTGCGGGCCGGGGGCCCTGGCGCGGAGCGCTCTTACAGGGCAGTTTCAGCCGATGAGCCTTACCCTGCCGAACCCCCTGTTTGCCCGCAAGCCGATCCAGGCGATCGGCGGGGCGCACGAGTTCAAGCGCACGCTGGGGCCGCTGAGCCTGGTGGCGCTGGGCATCGGGGCGATCATCGGCGCGGGCATTTTCTCGCTCACCGGGATTGCCGCCGCGGACAATGCGGGCCCGGCGGTGGTGCTGAGCTTTTTGATCGCCGCACTCGGCTGCGCGCTGGCGGGGCTTTGCTACAGCGAGCTCTCGGGCATGATCCCGGCGGCTGGCTCGGCCTACAGCTACGCCTATGCCTCGCTCGGCGAGCTGGTGGCCTGGATCATCGGCTGGGCATTGACGCTGGAATACGCGGTGGGGGCGGCAACGGTCTCGGTGTCGTGGTCCGCCTACGTGACGAGTTTCCTCGGCAGCGTCGGGCTGGCACTGCCGCATGCGCTCACCGCCTCGCCGTTTGACACCGATGCAATGGGGCATCCCGATCCGGGGCTGGTGAACCTGCCGGCGGCCTTGATCATCGTGCTGGTGTCGCTGCTGCTGATCCGCGGGATTTCGGAATCGGCGAAGGTGAACGGCGTGATTGTGGCATTGAAGCTGGCCGTGGTGGCGGCGGTGATCGGCTTCGGCGCGTTCTATGTGAAGCCGGCGAACTGGCACCCATTCATTCCGCCGAACGACGGCACGTTCGGGCATTTCGGATTGTCGGGCGTCTTCCGCGGAGCGGCGACGGTGTTCTTCGCCTATATCGGCTTCGATGCGGTTTCCACCGCGGCGCAGGAGACCAAGAACCCCGAGCGCGACATGCCGATCGGCATCCTCGGCTCGCTGGCGATCTGCACGGTTTTGTACGTGCTGGTGTGCCTGGTGATCACCGGGCTGCTGAGCTACACGAAGCTGCACGACGCAGCGCCGGTGGCGCTCGCAATCAGTCAGACGCCGCTGCCCTTCCTGCGCGTGGCGGTGACCATCGGGGCGATTCTGGGGCTGACCTCGGTGATCCTGGTGATGCTGCTCGGCCAGAGCCGGGTGTTCTATTCCATGGCGCATGACGGGTTGTTGCCGAAAGTGTTCGCGGTGGTGCATCCGCGGTTCCGTACGCCGTGGCTGTCCAATTTGCTGTTCATGGGGTTCGCGGGCGTGGCCGGCGGCTTTCTGCCGATCAGTTCGCTGGGGCACATGACATCATTCGGCACGCTGCTGGCGTTCGTGATCGTGTGCGTCGGCGTGCTGGTGCTGCGGCGAACCGATGCCGGGCGGCGGCGGGCGTTCCGTACGCCGTACGTGCCGTATGTGCCGGTCGCCGGCATCGTGGTGTGCGGCGCCCTGATGCTGTCGCTGCCGCTGGAGACCTGGGTGCTGGCAATGGTGTGGCTGGTGATCGGGCTGGGCGTGTTTTTCGGCTACAGCCGCCGGCACAGCCGGTTGACAGGAAGGCGTGGCCTGAGCGCATGAACGCACGTTTTCCGAAGACGCGGCTGCGGCGGAACCGGTTCGATGCCGCAACGCGGCGGCTGGTGGCCGAATCGCGGCTTTCGGTCGATGACCTGATCTGGCCAATTTTCCTCGTGGAAGGTGGCGGCCAGGAAGTGCCGGTGGCTTCCATGCCGGGCGTGATCCGCGTCAGCCTCGACCGGCTCGCGGCGCATGTGACGCCGGCCGCTTCGTTGGGCATTCCCGCGATCGCGCTGTTTCCGGCAACTCCGGCTGAACGAAAAAATGCCGAGGGCACGGAAAGCGCGAATGAGAAGAACCTGATCTGCTCCGCCGCTCGACTGCTCAAGCGCGAATTCCCCGATCTGCTCGTCATCGGTGACGTCGCGCTCGACCCCTACACCGATCACGGGCATGACGGCGTGATCCGCAATGGCTATGTGGCGAACGACGACACGCTCAAGGCGCTGCGCCAGCAATCGCTCGTGCAGGCCGAAGCCGGCATGGATATCCTGGCGCCCTCCGACATGATGGACGGCCGCATCGGCGCGATCCGCGAAGCGCTGGATGTGGAAGGCCACATCCACACGCGGCTGATGAGCTACGCCGCGAAATACGCGAGCGCCTTTTATGGCCCGTTCCGTGACGCGGTCGGTTCGGCAAAGTCGCTCGCCGGCGACAAGAAAACCTACCAGATGGATCCCGCGAACACCGACGAGGCGCTGCGCGAAGTGGCGATGGATCTGGCCGAAGGCGCCGACATGGTGATGGTGAAGCCGGGTATGCCGTATCTGGATATCGTCCGCCGCGTGCACGAACGTTTCGCCGTGCCCACCTTCGCCTATCAAGTGTCGGGCGAGTATGCGATGATTGTTGCGGCAGTGGAACGCGGATGGCTGGACCGCGAGCGCGCGATGCTGGAAAGCCTGCTCGGCTTCAAGCGGGCGGGAGCGGCGGGAGTGTTGACGTATTTCGCGGTGGAGGCGGCGAAGGCATTTGCGCGATAGCGCACCCGCGCGGCCGCAAGCTGCGGCACGGCTTCGAGTCAGCGTGGGCTTTCCTCCGGTATCGCGCCCTGATGCGCGTGTACTGATCTTGGGCAGCCTCCCTGGCCCGGAATCGCTCCGCCAGCAGCAATACTACGCCAATAGGCAAAACCGCTTTTGGTGGATCATGGGCGAAATCGCCGGTGCCGCCACAGACCTGTCATACGCCGAACGGCTTCAGCGCCTCACCGCCGCCGGCATCGCGCTGTGGGATACCTGTCACGCCGCCGAACGGCCCGGCGCGCTCGATCAAAGCATCGTGTCCGGCTCCGTGATGGCAAACGATTTTACCGGTTTTCTAATGGCGCATCCCGGTATTCGCGGCATTTTCCACAACGGCGCCACGTCGGCGCAGCTTTACCGCCGGCTCGTTCTGCCCGTTTTGCCGCATGAACTCGCCGCGATTCCGCGCACGACGCTGCCTTCGACGAGCCCCGCCCACGCTGGCGTGCCCGCCATGGAGAAGCTTGAAATGTGGCGCAGCGCGCTGGCAGAATACGTCCGCACTTGATCCGGTAACGGTGGATCGCCCGGCGCGCTGCATCCGATGTCCGGTCGAAACCGCTCTAAAACGAATCGCCGAATTTCAGCCGTTCCAGGCGCCATTCCGCGAGGAGCAGCCGCCGCCGCTGCGGATAAACGTTCGCGAGTACCCGCGCCGACACAATCCGGCCGAGGCGAAAGTGACGGAATCCGTCGCGCAACTCGCACCAGGCCACCAGCACCTCGGCGCTGCCGAAAAAATCCAGCGTCACCGGCCACACGGTGCGCGAACTCGCCACGCCTTTCTTGTCTTTATAGCGCAGATCCAGCGTGCGCTCATGGTCGATGGTGTGCCGGAGCGTCGCAATCAGGGGCCGCTCCCGGCCAGCCACCTTTCGATGTCGGTTGACGGGGCCGGCAACGCCGCGACGATGCGCTTGATCGTACCTCCCGCAGCCGGCCGCAGCTCGGAAGCCTCGTCATCCCGGATCCAGAGCAGGCCCAGAAGCAGTGCATCGAGCTCATCGCTCTTGAAACTGAGCGGGTTCATCGACAATGCGCCCATATCAACACCGCCTTTCCAGTTTGCGGCTCCTCAGCGAATTCCACCAGCGTGCCGCCGATTCGGTCCCGCGGCCTCCGCATCTGCAATCGCGGAAGGCGCATTCCGCCACACCATGCTAAGCCACGCGCGATGACCCGCCCCACCGCCTCGCTCCGCCTGCTCCTGCCCTATTTGCGCCCCTACGCCTGGCGCACCGCTGGCGCCTCCCTCGCATTGCTGGCGGCGGCGGCACTCGTGCTCGGCATCGGACAGGGGCTCAAGCACCTCATCGACCACGGTTTCGCCGGCCACAACCCTGCCGCGCTGAACCGCACTGCTGCCACCATGTTCGCCATCGTCGCGGCGCTGGGCTGCGCCACCTCCGCCCGCTTTTATCTCGTCTCCTGGCTCGGCGAGCGCGTCGGCGCTGATTTGCGGCGGGATCTGTTCAACCAGATCATCGGCCTCGCGCCGAGTTTCTTCGAAACCGCCCGCAGCGGCGACATACTCTCGCGCCTCACCGCCGATGTCAGCGTGCTCCAGGCGCTCGTCGGCAGCGCGATCTCGATGTGGATCCGCAACGCACTCATGCTGGTGGGCGCGCTGGCGCTGCTCATCGCCACCAGCCCGAAGCTCGCCGGCATCGTCGTGCTGGTCGTGCCCGCCGTGCTGGTGCCGCTGCTGCTGTTCGGCCGCCGCGAACGCCGCCTCTCGCGCGTGGCGCAGGATCGCGTCGGCGATCTCGGCGCCTATGCCGAGGAAACCATCGGCGCGCTCGCCACCGTGCAGGCCTTCACGCACGAAGTCATAGACCGCACCCGCTTCGCCGACCGCAGCGAGGAGTCCGTGCGCGCCGCGCTCCGCCGCGCCGGCACGCGCGCCGCGCTGATCCTGTGCGTCATCCTGCTCGGCTTCGGCGCCATCACCTTCTCGCTCTGGGTCGGCGGCCGCGACGTGATCGCGGGCCGCATGACCGGCGGCCAGCTTTCCAGCTTCGTGTTCTACGCCGTGCTGCTCGCCACCTCCGGCGCCACGCTGGCCGAACTCTGGGGCGAGCTGCAACGCGCCGCGGGCGCCGCTGATCGGCTGCTGGAACTAAAGCGTGAGACGCCCGCCATCGCCGCGCCGGCAAACCCGCTGCAGTTCCGCCATCCGGCGCGCGGCGAGATTGAATTCGATCACGTCACGTTCCGCTATCCCTCCCGCCCCGATGCGCCGGCTTTGCGCGATTTCTCGCTCGGCGTCGCGTCAGGCGAAACCGTCGCGCTCGTCGGCCCGTCAGGCGCCGGCAAAACCACCGTGTTCCAACTTTTGCTGCGCTTCTTCGATCCGCAATCCGGCAGCGTGCGCATCGACGGCACCGATCTGCGACGCGCCGACCCGGCAGCCCTCCGCGCTCGCATCAGCGTAGTCGCGCAGGATCCGTTCATTTTCGGCGCCACCGCCGCGGAAAACATTCGCTACGGCCGGCCCGATGCAACTGAGGCCGAGATCCACCACGCCATCGAGGCCGCGGCCGCCAATTTCCTGTTCGATTTGCCTGAAGGCCTGCACACCTTTCTTGGCGAAAAAGGCGTCCGCCTATCCGGTGGCCAGAAGCAGCGCGTCGCCATAGCCCGCGCCATCCTGCGCCGGGCGCCGATCCTGCTGCTGGACGAAGCCACGAGCGCGCTGGACGCGGAATCCGAGCAGGCAGTGCAGCACGCACTTACCGTGCTGGGGCACAGCAGTACCACGCTCGTCGTCGCTCACCGCCTGGCGACCATCCGCCGCGCCGACCGGATCGTGATCATCGAGGCGGGTGAGGTTACCGCGGAAGGCACCCACGCCGCGCTGCTGAGCCAACAGGGGCTATACAAGAGGCTGGCGGCGCTCCAATTCGACTTGCGAGAGGCGGCGGCGTAAGAAAGTAAGACCAGGGCTCCGCCCCTGGACCCCGCTGGGGCCGGCGGCCCCAGACCCCATTACTTGAGACAGAGCATGGATAGTCTGGCGCACCGGCATATTTTCGACTGGCAGGACGCTTTCCAGATCGAGCACCTTCTCACCGACGAGGAGCGCCTGGTCCGCGACAGCGCCCGCGCCTACGCGCAGGAAAAACTGCTGCCGCGCGTCACCTCGGCCTATCTGGACGAGCGCTTTGATCGCGAGATCATGAGCGAAATGGGTGCGCTCGGCCTGCTCGGCCCCACCATCCCGCACGAATACGGTGGCGCCGGGCTTGGCTACGTGAGCTACGGCCTTGTCGCGCGGGAGGTGGAACGCGTCGATTCCGGCTACCGCTCGGCGATGAGCGTGCAATCCTCGCTCGTGATGCACCCGATCCACGCCTATGGATCGGAAGAGCAACGCAACAGATACCTGCCGAAGCTGGCGAGCGGCGAATGGGTCGGCTGCTTCGGCCTCACGGAGCCCGATGCCGGCTCCGATCCCGGCGCCATGCGCACGCGCGCCGAGAAGATCGACGGCGGCTACCGGCTGAACGGCGCCAAGATGTGGATCACGAACAGCCCGATCGCCGATCTGGCCGTGGTCTGGGCGAAATCCGCGGCGCACGAGGGCGCCATCCGCGGCTTCATCGTGGAACGCGGCACGCCCGGGTTCTCCACGCCGAAAATCGAGAAAAAACTTTCGCTGCGCGCCTCGATCACCGGCGAAATCGTGCTGGAAAACGCCGAAATCGCCGAGGAAAATCTGCTGCCGAAAATCGCCGGCTTGAAAGGCCCGTTCGGCTGCCTGAACCGCGCGCGCTACGGCATCGCCTGGGGCACAATGGGCGCCGCCGAGGCCTGCTTCGCCGCCGCCCGCGCCTACACGCTCGATCGCAAGCAGTTCGGCCGCCCGCTCGCCGCGACCCAGCTCGTGCAGAAGAAGCTCGCCGACATGGCCACCGAAATCGCGCTTGGCTTGCAAGCCGCGTTGCGCGTCGGCCGGCTGTTCGAGGCGGGCGAAGTGGTGCCGGAAATGATCTCGCTGATCAAGCGCAACAATTGCGGCAAGGCGCTGGATATCGCCCGCATCGCCCGCGACATGCACGGCGGCAACGGCATCTCGGCCGAATTTCACGTGATGCGCCACGCCGCGAACCTGGAAACCGTGAACACCTACGAAGGCACGCACGACGTGCACGCGCTGATCTTGGGCCGCGCCATCACCGGCTTGCAGGCGTTCTCCTGAACGCGCCTGCCGGCCCGCGCCCTCTGGCTGGGGTGCGGGTGCTGGAACTCGCGCGCGTGCTTGCCGGGCCCTGGGCCGGGCAATTGCTTGCCGATTTCGGCGCCGACGTGATCAAGGTGGAGCGCGAAGGGGTAGGCGACGAAACCCGCGCCTGGGGCCCTCCGTTCGTTTCCGCCGCCGATGGCGGGCATCTTGATGCGGCCTATTTCCACGCCGCAAATCGCGGCAAACGTTCGATCGCCCTCGATCTGGCTAGCGAGACCGGCCGCGAAACCGTGCGCGCGCTCGCCGCCAGCGCTGACGTGCTGATCGAAAACTTCAAAGTTGGTGACCTGCGGAAATTCGGCTTGGCGCCTGGCGATTTGGCGAAAAGCTTTCCGCACCTGATCGTTTGCTCCGTCACCGGCTTCGGCCAGACCGGCCCCTACGCGCACCGCGCCGGCTACGATTTCGTGGTGCAGGGCATGGGGGGTTTCATGTCGCTCACGGGCGAGCCGGACGGTACGCCGCAAAAGGCCGGCATCGCGTATGCCGATCTCTTCACCGGCGTGTATGCGGTCAGCGCCATCCTCGCCGCGCTGCACGCCCGCGAAGCCACAGGGCGTGGCGCGCATATCGACATGAGTCTGCTGGATACGCAGATCGGCGTATTGGCGAACCAGGCGCTGAACTATTTCGTTACCGGCCGCGATCCCGCCCGTGCTGGCAATGCGCACGTGAACTTGGTTCCCTACCAGGTGTTTCACGCCAGCGACGGATGGATCGTGATCGCGGTCGGCAATGACGGGCAATTTGCGAAACTTTGCGGCGTGCTGGGCGCGTCCGAATTGGCGGCGGATGCGCGTTTCGCCACGAATCCCGCGCGCGTGCGCAATCGTGAAATCCTCGAGCCGCTGCTCGCCGCCAATGTCGCATCCCGCCAGCGCGATGCGCTGCTGATGGCGCTCGAAGCGGTCGGCGTGCCGGCCGGCCCGGTGAACACGCTGTCGCAAGCTTTTGATGATCCGCAAGTGGAACATCGGCAGATGCGCCTGTCGCTGCCGAACGATCTCGCTGCGGACGGCACGGTGCCGGGCCTGCGCAATCCGGTGATGCTGAATGGCAAACCCTGCATCGCGCAAGGCGCCAGCCCGGCGCTCGGCGCGCATAACCCGTCGGTGCTTGCGGCGCTTGCCGCTGGCATGGATCCGTGGCGGCAAGAGCGCTGGCGCGAGCCGGGGCGCGCGCCCGCGCCGCCCGGGTAATTGTGGCGCGGG
>CAXUEX010000071.1:0-5356 GCA_964250215.1 uncultured Acetobacteraceae bacterium | reverse complement strand
GGCTGGTGCGGCGTCGGGGGGGCGGCGCGCCCCCTCCCGCCGCCCCACCCCCCCCCGCCAGGTAAATTGTCGCGCTGAGCGCCGTCACCCAGAAGCTCACCGGCCAATCGGTGTAAAAGGCTAGTGTGATCCCAGCGGCGGTTTGCATCACCGCCAGCGCCACCGAAAGCGTCATGCCGGTTCCAACCCGCTCCGTCAGCCGCAGCGCAGCGGCGGCAGGCCCCACCAGCAGCGTGAACACCAGCAACACGCCCACGATCTGCGCGCTGGCCGCCACCGCCAGGCCCGTCACGGCCAGGAATGCCACCGAAATCCGTCGCCGCGCCACGCCGCGCGCCTCGGCCAATTCCGGCTGCAAGCTCGCGAACAGCAGCGGCCGCGCCAGCAGCGCCAGCGCCGCGAGGCTCACCGCCGTCACCGCCGCCAGTACCCGCACCGTGCCGCCGTCCACAGCGAGCACGTTGCCGAACAGCAACGTGGTGGCCT
This sequence comes from uncultured Acetobacteraceae bacterium, assembly GCA_964250215.1. Lineage (GTDB taxonomy): Bacteria > Pseudomonadota > Alphaproteobacteria > Acetobacterales > Acetobacteraceae > DAIDJM01. Next base: position 4,870 of record CAXUEX010000071.1, on the reverse strand, counting down.
GCGCCGCGGATTGCGTGAGCAGGCCGAGGAACAGCACACCCAGCCCGAGTGCGCCGGCCAGCACCATGCCGATGCCCACATCGCGCTCGCCCAGACTTTCGCCGAGCAGCCCCATGCCGGCGCCGCCGCCCGCCGTAGCCGCCATCAATCCGACCAGCGGCGGCCATCCCAGCAGCAGCGCCAGCGTGGCGCCGGCGAACCCCACATGGCCCAGCGCATGGCCCGCGAAGCTCTGGCCGCGCAGCACCAGAAAATAGCCGGTTGTGCCGGCCAGCACGGCGGTGATCGCCGCGGCCAGATAGGCGTGGCGCATGAATTCGTAAGCAAGCGGGTTCATGCCGGCGCGCAGGCCTCTGCGGCTTGCGGCAACGCCGCCGCTTCCGGATCGCGCGGCACCACAAAGATGCGGCCGTTCGCGCGCACCACGTCGATGGCGCTGCCATACAGGCGAGAAAGCACCGGTCCCGTAACAATTTCGTCCACCGCCCCGAGCGCGGCGTTGCCGTGGCCAAGATAGAGCACACGATCCACCGCGCGGAGCAAAGGATTCAGCTCGTGCGCACTCAGCAGCACGGTGAGCCCGAGCTCTCGCCGAAGCCGCGATACAAGAGAAACAATCTGCTGCTGCCGCCGCGGGTCCAGCCCAGCCAGCGGCTCATCCAGCAGCAGCACCCGCGGCCGGCCCAGCAGCGCCTGCGCCAGCAGCACGCGCTGCCGCTCGCCGCCCGAAAGCGTGCCGATCGGCCGCGCCGCGAGTTCCGCCGCCTCGGTCAGCATCAGCACGCGCGCGATCTCCGCCCGGTCCGCGGACGAAATCAGCGGCAGACCCAGCCGCGCGCCGCGGATGGAACTCGCCAGCAAAGCCTCGCCGCGCAGGCGCGTGGCGGTCCCGGGCTGGGCTTGCGGCAGGTAGCCAATCTCGCCGGAGACCATGATGCGTCCCGTGCGCGGCCGCACCCGACCCAGGATGGCGCGCAGCAGCGTGGTTTTGCCGGCACCGTTCGGTCCCAGCACGCCGATGAATTCTCCGGGCTCGATCCGGCCCTGCACGCCGGCAAGCACCGTGCGGCCGCCCAGCTTAAGCGTGACGTCATCGAAACAGATTAGGCTCATTCGCCGGCCGCCAGCACACGGTCCAGCGTGTCGAGTTGCCGCAGCATCCAGCCCGCATAGCTGGCACCGGGCGGCATGGTCTCCGTTACGCCCACCACCGCCACGCGCGAGGCCTGCGCCAGGTTGCGCATGTGCTGCACCAGATTATCGGAAACCTGCGCATTGTAGAACAGCACGCGCACACGATGGCCGCGCAAATCCGCCTCGAACGCCGCGATGTCGGAGGGTCGTGGCTCGGTGCCGTTCATCACCGCGACCTGAAAGCGCTGGTTGTGCATACGCAATCCCAGCGCTGCGGCCATGTCGCCGAACACCGGCTCGGTTGCCATCACCGGCGTGCCGGCCCATTTCGCGCGTATCGCGGAAATCTTCGCATCCAGCGGCGCCAAGCTCGCGAGGAACACCGAAAGACGCTGCCGGAAGCCGCGGCCGTCCGCCGGGTCCTGGCGCTCCAGCACCGCCGCCAGCGCCCGCGCCATCGCCGGCATGGTGCGGGGATCATACCAAAGATGCGGATTGTCGCCCGGCTTTGCGCCAACCAGCGCCGCCGCCTCGATGGCCGCCCGCTCGGTCGCCGGGGAGGCAGCCAGCAGCCGCGTCATCCAGGGGTCGTAACCCGCGCCGTTATAGGCCACGATGCTGGCGGCCGCGACTTGCCGGGCCACGCTGGGGCTGAGTTCGAATTCATGCGGATCGGTATTCGGATTGCTCAGGATGCTGCTCACCGGAACGCCCGGCCCCGCGATCTCGGCCGCCACCTCGCCGTAGAAATTCTCGGCCGCGACCACGCGCGGCGCAGCCCCTGTAGCCGCGGCAATCGCAAAGTTAGCGGCCAGCGCGGCGATGCAGAGCCTGTCCCACCTCATCCACTCACGTTATAACGTAGCGCCATGCACGGCCAAGCCCCAGCCCCGCACCTCATCGAAGAACGTCTGGCCCGCGCCGAGGCGATCTGCGCCCGGCGCGGCGCCCGGCTCACGAAGCTGCGGCGCGACGTTCTGGCCCTGATTCTGGCCTCACCCGAGCCGGTCGGCGCCTATGCGCTGCTCGATCGGCTGCGCGAATCCGGCGGCAACGGCCAGCCGCCTACCGTGTATCGCGCGCTCGATTTCCTGCTGGCCCAAGGCCTGGTTCACCGGCTGGAGGGTCGCCAAGCCTTCGTCGGCTGCCACGACGCGGCGCCGCACGATCACCCTGCCCAGTTCCTGCTCTGCGCCGGATGCGGCCGGGCGGAGGAGATCGACGACCCCGGCATTGCCGCGGCGGTGGCACAGGCAGCCTCGCGCCAGGGCTTCGGGCCCCGGCGCGCCACGGTGGAGATCGATGGAGTCTGCGTCGATTGCGCCGCGCTCAGCGGCAGCGATACGGGTGATAGTAGCACCAGCCTCCCGGATGGCCGGGCCCATACCACACGCAGCCACTAAGCGGCGAGGCGGCGGCAAGCAGGAGAAGAGCGAACAGCGTGCGTTTCATATCGGGTTCCTGGCGAAGTGCGGTGCGTTATGTCGGTGCATGAACGCGCGGGGCAGGGGTGGGTTACACTTCCTGGCATTTCGCAAAGGCAGCGAGCGCTTTTGCAATGAACGCGCCGCATCGCGGCCTCTGCACCGATTGCGGCATCTCCCGCTCATCGGAACCGAAGGATTGCGCCCCCGCCTGCCAATTCATCCAGCCCGACTATCCCGGCATGGAGCGCGTGGTGCACGGCCGCGCCCGCGATCCTGCGCGACCCGACGAACTGCATTTCGGCCCGTTCCGCCGCATGATGCGTGCCGAGCTCGTGCCGCATCGGAAAGGCGCGCAATGGACCGGTATCGCAACCCGCTTGGGCGAAATCCTGCTGCAGCGCGGCCATGTGCAGGCCGTGCTCGCGGTTGGTCCTGATCCGGCCGATCGTTGGAAGCCCGTGCCGCGCCTGGTCACGCACGCCGCCGGCATGGCCGAATGCCGCGGCATGCGCATGGGTTATGCGCCGCTGCTGGAATTGCTTGAACCCGCCCGCAAACAGGGCTTCTCCCGCATCGCCATCATCGGCATCCCGTGCCAGGTGCACGCGTTGCGGCGGCTGGAAGCCAAGCTCGGCTTCGAACGCCTCTTCGTGATCGGCACGCCCTGTTCCGACAACACCTCCACGGAAAACTTTCACGAATTCCTTGCCCTGCTTTCGGAAGCGCCGGAAACCATCACCTATCTGGAATTCCGCGCCGATTACCGCGTGGAGCTGCGCTTTGCCAATGGCCGCACCCGGCTGATTCCGTTTCTGCAACTGCCTATTTCCAAGTTGCGCCCGGATTTTTTCCCGCTCACCTGCCGCACCTGCGTGGATTACACCAACTCGCTGGCCGATCTCACGGTAGGCTACATGGGCGGCACCGGTGCGCAATGGCTGCTTGCGCGCAACGACCGCGGCGAGGCGTTGCTGGCCATGCTGGGCAACGAGCTGCGAATTTCGCCTTGCGAAGATCGCGGCAAACGCCGCTCGTCGGTCGCGGGCTTCGCCGAAAACACGCGCCGCGCAGCGGGCGGCTTGCCGCTGCGCGCTATACCCAACTGGGCCCGGCCGATCGTCGGCTGGCTGATGCCCCGGATCGGCCCGAAAGGCCTGGAATTCGCCCGCGCGCGCGTGGAAATGAAGGCCGTGGAAACCGTGCTGCACCTGCGCCGCGCCCACCCCGCGCGCATGAAGCACATGATCCCCGAGCACGTTTGGCAGCTCGTGGCGCCTTACGGCATCGCGCCCGGGCCCGGCGAGCGGCCGGATGCTGGCCCCGCCGTGCGGCCGGTGCTACAGCCCGGCCCTTCCATTCCGAAAGGTTGAGACATGCTGCGCTGGCTCGGCGCCCCGCTTTTCATCGCGGCCCTGCTCTGCTCCTCCCCGCTCGCGGCCGCGCCGGTGGAGGACGGTTTCACGCCTGCGCAACGCCAGCAGATCGTGCAGATCGTCCGCGAGGCTCTGAAATCCGACCCGTCCATCCTGCGCGACGCGGTCGCTGCCTTGCAGGCCGACGACGAAACGAAACAGGCCGCCGCCAGCCAGGCTGCGATCGCGGCGAACCATCAGAAGCTGTTCCACGATCCGGCCGACGCAATCGCCGGCAATCCGAATGGCGACGTGACGCTGGTGGAGTTCTACGACCCGCGCTGCCCATACTGCCGCCGCATGTTGCCGGCGATCGACGCGCTGCTTGCGCAAGATAAAGGGTTGCGGCTGGCGTACAAGGACATCCCCGTGCTCGGGCCGCCCAGCGAAATGGAAAGCCGTGCCATCGTCGCGGCGCAGGCCCAGGGCGGCTACTTGAAGATGCAGCAGGCGCTGATGAAATCGGCCGGCCAGCCGAGCGAGGCGAGCATAAAGTCCACCGCGAAATCGCTGGGCCTGGATTCGGAGAAACTCTGGAAGGACGCATTGAGCGAAACGGTCACGAAGCGTCTTCAGGCCAACCTCGATCTTGCCAAAGCCATGAAAGTGGATGGCACACCGGTTTTCGTTGTCGGCGAGCACTTCATTCCGGGTGCAGTCGATCCGGCGCAGCTCGCGGTGGCCGTGGCGGACGCGCGGAAGCACGCCGCGCGCTGAGTCGGCCGCCCGCGATCAGCGCCGCCACCAACCGCGTTTCTTTTCCGCTGCCGCCGCTTCGTCCGCGCCGATCACCATCGGCCGGATCGCCGGGCCGCTAACCGGCTCGGTGGGCTCGGGCTTGGCGGGCGCCCCCGCGGTTTGGCCGCCATCCATCGTTGTCGGCTCGACTGGCTCCGG
>CAXUEX010000070.1:0-14143 GCA_964250215.1 uncultured Acetobacteraceae bacterium | reverse complement strand
GTTCGGGGGCGGGGCAACGGACGCTGCGGCGAGTGGCCTGATGGCGAGCCTGGCGCATTTGCGGGGCGACTCGATCGAGGTTGCGGCGGAAGGATTGACCGGAGCGGGCGGGCTGCTGCTGCTGGGTGAGCGGCCGCGCCTGTGGGACCGGGTTCTGGCGGCGCTGGATCGGGCGACTGGCGGCAGCCTCGGCTTGCGGGCCGGGTGGCAGGTTTTCCACCTCGGGTGCGGCCGATGCGCCGAGGGGTGCGGCCTGGAGGCTGATCAGCAAATCGACGAGTGCCACGATGAGCCTGGCGAGCGCGGCGGCAACCAGCGCGCGGGGGCCGCGGGTGCGCCCGCAGCGCAGTTCGGCGGCCATGGCGAGCAGGCGGGAGGCCGGGTCTTGTGGCGGTTGCGAGGGCACGCGAGGTTTCTAGAACATATGAAGAACACCTGTCAAGCAGTTTGTTCGGGAGGGCGCTTTGACTGTTGCGGGTTTGGGCAGGTGGTACGCCCGCTTGAGACCGCTGCTCGGGGTCGTAGAGGCCAAAAACCTAATTTCGGGTGGTCCAAGGATGGGGAGCGGCGCAGGCAATTGCGGACTCTACTTTTGAGTGGAGGAAGGTTGGGGCTCAGGTCACCGCAGCTAAAGCTGAGTTGATGGGACCGCCGACTATGCCTTGACAATTACGCGTAAAAAGCGTAAATTGTGAATGGAAAGTGAGGCGCTATGCGTGAAGTTTCGGCGACAGAGTTCACCCGAAACTTCGGCCAATATCGGGAGATAGCCCAGCGCGAGCCGGTTGCCGTGACCAGCCACGGCCGCGCGACCGGGTACTTCGTATCTGCGATCGAGTTCGAGGAGATGCAGCGGCTGAAGTCGCATGCCCGGCGTAGTCGGGCCGTGGTCGATATGACCGAGGGCGAGATCGAGCAGACGGCATCCAGCCACATGGCCCCTGAACACGACCACCTTAATGCGTTGCTCGACAAGGAATAGCCTGCCCGTTTATGGCCTTTCCCGAACCGCAGCCCGGCCTGGTCATTTCCTACGCTTACCTTTGGCATCACGAGCACCGCGCTGGCCGGGACGAGGGTGTCAAAGACCGCCCATGCGTGATCATCCTTGTCGTGCAGCAGGAAAGCGACGGCACCATGATGGTTCGGGTGGCACCCGTTACGCACAGCGCGCCGGATAGCCCGGCCACTGCGTTCGAGATTCCGCCAGCCGTGAAGCGCCACCTTGGGCTCGATTCAGAGCGCTCCTGGATAATCATTGACGAGGTGAACGAGTTCACCTGGCCGGGCTTCGACCTGCGCCCCCTGCCCGGCTCGCGGGAATCCTTCGCCTACGGTTTTCTTCCTCCCCGTTTGTTCGACAGCCTCATAAGAAAACTGCGCGGCGTGTGGAGCGGCGGCCGGGCAAAGGCCATCCCGCGCGACTGATGGGCGGCTGAACCACGCGCGCCAACCGGCGCCGCCGCCAGCTAGAAAAACATGTTTGCCGCAGACGCGGCCTGCCCTGGCTCCGCCAGGCTGAGAGCGTGTTTGAGAAGTGACACCGCTAGCCTTGTATGCGGCGGAGCATGGTTGCAGTAGCGGCGATGAGGATGATTGTTTCAGCGACGTCTGTACGCTGTTCGAAGTCGCGGGTGAGGCGGCGATGTTTGATCAGCCAGGCGAAGCTCCGCTCGATAACCCATCGTCTGGGCAGCACCTCGAAGCGCCGTAGTGCGCGGGGACGCTTGACGATTTCGAGGTGGAGGTGCGTCGTCTCACGGGCCCAGGCGATCAGTTTGCCAGCGTATCCACCATCGGCGAACACGGTTTCAACAAAGCACCAGGTGCGGCGTGAGGCGCGCAGCAGCGGCTTGGCGCCGTCGCGATCCTAAATATTGGCGGCATGAACCTGCACGGCGAGCACTCGGCCATCGGTATCGGTCAGGATGTGCCGCTGCGGCCCGCGATCTTCTTGCCGGCATCGTAGCCTTTCGAGCCCCCTTTTGATCGCCGGTGCGCACCGACTGGCTGTCGATGATCGCCGCGGTCGGGCTCGCCTCGCGGCCGACGCGCTCGCGGTCCGCGGTCAGAACGGCGTGATGAATGCGCTGCCACACACCTTCCGCCTGCCAGCGGCGCAGGTAATAGTACACGGTCTGCCATGGTGGAAAATCATGCGGCAGCAGCCGCCAGGCCTGTCCAACGCGGAGCGCGTAAAGGATGGCGTTGACCAGTTCGCGCGACCTCGCGCGACGCGGTCGGCCGCCGGGCTTGGCATCGGGAATGAGCTCGGCAATGGCCACCCACTGGCGGTCCGTCAGATCTGTCGGATAGGCGCGGCGGCGTCTCGGCATCGGTGTCGTCCCCAAGGGCGACAACCCATGAATCACGCTTTCGGCCGCGCCGGAATCCCCTTCTCAAACACGCTCTTAGACAAGTGGAAACAGGTGAGGACAAGAAGCGAGCCAGTGTCAAAGGCTTTACGGGACAAATGACACCGCAGTGGATGTTGTAAGATGCCGATCGGGCGGACACTCCTTCCGCCAACTCGGAACGGTCCAGGCCGAGCCCAACCGGCTCGGGCATTTGAGGTCGCTTTGCCCGCTCGATCCGGTTCTCTGGGATAGGCTGGAGCGCTCGAGGGGCTGAGGGAAAGCCGGCGACGACGCGCGGCGACGGAATGCGATGTCGCAAATGTTTCTTTTTATTGGCCGCGTAGCGGAATATCGTTCTATTTGCCGGTAACGGCTGATAGCTTTCGGCCATGCCGAACATAACCCGGGAGGATTCCAGATGTTCAGGGTGCGTGCACTCTTGGTATTTCTGCTGCTCGTATCGGTGGCCGTGTTCGCGCGACAGGCGTTTTCCGCCACGGAACGCGTGGTTTACGGGTTCAACGCGCGGAACAATGGAGTTCCTGACGGGAAAGCGCCCGAAGCCAACCTGATCAATATTTCCGGCGCTTTTTACGGAACGACGGCGTCAGGGGGTGCCAACGATTCTGGAACAGTATTCTCGGTTTCCGGAGGCGGCGCGGAGAGAGTTGTCTATAATTTTCCATGCTGCAACCCGGCACAATATCCTATTTACGAGCTGACAAACGTTGCCGGGACGCTCTACGGCGTGACCTCGACCGGCGGCAGCGCGGGCTGGGGTTCGGTGTTCTCGGTGACGCCAACCGGTATCGAAAAGCTGGTGTATTCCTTCCCCAACGACGTCAGGCCGTCCTCGGGGCTAACGCTGTTTCACGGCAAGCTTTACGGCCTTACCAGCATGGGGGGCACGTATGGACGGGGTTCCATATATACCATTACGGCCAGTGGTACCGTAACAACACTATACTCGTTCACGGGCAGCGGTGACGGTGGTGGTCCTGCCAATACTATGGAGAGACTTGGTGACGCGCTTTATGGGACGGCGGGTGGGAGCGCCTCCGGCGTGGTATTCTCGGTGACGCTGGCAGGCTTCTTCAAGGTGCTTTACACCTTCACCGGCGGCGCGGACGGGGCTCAGCCCGGGCGCCTGACACACCTGGGAGGGACACTTTATGGCACGACGTCCTCCGGCGGCGCGATGAATTACGGCACGGTGTTCTCGGTCACGCGGGAGGGTGTCGAGGCCACGCTGTATTCCTTTCAGGAGGGTGGCTCCACAAATCAATACGCATTGACTCCCGTGAAAAGGAGCCTTTACGGAACAAGTATGTTCGGTGGTGCTGATGGATGCGGATATGTGTTCTCAATAACGCCGACCGGGGCGGAAGCGAATCTTATCGCGTTCAACGGCAAAAATGGCTGTGCTCCCACGGGGCCGGTGATCGATTTGGCAGGGAAGCTTTATGGCACGACTTTTAGCGGTGGTCACGGCTTGGGCCGCGGGAACTCGCAAGGTCGAGGATTGGTGTACTCCGTGCAGGAACTGCATAAACCCTGACCGAATTTCCCGAACCGCACCTGCCGCCGGTCGGGTGTTTGTTTTAGGGTGTGGACTCATCTGAGCCAATGAAGCATCGTGACCGCAAGCGAGACGCCGGCGAGGAAATTGCGCTCGGTCTTGTCGTAGCGAGTGGCGATGCCGCGCCAATCTTTGAGGCGGCAGAACGCCCGTTCGATGATGTTTCGCGCCCGGTAGGCTTCGGTGTTGAAGGGTGGCGGCAGCAGACGTCCTGGCATGGGCGAGATGACGGCCTCGGTGCCCTGACCGCGCAGAAAGGCACGCATATCGTTGGCGTCATAAGCCTTGTCGGCGATCAGCCGGCGCATCGCGGCACGCGGGCGAGCAGGGCGCGGCCGCCGTGGATATCGTGCACCTGGCCGCCCTTTCTTCCCTTCACTCCCCGCTCAAATCCCGCCGCCGGCTGTCCAGCTCCTCGGCATACCGGCGCAGCGTGTGCTGTTCCGTGAGCACACCGAGCACGTTCAGCGTGTCGGTGCCGTCCACCACCGCCAGCGCGTCGGCTTCGGCCTGTTCGAACGCGGCCACCGCCTCCTTCACCGTCATTTTCGGCAGCAGCAATTCGGCTGTCAGGTGCAGCACGTCGGAAACGCGCAACGCGGTGTCGGCGGCGGCGTGGGCGTCGGAGACCCATACCAGGCCGGCGTAGCGGTCGCGTTCGTCGATCGCGACCACGCGGTTGGCGGAGCCCAGCGGATATTCGCGGATGAACTGCGCCAGCGGCGTGTCGGCGCGCACGGTGCGGAAATCGCGCCGCATCATGCGGCCAACGGTGAGGTTGCGCATCCAGCCGATATCCACGGCGCTGCGGATGGATTCGCCGCGTAGATGGAAGCGCCAGGTGGCGAACGAGTAGCCGAAGGTGCGGCGCACGGTGAGCGAGGAGACCACCGCGGCGGCCAGCACCACGACCGTGAGCGGCAGGCTGCCGGTGCTCTCCAGCGCCAGGAAGGCCATGGTGAGCGGGCCGCCGACGATGGCCACCGCCATGCCGCTCATGCCGATCACGCCATAGGCCATTTCGGGCAGCATGGGCATGGGCGAGACGAGCAGCATGAGGCCGGCGAACAATTTGCCGAGCAGCGCGCCCATCAGCAACGAGGCGAAGAACAGGCCGCCACGAAAGCCGGAGCCGATCGAGATGGCGGAGGCAACGGCCTTCACCGCGAGCAGGATAGCGAGGGTTTCCACCGGCAGATCGGCCGGCAGCAGGTCGCGCAGCGCGCCGTGGCCGGAGCTGAGCACGGCCGGCGAATAGAGCGCCAGGCCGCCGAGCGCGGCGCCGCCGATGGCCGGGCGCGCCCAGGTAGGCACCAGGCTGTGGCGGAACGCGGATTCGGTGAGCGTGACGGCGTGCATGATGGCGATGCCGATGAGCGCGCAGAGCACGCCCAGCGCCAGCACCGGCAGGAACGCGGCCGGTTCCATGCCGCCGGGCAGCACCATCTCGAAGCCGGGCTCGGGCCCCAATATGGCGCGCTGGATGGACACGGCGGCGATGGCGGCGGCCACCACGGGCGCCAGCGTGGCGAGCGTATAAGTGCCGATCACCAGTTCGTAGGCATAGAACGCGCCCGTGAACGGGGCATTGAACGCGGCCGCGATGGCGCCGGCGGCGCCGCAACCCACCAGCAGCCGCAGATCGGCGCGCCGCACGCGGAAGGCGCGGCCGAGGCGGGAGCCCACGGCGGAGCCGATCTGCGTATATCCCGCCTCCAAACCCACCGAGGCGCCCACCCCGTTCGAAAGCATGGTCTGCAGCACCACCATCAGGCTGTCGCCGAGCGACATGCGGCCGCCGTAGAGCGCGTTGGCCTCGATGGGATCGATGGCGCGGCGCGGACGCAACCGGGCGATCAGCAGGCCGATCAGGCCTACCGCCAAGCCGCCCGCGGCGGGAATGGCGGCGGCATGGCGCGGGATGCTGAACTGGGCCGAGAGATGCTGGCCGGGACCGAGGTGGAACAGCAGCTCGTGCGCGAGCTGGCAGGTTTCGTTCATGCCGACCACCAGCAGGCCGGCGGCAAGGCCGAGCAGGCTGGCGAGCCCGGTGAGCCAGAGATCGTCGGCGCGGACGAGCGCGCGCAGCGTTTGCGGCGCGTGTTCCACCGAGCGGGCCAGGCCGCGCAGCGAGCGCGCCCGGCGGCGCGGCAGGGCGGCGGAGCTGGGCAAGCCGGACGGCGACATCGGTTCACATACAGGGTTTCGTGCGTGTACGGGCAAGGGCGGCGGCGGCAAACCGCGCCGGAACTGGCCCGTTTGCCACGGCATGTCCGATGCGCCCACGCCCGTGCCGCCGCTGCCCCAGGACCGGCCGCCCGATGCGCCGGTTCCCATCGAGGAGCCGCCGGGGCCGATCCCGGTGCCGCCCGATCCACCGGCGCCGCCGGTTCAACTGCGGGCCTGATGCTGTCACAAGGGCTGGCATGAGCTTGCCCCCAACAATGCGATTCGTGGGCCAGAGCGGCGCCGGCGGGCCGGACAGTTTGCGCATGGAGCGCGGGAAAGTGCCGCAGCCGGGTTCCGGCGAGGTGCTGATCCGGGTGGAAGCCGCCGGCGTGAACCGGCCCGATCTGCTGCAGCGCGCCGGCCGCTATCCGCCACCGACCGATGCCAGCCCGGTGCTGGGACTGGAAGTGGCCGGCGAGGTGGCAGCGCTGGGCGAAGGCGCCAACGCCTGGCGGTTGGGCGATCGGGTGTGCGCGCTGGTGAACGGCGGCGGCTATGCGGAATATTGCACGGCGCCGCAGGGCCAGTGTCTGCCCTGGCCGCGCGGCTACGATGCGGTGCGCGCCGCGGCGCTGCCGGAGACGCATTTCACGGTGTGGGCCAATCTGTTCGGGCATGGGCGGCTGGCCGCCGGCGAAGCGCTACTCGTGCATGGCGGCGCGAGCGGCATTGGCACCACGGCGATTCTGCTGGCGCGCGAATTCGGCGCGCGCGTGCTGGCTACGGCGGGCTCGGCGGCGAAATGCGCGGCCTGCGTCGAGCTGGGGGCCGAGGCGGCGATGGATTACCGGCAGCAGGATTTTGTGGCCGAGACGAAACGGCTGACGGATGGGCGCGGCGTGGACGTGGTGCTGGATATGGTGGCGGGCTCGTATCTTTCCCGCAACATCTCCGTGCTGGCGAAGGACGGGCGGCTGGTGGTGATTGCGGTGCAGGGCGGCACGCGCGATCCGGAATTCGATATCCTGCCGGTGATGCAGCGTCGCCTGACGATCACCGGCAGCACGATGCGGCCGCGCACGCGGGCGGAGAAGGCGGCGATCGCCGGTGCGCTGCGGCAGCGGGTGTGGCCGGCGCTGGATGCCGGACGGTGCGCGCCGGTGATCCACGGCGTGTTTCCGCTGGCCGAGGCGGCGGCGGCGCATCGCACGCTGGAGGACGGCGCGCATATCGGCAAGGTTGTTCTGACAGTGGCATGATCCTGCATGCCGAATGCCTGGGCTCGGGGCCGGCACTGGCGCTGCTGCACGGGCTGTTCGGCCGGGGGCGCAACCTGGGCGGGATTGCGCGGGCGGTTTCCGCACGTTGGCGGGTGATTTCGCTCGATATGCGCAACCATGGCGGCAGCCCGCATGGCGCGGCGATGGATTACGTGTCGCTGGCGAGCGATGTGATCGAAACGTTGGCGCGGCTGCAGGCGCTGCCGGCTGCGCTGCTGGGTCATTCGATGGGTGGCAAGGCCGCCTGCGCGGCGGCGCTGCTGCATCCGGGCGAGGTTTCGCGGCTGGTGGTGGCCGATATCGCGCCGGTGGCGCAGGGGCACGGCAATGCGGCGGTGGCGGCGGCGCTGCTGCGGCTTGATCTGGCGCCGGGGATGAACCGAGCGGCGGCCGATGCGGCGCTGGCCGGATGGCTGCCCGATGCCGGAATGCGTGGCTTTCTGCTACAGAATCTGGATTTCTCGGCGGCCCAGCCGAAATGGCGCCTGGGATTGGCCGAGATTGCGGCGGCCATGGCCGATCTGGAAGGCTGGCCGGAAGCGCTGGCCGGCAGGCGGTACGATGGGCCGGCGCGCTTCGTGCTGGGCGGCGCCTCCGACTACGTGCGGGCCGCCGACCACGCGACGGTTCAGGCACTGTTCCCGCGCGCCGGCTTTGCCACCGTGGCCGGCGCCGGGCACTGGCTGCACACGGAGAAGCCGGCGGAATTCCTGGCCGCGACAGGGCTCTGAGGCAGCTTCCGGCTTTGCGGAAATCGCCGCGCGAGCCTATATTCCGACTGTTCCCCACTTTTTTCGGAGTTTCTCACCGGCATGTCCGACAACGCCGTCCCTGCGCCCGATTCCGAGCCTGCGGGGCAGGATTACGATGCGGCCTCCATTTCCGTGCTGCGCGGGCTGGATGCGGTGCGCAAGCGGCCCGGCATGTATATCGGCGACACGGATGACGGCTCCGGCCTGCACCATATGGCGTTCGAGATCATCGACAACGCCGTGGACGAAGCGCAGGCGGGATTTGCGCACCATGTGGAGCTGGTTTTGAACGGCGACGGATCGGTGACGGTGCGCGACGACGGTCGCGGCATTCCCACCGATCTGCACGCGGAGGAAGGTGTATCGGCGGCCGAGGTGGTGCTGACGCGGTTGCACGCGGGCGGCAAGTTCAATCAGAATTCCTACAAGGTTTCCGGCGGCCTGCATGGCGTGGGCGCGGCGGTGGTGAATGCGCTTTCGGAATGGATGGAGGTGCGCATCTGGCGCAACGGCCAGACGCATCTGATTCGCTTCCGGCATGGCGATGCGGAAGCGCCGCTGGCGATCACGGGGCCGGCGGATCGTGCCCAGGGCACGGAGGTTACGTATAAGCCGAGCGCCGGCACGTTCACGAAGACCGAGTACGATTTTGCGATCCTGGAACGGCGTCTGCGCGAGCTGGCTTTTCTCAATTCCGGGCTGCACATCCGGCTTTGCGACGAGCGGCACGCGCCGCCGCAGGAGGTGAGGATGTGCTACGAGGGCGGGCTCGCCTCGTTCGTGGAATATCTCGATCGCGCGAAGAACCCGGTGTTCACGCCTTGCATTTCGGTAGCGGCCGACGATGCGGCGAGCGGCATCCGGGTGGAATTCGCGCTCTCCTGGAACGACAGCTTCCACGAGACGATGCTGTGTTTCACGAACAACATCCCGCAGCGCGATGGCGGCGCGCATCTGGCCGGATTCCGCCAGGCGCTGACGCGGGTGGTTTCGAAATACGCCGAGGGCATGGGCAAGAAGGAAGGCCTGGCGCTGGTGGGCGACGACATGCGCGAGGGCATGACGGCGGTGCTTTCGGTGAAGGTGCCCGATCCGAAATTCTCCAGCCAGACCAAGGATAAACTGGTTTCCAGCGAGGTGCAGCCGGTGGTGCAGGCGGTGACGGCCGATGCGATCGGTCATTGGTTCGAGCTGCATCCGAAGGAAGCGAAAGGCATCATCCAGAAGGTGATGGATGCGGCGGCGGCGCGCGAGGCGGCACGGAAGGCGCGCGAACTGACGCGGCGCAAAGGCGTGCTGGACGTATCGACGCTGCCGGGAAAACTGGCGGATTGCCAGGAACGCGATCCGGCGAAATCGGAAATCTTCATCGTGGAGGGCGACAGCGCCGGCGGCTCGGCGAAGGGCGGCCGCGACCGCAAGAGCCAGGCGATCCTGCCGCTGAAAGGCAAGATCCTGAACGTGGAGCGCGCGCGCTTCGATCGGATGCTGGGCAGCCAGGAGATCGGCACGCTGATCACCGCGCTGGGCACCGGCATCGGCCGCGGCGAACCGGAGCAGGGCGGTTTCGACATTGCCAAGCTGCGCTACCACCGCATCGTGATCATGACCGATGCCGATGTGGACGGCAGCCACATTCGCACGCTGCTGCTGACATTCTTTTTCCGCCAGATGCCGGAGCTGATCGAGCGGGGCCATCTGTTCATTGCGCAGCCGCCGCTGTATCGCGCGAAACGCGGCAACGACGACCGGTATTTGAAGGACGATCGGGCGCTCGACGATTTTCTGCTGGAAAAGGCGCTTTCCGGCGCATCGCTCACCTACGCGGACGGGCACGTGCTTACGGGCGCGGAACTGGCGGAGGAAATGCCGCTGCTGCGCGAGAGTTACGCGCAGTTGCGTCGGTTGGCGGCGGGCAACGTGCCATTGGCGCTGCTGGAACAGGCGGCGATTTCCGGTGTGCTGACGCCCGATGCGGAACGCGCGCAGGCCCGGGCGCAAACGATGGCGGCGCGGCTGGATGCGGTGGCTTTGCCGAACGAGCGTGGCTGGATCGTGGCGGCGGATGGCCAGGGCGTGCAGTTGCGGCGCACGGTGCGATCGGTGGTGGAACGCTATAGTTTCGATCCGGCTTTCCTGCGCAGCGCCGAAGCGCGGTGGCTGGCCGAGCGCGCCGATGTGCTGGCGCAGCGTTTTAGCGGTCCGGCGGTGCTGCGCTTCGATGCGCAACAGGAAGCCGCCGTGCACGGGCCGGCCAGCGCGTTCGAGCGCATTTTGCAACACGGGCGGCGCGGGCTGACCATCCAGCGCTTCAAAGGCCTGGGTGAGATGAACGCCGATCAGCTCTGGAAAACCACGCTCGATCCGGTGGCGCGCACGCTGTTGCAAGTGCGGGTGGGTGATCTGGAGGATGCGGCGCAGGTGTTTTCGACGCTGATGGGCGACGTGGTGGAGCCGCGGCGGGATTTCATTGTGAGCAATGCGCTGAAGGTGGCCAATCTGGACGTATGACGCGGGAATCGAGTGCCAACTGTCATCTTTCTGCGATTGACGCGCTTCTCACTCCGCCCGTAGCCTTTGCGTCGCTGCGGTCCCGACCGGCAGAGGTGGCTTATGCGTTTAGCCTGTTTGTTCGCGGTTTTTGTCGCCTGGTTCGCCGGGCCAGCCGCCGCCGCCGCCCCGTTTCCGCCCTACGATCACATTTTCCTCGTCATCGAGGAAAACCACGGCTACCCGCAGATCCTCGACAATCCAGCTGCCCCCAATCTGAACGCGCTCGCGCAGGCCTATGGGCTGGCCACCGCCTACTACTCCACATCCGATCCCAGCGCGCCGAATTATGTTGCCATGCTCGGCGGCAGCGCCTTCGGCATCCGCGACGACAATCCATACTACACGCACCTGGTGGCCGCGCCCAATCTGATGCAGCAGCTCGATGCGGCGGGCGTGAGCTGGAAAGGCTATCTGCAATCCATTCCGCATCCCGGCTATCTCGGCGTGTGCTTTCCGGGGCGGTGCAACGGCGTGCCCGACGTGAGCGCGCTGTACGGCGCGAAGCATAACGGGATCGTGTATTTTCAATACAACATCGTGACGCAGGCCGAGCGCGACCACATGGTGCCGGTGACGCAACTTGCGGCCGATCTGGCGGGATCGCCGCCGCGGTTTTCCTACATCGTGCCGGATCATTGCACCGACATGCATGGCTCGCCGCCGTGGTGCGGCGACAGCGGCAATCCGGGCGATACGCTGGACGTGGCGCTGATCCGGCGCGCCGATGTGTATGTGGGCAAGCTCGTGGGCGCGATCACGGCCGCGCCGTTCTGGGCGAGTGGCAACAATGCGATCGTGATTACCTACGACGAAGGCAATGGCAGCGCAGGCTGCTGCGGCGCGGTGCCCGGCACCGGCAAGGTTTTCACGGTGGTGATCACCAGCCACGGTCCGCGCGGCATCCGCGACGGCACGCCTTACAATCATTATTCGTTGCTGCAGACCATCGAGATGGCGTTCGGCCTGGGCTGCATCGCCCATGCCTGCGATACGGCGGAGGGCGTGGTGCCGATGACGAAGCTTTTCGCGGTGGCGCCATGATGCGGCATTGCACGCTGGCGCTGCTGGTGGCCTTCGCCCCAGGCGCCGGCCTGGCCGCCGCCTGCCAAATATGGACTCAGGTGAAGAGCCCCGACATCAGCATGACGGGCGACAACACCTTTGCGGCGATCGCCGGGACGGCGCCGGACGATGTGTGGGCGGTCGGCCAATACATTCCGAACACGCGGCCGAATATAACGCGCAGTTTCACGGCGCATTACGATGGCAAGTCGTGGTCGAACGTGGAAAGCCCGAACGACGGGCCGCAGGCGAATGCGCTGCATCAGGTCACCGCCGTGCCGAACGGCGAGGCCTGGGCCGTGGGATATTCGATCGACCCCACGCATTTCCTCTCGCGCACGCTGATCCTGCACTGGGACCGTGCGGCCTGGCATATCGTGCCGCATCCGGTGGATCCGGGTTTGGCCGCGGTGCTGTTCGGCGTGCACGCGAATTCCGCGCACGATATCTGGGCGGTGGGCGAATACGAACAGCCGATCGACAATTTCCACACGTTGATCGAGCATTTCGACGGTTCGAGTTGGACGATCGTGCCGAGCCCCGACCCGGGTGCCACCGGCAACATTCTCTACAGCGTCACCGCGCGTGGCAACGAGATCTGGGCCGTGGGCGAAAGCGCCGGCACAAGAGGCCCGGATCGGGCGCTGATCCTCACATGGAACGGGGCCGCGTGGCATCCCGCCCCCTCCCCGCCCGATGGTTTCGCCACCACACGGCTGTATCGCATCGCGGCCGACGGGCTGGGCACGCTGCATGCCAGCGGCGAGGCGGAGAACGATCCGGTCGGAACGCTGGGCCTGGCGGAGGCCGCAACCCCGAACCACGGGTTTGCCGTGCAGCGCGTGGCCCATGCCGGCAGCTTCGACAACAATTTCTATGGCATCGGCGCGGCGCCGGACGGCACCGCGTGGGCCGTGGGCGCCACGAGCGACGCGAAAGGCCGGCAGTTCACGCTCATCGAGCGCGAAGCTGCTGGTGGGCGGTGGAACATCGAGCCGAGCCCCAGCCCGTCGCGCGCGGGCAGCAGTCTGCTCGCGGACGTGGCGGCGATCGGACACGATGTGTGGGCCGTGGGTGCGTTCGATGGGCCGCAGGCGCAACGCAGCCTGATCCTGCATAGCTGCCGATAGGGACGGCCGCGGCGAGAAGCCCGCGCCGATAAAAGCCGGCTACTTGACCGGCACGCTCAGGCTGAGACCGGCGGCGGGGTGCTGCCGGTCGGTGGTGGCCTGTTCCTGGCTGGAGCCGCCGCTGAACCCGTCCCCGGCAAAGGCGGCCTTTTCCGAAAGCAGCGCGGGCGCAAGCTGGGTGGTGGGCGCCGACCCGGCACTGTCAGGGGCATCCAGGGTCCGGTTCGGCACGGGCGCCGCCTCGAACATCGCCTGGGATGCGGTGAGTTGATCGGGCATCTTCTGCACCGGAGCGACTGGCGCGGCGTAAGTGGCGGCCAGCGGGCCGGTATCGGCGATCTGCACCGGCAGCGACGCGGCCGTTGGCGGCTTGCCCGCGGCACACAGCACAATGGCGGAACCGGCCAGCAGACACATCGCCGGTCGCAGCTTTTGCCGCATGATTCGACGCCCTCCCGAGGTGGTCGAGGGGAAAAGTGCCGAAGCTATAAAGATCGATCAAGCAAAAAGCCCGACAGCGTCGGGCTTTTTGCCAATTTGTCACAGTGGCCGAGGGGATCAGGCGGCGCGGCGCTCCACGCTTTCGGCGAACATGGCCAGCATTTCGCGGTTGAAAGCGGGGATGTCGTCCGGCTTGCGGGAAGTCACCAGCTTGCCGTCGCGCACCACCGTCTCGTCCACCCAAGTGGCGCCCGCGTTGGCCAGATCGGTCTTCAGCGAGGGCCAGGACGTCATGCGCTTGCCTTGCACGGCGCCGGCCTCAATGAGCGTCCATGGGCCGTGGCAGATGGCGGCGATCGGCTTGCCGGATTGCGCGAAGTGGCGGACGAACGCCACCGCCTTGGGCTGGGTGCGCAGCTTGTCAGGGTTTGCGACGCCACCGGGCAGCACCAGGGCCGCATATTCCTCGGGCCGCGCTTGATCCAGGGTTTTGTCCACCGGGATCGGGTCCCCCTTCTCGTCGTGGTTCATGCCCTGGATGTGGCCGGACTTCACCGAGATCACCACCGGCTCGGCGCCGGCCTGGCGCAGCGCATCGAGCGGCCCCGTGAGCTCCACCTGCTCCACGCCGTCGGTCGCCAGTATCGCGACCTTCATTCCCTTGATATCGGCCATGCCACGCTCCTGCTGTTCTGCAAGGCAACGGCCGCGGCGCGAGCGGGTTCGCGGCGGCTTAGAGCGTGACCGGCTCGGATTGAATCGGACATCGGTGCCGGTCACGCTCTAGGTCATTGTTTTGTCGAGCAACTTCATCGGCTCG
>CAXUEX010000069.1:0-14262 GCA_964250215.1 uncultured Acetobacteraceae bacterium | reverse complement strand
GCCCAACGCCAGCCCGGCTGCGTGCCGCCGCGTGCGGCGGTCCACGCCAGCGCGGCACAGGCGCTCATGCTGCGCATTCCGGTGAGGCAGCCGAACAGCACGCCCGGAAGAAGTCTGGCCGACCGCATTGCCGGACTGCAACACCCATCGCCAGCAGGGTTTCCCGCGTCGTTCTTACACATTACCGCGCGCGCTTCAGCTCCGCCTCGGCAGCGGCATATTTCGATTGCACAACCCCGGCCAGTATCGCGATCGATCGTGCGTAGCCATAGTTCACACGCAGAACGCGCAGCTCCTCTGGCATTAGCGCATCCGGCACCTTTGTTGGGTCTCCGAACCCGCCCAGGCCCACATAGTGCTCGATCGCGCGTTGCGTGAGGTCGTGCAGCGATTGCTGTGCCGTGTAGGCGCTGAACAGGGCGCGGGTTTCCGCGAAGCGCAAATGTGCGATCGCCTGTGTGGCGATGGCCGCCTCCCACGCGCTGGTGGAGAGCTGCGCAAAACCCCGTCCTTCGAGCACGGCGAGTGCCGGCGGCGCTTTCGCCTGATGCTGCATCCTGGCCTCGCCGTAGCTTATCCAGTCGCGGAGCGCCCCATCCAGCGCAGCCTCGCCATCGAGCACGCTGCGGATCTCCGTATTGTTGGCGGCGATCTCGCTGAGGAAATCGGCGCGCGCCTGCGCGGCCAGCGCCTCGTCGTGCCGCCATTGCACGAACTGCTCCAGTCCAAGCGCCATCAGAATACCGCAGGTGATGGTGAATATCTGCATCAGAAAATCGCGCATCGAACGAATCGGGTGTTCCGGCGGGTGAATGTCCATGCGTTTCCTAAGCTCGCTTAGCGCAGCGTCCTTGCCAATACCGCATCGCAAAAGCAACTTTCGCCCACACGAAACCGGCGGTCCGCGATGCGTTCGAACCCCTCGCGTGCATAGAATGCCAGCGCCTTTTCGTTTCCCAGGTGAACACCCAGCACCAGCCGCGCCGCGCCAGCCTGTTTCGCCGCGTGCATAGCCTCCCGCATCAGCGCCTGCCCCAGCCCCTCGCGCTGATAGCGCGCCAGCACGTAGATGCGCAGCACCTCCAGATCGCCGGGCCGGGGCTCGCCGGGCGGCAGCGTGGCCGGCACCAGCACCAGATAACCGGCTGGCGCGCCCACTCCCGTTTCCGCCAGCCAAACCAGCGTGGCCGCGTCATCCAGCCAAGCCGCGTATTGCCCAGTCGCATGTTGTATGTTGCAGTGCCTCACCAGATCAGGGCCCGGGATCATGTGCGCGTAGGTTTCCAGAAACGTCGCACTTGCCAGGAGCGAAAGCGCGGCCTCGTCGCCCGGCCGGGCGCGACGGATCGCGGGCAGCTTTGTCACGCGATTTTCAGATGCGGCGGAATAACCAGCCCCAGATGGTTCGGCACGTCCCAGATCTCGCGCACCGAGCGCAGCTTCACGAAACCCGCTTTCAGATAGGTCGGAAGCGCGCGCGGGTGGTCGGCCGTGCAGGTGTTCACCGTCATGGCATGCGGCTGCATGGCCCAGGCCCGATCGATGGCGGCGCGCAGCAGCGAAGCCCCCAGGCCGCGGCCGATCGACTGCGGCATCAGTCCGAAATAGCTCAGGTTCACAGTGGAACCGGCGCGCGCATCCAGTTCGAAGAACCCGGCCGGCTCATGATCGCGGTAGAGCACATGGATGGAAACGCCCGGGCTTGCCAGCATCGCAGCCAGTTGCGCCTTAGGAACGGTCCGCCGCAGCCACCACACGTATGGCGCGCCCACCGTGTCATACAGATAACGGTAGAACTCCACGCTGGGTCTCGGCAACCGCACCAAGCTGGTGTCTGCCGGCAGCCCTGGAACCGGCGTAATCGGCGGACTTTCCTGCCGAAGAAAAGTCACCGTAACCGCAATCCGGGTAGCCGGCCCACTCATCCAAGTGACGAAAGTTCTTTGCTTCTTTCTTTCAAGAAAGAAGCGTCTTTCTTACTTGGTTTCGCCGCTTCAATCATCGAGGAAACTGCGCAGCTTGCGGCTGCGGCTCGGGTGTTTCAGCTTGCGCAGCGCCTTGGCCTCGATCTGACGGATGCGCTCGCGCGTCACGTTGAACTGCTGGCCGACTTCCTCCAGTGTGTGGTCTGTGTTCATGCCGATACCGAAACGCATGCGCAGGACGCGTTCCTCGCGCGGCGTCAGGCTGCTCAGCACGCGGGTGGTGGCTTCGCGCAGATTGGCCTGGATAGCGGCATCGAGCGGGATGATCGCCGCCTTGTCCTCGATGAAATCGCCGAGATGGCTGTCTTCCTCGTCGCCAATCGGGGTTTCCAGGCTGATCGGCTCTTTCGCGATCTTCAGCACCTTGCGCACTTTTTCCAGCGGCATGCCCAGTTTTTCGGCGAGCTCTTCGGGCGCCGGCTCGCGGCCGATTTCGTGCAGCATCTGGCGGCTGGTGCGCACCAGCTTGTTGATCGTTTCGATCATGTGCACCGGGATGCGGATGGTGCGCGCCTGATCGGCGATGCTGCGCGTGATGGCCTGCCGGATCCACCAAGTGGCATAGGTGGAAAACTTGTAGCCGCGGCGATATTCGAATTTATCGACCGCCTTCATCAGGCCGATATTGCCTTCCTGAATAAGATCGAGAAATTGCAGTCCACGGTTGGTGTATTTCTTGGCAATCGAGATCACCAGGCGCAGATTGGCTTCGATCATCTCCTTCTTGGCGCGCGCGGAATCGCGCTCACCGCGACTCACGGTTGCATACACGCGCTTAAATTCGCTGATCGGCAGCCCTGCATCGTTGGCGATCGCCGCCACCTGCCCCCGCACTTCGTTGATCTGGAAAATGTGCTTCGATGCGAACGCCTTCCAGCCCTTGCCCGGCAGCGCCGCCACGGTCTCCAACCACGTCGGGTCCAGCTCGTGATCGCGATATTTCACCAAGAAGTCGTCACGGCTCACCTTGCTGCCTTCCGCAAACCGCAGCAACTGGCCTTCCAGCCCGTTCAGCCGCTGGTTGAGCTGCTTGAGCTGCATCACCAGCTCCTCGATGCGGTTGTTATGTAGCCGCACCATTTGCACCTTCTGCACCAGCTCCTCGCGCAGCTTCTCGTAGCTCTTCTCGCTGCGCATGCTCACCGCTTCGCCGGAGGTGATGTTCTCCAGCCGGCGCGTCTGCATTTTCGAAAGCTTCTTGTAGAAAGCCTCGATCTCCTCGAACGTAGCCAGCACCTCGGGCTTCAGCTTCTCCTCGAGCGCGGAGAGCGAAAGCGCGGCACCTTCCGCATCCTCAGGATCTTCCACATCCTCGGGCGGCTCGGCAAAACCGGCTGCCGCTTCCTCGCCCTCCACCGCCGCTGCCGCGCCGTCCGCTGCCGGTACCGCAACAATTTCCGCCGCCGTGGCGTTTGCCTCAACGGCCGGCGCCGGCTCTACCACGGCAGGCTCCGGCACCGCCCCGGCACCTTGCGTCGCTTCCAGATCCACGATGTCACGCAACAACATCCGCCCGGCTTTCAGCGCATCGTGCCAGGCGACGATCGCGCGGAACGTCAGCGGGCTTTCGCACAAGCCCCCGATCATCATGTCGCGCCCAGCTTCGATGCGCTTGGCAATCGCGATCTCGCCCTCGCGCGAAAGCAGCTCCACCGAGCCCATTTCCCGCAGATACATGCGCACCGGATCGTCGGTGCGGCCGGCGGTTTCGCTATCCACGTTGCCGGCGGCCTCGCCCTCGGCTTCCGGCTCGGCCTCGGCATCGGCGGCGCGCTCGGGCTTCGGCGCGGCCTCGCCGTCCTCGTTGTCCTCGTTCTCCACCACCTGGATGCCCATCTCGTTGAAATGGGACATAATGTCCTCGATCTGTTCCGAGGACATCTGATCTGGCGGCAGCACGGCATTCAATTCGTCTAAAGTAATGAAGCCGCGCTCCTTGCCGCGCGCCATAAGCCGCCGCACCGCGGCCGATTGCACGTCGAGCAGCGAAGCGTCCGCATCCTGTTCGGCGGAAGGGGCTTCGGCCACAGCTTGTTTGGTCGCCATCAGATCACGCTCCGGATCGCCGACTCCCCGTGCTAGGGTGCGGCTCAATCGTCAAGAATATCAGCTTCGTCGGCGGCCGATTCGCCCACGGTTCGCACGCCCTGCCGAACCGCTTGCAACTCGGCCGTGAGTGCCGCCAGCCGGTCGAAAGCGGCCAGGGTCGGCGCCGCCACGCAGGCGTTTTGCGCCGCCGCCACCTGCCGTTCCAACTCGCCGGCATTGAACAGGCCGTAGAAATGCCACCAGCACGCCTCTGCACGCTCCGCCGTCGCCGATGCCGGCAGCACGGCCCGCAGGCGTTGGAGTTCGGGTTGAAAGCCAAGGTTCGCGAAGTGGTTTGCCAATGCCTCGGAGTCAAGCACGGAAGCGTGTTCGGCCCAGGCCAGCAGCGCGGCGCGCACACCTTCCCAGGGCGGCAGCAGCGAAAGCCCGCCGAGCGCCTCCTCCACGGCGCCGATTGTGGCCGGGTGACAGATGGCTATGGCCAGCAGAATCTCGCCGCGCCGCGCCGCCGCTTCGGCCGGTTCGGGCCGGCGGCGCGATGGCGTGGCGGGCGGCTTCGTACGCCGGCGGGCGGCGAACGCCCGTTCGTCCCATTCGCGGCGATATTCGCGCCGCAGCGCCGTGTCCGGGATCGCCGCACTCGCAGCCTCCAGGAGCGCCCGCAGCCGCGCCCTCGCCTCTGGCGTGGCCCCGCCCGCCATCTCGCGGCGGGACTCATACAGCGCCGCGCTGAACGGCCGGGCAGCGGCCAGCACCGCAGCTATGCCCGGCCGTCCTTGGCGACGCACGAGCGTATCGGGGTCCTCGCCCTCGGGCAGCCGCGCGAAGCGCAGCGTCCGCTCGGCCGAAAGCAGCGGCAGCGCCACATCGATCGTCCGAGCCGCCGCCCGTGCACCCGCCGCATCGCCGTCGAAGCACAGCACCGGCGTCGGCGAGATCTCCCACAAGCCGGCGAGCTGCTCCACCGTCAGCGCCGTGCCGAGCGGCGCCACCGCGCCGGCAAACCCGGCCTGGTGCAGCGCGATCGCGTCCATATAGCCTTCCACGGCAATCACCGGTTCCCCGCGCCGCGCGGCCTCCCGCGCCAGATCGAGGCCGTACAGCGTGCGGCGCTTCGCAAACACCGGCGTTTCCGGCGAATTGAGGTATTTCGGCTGCCCCTCGCCCAGGGTGCGGCCGCCGAACGCCAGGACATGGCCGCGCCGGTCGCGGATCGGGAACATCACGCGATTGAAGAAAAACTCCCCGCCCGGCTGCCCGTCCTCGCCTTCGCGCAACAGCCCCGCTTCCATGAGCGTGGCGGCGTCGGTTTGGCCGCCCAGCCGACGCAGCAATCCGCCGCGGCCCTCGCCGGACCAGCCGACTCCGAAGCGGCGGATGGTTTCATCGGTGACCCCGCGCGCCCGCAAATACGCCAGCGCCGCCGCGCCGCCGGGGGAATGCAGTTGCTCCCGATAGAATTCGCCGGCGGCCGCCAGCACGTCTCGAATCGCCAGCCGCCCGCGTTCAACCGCTTCCTCGCGCGCCACAGGCCGCGGGATTTCGAGCCCCGCCTCGTCAGCCAGCGCTTCCACGGCCTCCATGAAGGAAGCCCCCTGGGCCTGCATGACGAACCCGATGGCATCGCCGTGCGCGCCGCAGCCGAAGCAGTGGTAGCCGTCATCGTACACGTAGAAGCTGGGCGTCTTCTCCTGGTGGAAGGGGCAGCACGCTTTCCAGTTCCGGCCGCTGCGGCTGAGACGGGCCTTGCGTCCCACGAGGGTCGCGAGGTTGGTCCGCGCGCGGAGTTCTTCGAGGAACGAGTCGGGGAGTCGCACAGACCCAAGCATACGCGAATTGCGGGTGTCGCGCCTGCCCGCGACGGGCAGGAACGCTTCGGTCGGCAGCTCAATGGCTTGACCTGCGGCCCGCGCTCAATCGATGGGTCATTCAGAATGACCTACGACTTCCAGCGCGCTCTGCAGCTGCTACGCCTGGGCTCGGGGCAACCCGACGCCGTCTTCCGAGACAGTCAGGAAGAAGCAGTCCGCTTCATCGTCCAAGACCGGGGACGACTGCTTGTGGTGCAAAAAACTGGCTGGGGCAAGAGCTTCGTTTATTTTATTGCAACAAAATTTTTTCGTGATGCAGGCGGCGGCCCGGCATTGCTGATTTCGCCATTGCTGTCGCTGATGCGAAATCAGATAGTGGCAGCGGACCGGATGGGCGTGCGAGCCGCCACGATAAATTCGGACAACCGGGACGTATGGACCGATGTCGAAGCTAAACTTGAGCACGACGAGATAGACATTTTGCTGATCTCACCGGAACGGCTAGCCAATGATCGTTTCCGCAACGGCGTTCTTGGCCCTGCCGCAGCAAGATTGTCGCTGCTTGTGGTTGACGAAGCCCATTGCATCTCGGATTGGGGCCATGATTTCCGGCCGCATTACCGCTTGCTTGAACGCATGGTGGGCACGTTGCCGCCCAACTTGCCGATTCTGGCCACCACAGCCACCGCGAACAATCGCGTGTTGGCCGATCTCGCGACGGTCTTTGGGCCTGGGCTAAAGGTCATGCGCGGCGATCTCAATCGCGCGTCGCTGTCTCTGCAAGCGATCGCCCTGCCAAGCCAAGCGCAGCGGTTGGCCTGGCTTGCCGCGCAACTCGAGTCGCTTCCGGGCCACGGCATTATCTACGCGCTTACCGTGCGCGATGCGAATCAGGTAGCTCGTTGGTTGAAAAATCGCGGCTTTGTTGTGGAAGCCTATACCAGCGAGTCCGGCGACGCTCGCGAAACACTTGAAGAAGCCCTCCTGCTCGGCAAGGTGAAAGCGTTGGTTGCCACGACAGCTCTCGGAATGGGTTATGATAAGCCCGACCTCGCTTTTGTCATACACTATCAAACGCCCGGATCGGTGATTGCATATTACCAGCAGGTGGGGCGCGCGGGGCGGGCGATCAGCCGCGCCTATGGCATCCTTTTGAGCGGCCTGGAAGATGAAGAGATCATTGGCTGGTTCATAAAAAGTGCGTTCCCGTCGCGACAGGAAGTTGCCGATGTTCTGCTGGCCCTGGAGAAAGAGCCGGATGGACTATCTATTCCCGATCTTCTGAGCCGCCTGAATTTGAGCAGAGGCCGTATTGAGAAGACAATGCTTCTTCTGTCGCTCGAGTCACCGACTCCCATAGCCAAGCAGGGCAACAAATGGCAACTGACGGCCGCCGAATTGAGTGATGCATTCTGGGCCCGGGCGGAACGCCTCACGAAACTCCGTCGGGAAGAACACCGGCAGATGCAGGAATACTGCATGCTACCGTTCGGCAAGCACATGAGGTTTCTCGTCGAGGCGTTGGACGGCGACCCGAGCTCCGTGGGCTTGCCAACACTGCCTCCCCTATCGACCGAGCCACACCCCGCATTGGTGCAGGCGGCCGTGGCATTCCTGCAGAGCAATGATCTTGCCATCGTTCCACGCCAAAAATGGCCATATGGCGGGCTACCCTTCTACGGCCTCCGGGGCAGAATTGCGGCCCACCTTCAAGCCCAGCCGGGTAGAGCACTATGCGTTTGGGGTGACGAGGGCTGGGGCGGACTCGTCAGAAAGGGAAAGTACCACGATCACCATTTTGATGCCAAGCTGGTTGAAGCCTGTGTCCAGGTTTTGCAGCGATGGCATCCGCAGCCGGCCCCGGGATGGGTCACCGCGATCCCCTCGATGCGCAACCCCGATCTGGTGCCGGATTTCGCCCAGCGTCTGGCCGGCGCTCTCCGCATCCCGTTCCGTCGGGTGCTCATCAAAACCGATGCGCGCCCCGAGCAGAAGACCATGTCAAACAGCACACAGCAGGCGCGCAACATCGATGGCTCGCTCTCGCTACTCGGCTCGAACTTGCCTGAAGGCCCTGTTCTGCTGGTCGATGATGTGGTGGACTCGCGATGGACGTTTACGGTCGCGGCGTGGCTCTTACGCAAGCATGGCAGTGGCGAGGTTTGGCCGCTGGCACTTTCCCTGGCAGGACATGATCAATGACCGTTGGCTTGTCCCCAAACGCGCAAGCGATATTGCTTCTCACTGCGCCATTGATCGCTGGCCAAGGTAGCGGCTCGGCCGATCTCTTGACGCTTGCTGAATACAATAGTGTCGCGCGTCGTTTGCAGGAGCTGAAGCGCGAGCCGGCGGATCTTTTGTCGGCGAATTCAGCCGGTTCGCTCGACGAAATCCGGCACTTGATTGACGTTGCTCGTTTGCGAGCGCTGCTGGCACGAGGCTTCTTGCTCAGCTCCGTCGTGGAGCAGTGGCGGGACCGGGCGATTTGGGTGGTCAGCCGTGCCGACCCTGACTATCCCAGCCGCCTGAGAGTAAGGCTTAAAGAAGATGCACCTGCCGTCATCTACGGCTGTGGCAACCTCGGCCTACTCGAGGAGGGTGGCCTCGCCGTTGTCGGATCACGCGATGCGCCGGATGCCTCGCTCACTTACGCCAGGAACATCGGGCAGCTTGCCGCGAGTGCTGGCAAAATCATCGTTTCTGGCGGCGCGCGCGGCGTCGATCAGGCGGCAATGCTCGGGGCGATCGAGCGGGGCGGTCGCGTCATCGGCGTGGTTTCAGATAGCCTGCAAAGAGCCGCCTTGAAGCGCGACAATCGAGACCTTTTGCTGTGCGGCAAGATGTTGCTCGTATCGCCCTACGATCCCAACGCCGGGTTTAACGTGGGCAACGCCATGCGGCGAAACAAATTGATATATGCTGTGGCCGATGCTGCACTCGTGGTGGATTCTGATTTGAACAGAGGCGGAACATGGGCGGGAGCCGCCGAGCAGCTCGACAGGTTGCACATGGTTCCCGTCTACGTGCGATCTTCCGGACAAGCGTCGGCAGGCCTGTCCGGCTTGCGGGGCAAAGGCGCGCGACCGTGGCCAGAATTGCGCAATCCGGGTGAGTTCGGAACGCTTATGGAAACGCCAATGCCGGCAACCACGCAGGCAAGGTTGCCTTTGCTTTTGGAAGGCTGAGGCGGCGGAACCCAATTGCCAAGGTAATCATTTACGTCCGTCACTGATTGTGCAAGTTTCGTGCTATTGCTGACCCGAACTCTTGCCGCCGCATTCTGCCTGCTGTTCGGCGCCGCTGGACGGGCCGACGCCGCGGAGAATGCCGCCGTGCACCAGACTGTATCCATCCCCGAAGCCCCTAACCCCAACGCACCGCCCCAACTCGCGCAATTCGCCTTCTTGATCGGCGTGTGGCGGTGCGAAGCGAAGCTGAAAAGCCCCATCGGCATCTGGCAATCCTTTAAAGCCGTATGGTCCGGCCGCTTCATCCTTGACGGTTATGCTATTGCCGACGAGTACCGCATGATGGACGCCGCAGGCGACACGGTTGTACTCGGCCTGAATCTTCGCACCTACAATGCCGCCGGCCACGGCTGGAATATCAAGTGGCTGAACGCTTTATCCGGCACGTGGACCGATCTCGCACCCAGCGAGCTCGGCGGCGTCTCTATCCACGGTCCATCCATCACCTACGCCTTCAGAGAGCCATCGGGCGCCCACGCATACACCCGCGCCACCTACACGAATTCGTCCAAGACGCAGTTCACTTGGCGAGGCGAGAAATCAGACGACGGGAAGACCTGGGGCGAGTTCATGGTCGTCGCGTGCACCCGCGGCGAGGGATAGGCAGGCAAGAAAGAAGCGCTTTCTCACTTCAAGCGCTCCCGCACCAAAGCCCCCGCCGCCGCCATATCCATCGCCGCCCCATGCCGCGCCTTCAGAGCCGCCATCACGCGGCCCATATCCTTCGGCCCCGCCGCCCTTGTCTCCGCGATCGCAGCGCCCACCGCCGCCGCAAGCGCCGCTGCATCCATCGCCTGCGGCAGAAATCCCTCGATCACCGCGATCTCGGCATTCTCCTTGTCCACCAGATCGCCGCGGCCGCCGCGCGCATACAGTTCCACGCTTTCCCGCCGCTGCTTCACCATGCCGCGCAGCATCGAAACGATCGCGTCGTCGCCCACCGGGAGGCCGGGGCGGGCGGCGATGTCCACGTCCTTCAGCTTCGCCAGGATCAGCCGCATCGTGCCGGTGCGCGCCGTGTCGCGCGCGCGCATGGCTTCGGCCAGGGCGGCGGGGAATTTCGGCCGCAATTCGCTCATGCCGCCGCAATCTCCTTGGGCGCGAGTTCCGCCACCGCACCTCGCAAAGCCGCATCCCGCGACAGAAGATCGGCCAGCGTGCAGCTTTCCAGCACTTCCGCCGCGGCGTCGCGCGCGCGCTTCATAACCCAGCGCAGCCGGCAGGTTTCTATGTCGGAGCAATCATCACAGGCGCGGAACGCGGTCGCGCTGGCGCATGGCGTCATGGCTAGCGGCCCGTCGATGCTGCGGATCACATCGGCCACCGTGGTGCCCGCGGGATCGGCCACCAGCCGATGGCCTCCGGCTGGGCCGCGCCGGCTCTCCACCAGCCCCTGATCGCGCAACTGCGTCAGGATCGCCTCCAGGAACTTCCGGGGCACCTCGGCCGTCACCGCCAGCGCCGACGCGCTCGTCCAGGCGCCCGAGCCGAATTGCTCGGCAAGCCGCAGGCTAGCGCGTAGGGCATATTTGGCACGGCTGGTGAGCATCTCGCCGGTGGCCATAGCGCGCCCGCACGTGCGCCGGCAAACCGCACCGTGTAGGGTTAACCCCCCCTTCACCCAGGGAGAGCCCCATCCATGCCGAGCCGAGCGGCCGTCATCACCGGCGTTTCCACCGGCATCGGCCACGCCGCCGCCGCCCTGCTTTGCCGGCGCGGCTGGCGGGTGTTCGGCACCGTCCGGCGCGAAGCCGACGCCGACCGGCTGCGCGTCGAACTCGGAGAAGGCTTCACGCCGCTGCACCTCGACGTCACCGACGCCGCGGCACTTGCAGCCGCGGCGGCGCAGGTGCGTGCCGCGCTCGGCGGCCAGCGGCTGGCCGGCCTTGTGAACAACGCCGGCATCGCCATCGGCGGCCCGCTCGCGTTTCAGCCGGCGGCGGAAATCCGCGCCCAGTTCGAGGTGAACATCATGGGCCCGATCCTGGCCGCGCAGGCGTTCCTGCCGCTACTCGGCACCGATCCGGGGCTTTCCGGGCCGCCCGGCCGGATCGTGAACATTAGCAGCGTCGGCGGCCGGCTCGGCTTCCCGTTCGTCGGCGCCTACATCGCCAGCAAGCATGCGCTGGAGGGGTTGTCCGACAGTTTGCGCCGCGAATTGATCCCATTCGGCATCGACGTGATCGTGATCGGCCCCGGCGAAGTGGTCACCGCGATATGGGACAAGGCCGAAGCGCAGTCCCAAGCCCCGTATGCGGACACGCCCTACGCCGACGTGCTGGGCCGCTTTCGCGACTGGTTCATTGCCGAGGGGCGCAAGGGTTTCCCGCCCACCCGCATCGCCGAGACGATCGAACAGGCGCTGACCGCCGCCAAGCCCCGCGCACGCTATGCCGTGGTGCCGAAGCCGATTTTGATGTGGCACATTCCGAAATTGCTGCCGAAGCGCGTGGCGGATGCGATGATCGCGCGGCAGGTGGGTCTGAGACGGGCGCCGTGACGTGCTGGCAAACTATGGCGGTGCGGTTCCGGAAGCCCTGCCCGCCAACGCATCCATCTGCCGCCGCGGGTACGCCGCCGCAAAGATGCGGAAATTCCGCGTTCCGGCCCGCAGCACCAGCAGCCAGCGAGAGCGCCGACGCACCGCCACTTCCGGCCAGCGCAGCCGGTGGCGAGGTCGGAAGTAGAACCCGATCTCCATGCCCTTGTCGTCGAAACGCAACACGCGCGGCACGAAGGCGATCCAGAGCAGCATCGCCGCCACCACCATCGCGCAAAGCGCTAGGTCGATCGCCAACCTACTCCCCAGCCTCTCCCGCCTGCGCCATCTCCGCCATCGCCGCCTTGCCCGAAATCGCCGCCACCTGCACCGCCGCACCCCCGCCCTGGCCAGCGGGTGCGCGCAGCCGCGATGTCACCCAGAACGCGGTGGCCCCGGCCAGCGCGCCGAACAGCACGCCGCCGAGCGAATACCCGACGATCGCTCCCACCGGACCGTATCGCATTCCATACGAAACGAACGGCAACGTGCCCAGCGTGGCGCGCGCCCAATTGAACACGGTGGCCATCACCGGCCGGCCGAGGTTGTTGAACCCGGCATTGGCCACGAACAGCAAGCCCACGAACAGCATGGAAGGCGCGGTATAGTTGCAGAACAGCCGCACGAGCTGCTCGGCCGTGCCGGTCACGCCGAAGATCGCCACAATCCAGTTCTGCGCCAGGAACATCAGCGCCCAAACGACCAGCACGCAGCCCGAAACCAGCAGCAGGCTGCCGCGCAGCACTTGGCGCACACGGCCGAACTGCCCGGCGCCCAAATTCTGCGCCATGATCGGCCCCACCGACCCGGAAAGCGCGAAGATGAAGCCGAACGCCACCGGAACGATGCGGTCCACCACCGCCTCGCCGGCCACTGCCGCCGGGCCGAACTGCGCCAGCGCGTGCGTGACATAAGCGCCGCCCACCGGAGTGGCCAGGTTGGTCAGCACCGCCGGCATCGCCACGCCGCCCACCTGCCGGGCATCGGAAAGCAGCCGTCGCCAATCCGGCCGGCCTAGCAACGAATGCCACGCTGCCCAGCGCAGGCCGAGCCCGGCCATCACGCAGCGCGAAACCACCACGCTGATCGCCGCGCCCAGCAGGCCCAGATGCAGCAACAGGATCAGCACCGGATCCAGCGCCGCCGTGGCCAGCGCACCGGCCAGCGAAATGTTCATCGACCGCCGCGCATCCCCCACCGACCGCAGCAGCGCGCCGCTGACCATGCCCAGCGACATCAGCGGCACGGAAGGCATGCTCACGGCCAGAAAGCGCCAGGCCTGCGCGCGCACCTCACCGGTGGCGCCCAACGCCGCCAACACCGGCTGCAGCAAGCCCAGCATCAGCGCCGCCAGCACCGCCATGATCGCGAACATCACGCAAAGCGAGGACGTGGCCACGCGCTTTGCGCGGCCGAACTGCCCGGCCCCCAGCGTGCGCGAAACCACCGCGCCGACGCCGATGGTCAGCCCGATCGAAACCGAGATCAGAAAGAAATTCACGACCGCGTAAAAGCCCACGGCGGCTGTCAGCGAACGGTCGCGCAGCAGCGAAATGTAGAACAGGTTCAGGAGATCGACGACGAATACCGCCACCAGGCCGATCGCGCCGGTGCCGGCCATTACCGCCACGTGTTGCAGGATGGAGCCGGTCAGGAATTTTTGGCGGTTTGGCGGGCGGGGGGGCATTGCGGAGCCTAGAAAGGAAGGATGTTCTTTTTTGAAAAAAAGAACCAAAAAACTTTCATTCGTTTTGGAAGGCGCGGCCTAAGGCTTCGGCCATGCCGGTTGGGATCAGCACCGTTGTGCCGCGTTCCTTGTTCATCTCGTACAGCAAGTTCATCTGGCGCAACTGCAAGGCTACCGGGTTTTTCGCGTAGATTGCGGCAGCCGCTTCCACCTGGGCGGCGATTGCCTGCTCGGCGGATGCCAAGGTCACGCGCGCATCGCGCTCGCGCTCGGCTTGCGCCTGGCGGCTCATCGCGTCCTGCAGCACGGCGGGGATGGCCACGTCGCGAATTTCCACGCTGCGCACCGCAATGCCCCAATCGACGGTTTTCGCCGCAATCGCCTTCTGCAGCGCGAGATCGGAATCGTGCCGGTCGGAAAGCAGCCGCGCGAGCTCGGTGCTACCGATCATTTCGCGCAGGCTGGTCTGCGACACACGCTCCACAGCCTCCAGGTAGTTCACAATGTTCACGGCCGCCTTGCGCGCATCCGCCACCTGCCAGAACACCACCGCGTCCACACCCACGGAAACCATGTCGCGCGTCAGCGCCTGCTCGGCGGCGATGCTGGTGGACTGGATGCGCAGATCGATCACCGCCGCCACGGTGTCGATCGGCCAGAGCAGATACAGGCCCGGGCCGCGCACGGCTTGGAAGCGGCCCAGCCGCAGCACCACGGCACGGCGCCATTCCTGGGCAATCCGTATCGAGCGCAGCACCACGAGAACGGCAATCAGCGCAATGACGATGAGCGACGCCGCCATGGGCGAGATATCCTGCATGGAACCGGCGGCTATAGCGGATCAGGCCTGGTCGCGGAACGCCGCCCGCAGCACGGCGGCGCGATCGGCCAAGCCGCGGGGCCGCAGCTGGCCCGGATGCCGCAGATCGCGCCGCGCCAGCAC
>CAXUEX010000068.1:0-14270 GCA_964250215.1 uncultured Acetobacteraceae bacterium | reverse complement strand
GCTGGGCCGGGCAGGGTCGGGCGGGGCGTGGGGGGGGTGGGGCGGGCAGACGCCGGCGGCCGCCGCGGCCAGGGGCGCCCCGCCTAGGCGCGCGGCGACGCGGCGCGTAGCGCCGGCCGGCGATCCGACGCCATCGAGGCGATCCTCGGCTCGCGCGGCCGCGACGAGCTGATCCATCGCGACGACCTGGTGCTGTTCGGTTGACCCGTTCGCTCGACTCTAACGCCGTCGCGGCACATCCAGCCTGGGCTCGGCGCGCCCACGACCCGCATCCGACCAGGCCGCCGGCGGGATTGGCGGCTGCGCACGCAGCACCGGCGCGTCGTCGGTCGCCACGCCGCGCACCGGTTCCGGCAGGCGCAGCGCCAGGCTGCGGATCTCGCCCTGGATCTCGTCGAGCCGCGCTTCCAACGCATCGAGCCGGGATTTCACGCCGATCACGCTGAACGGCATCAAGGCGAACGCGATGCCCAAAAGGATGGCCGCGACCAGGATCACGAGCTGCACCCACCAGGGCACCCAATCAGGCAAGATCGACGGAATCGTCATGCATGGAGACTAGCATGGCCGCCGCCATGGATCAGGTGTCCCCCGGCTTTCTCGGCTCGCCCTGGCGCAATCTGCTGGCGGGCGTGACCTTTGTGCTGCTGGTGATGGTGGCGGCAACGGCCGCCTATGTGTTCCAGGGCTGGTCGGTGCCCGACGCCATCTACATGGTGGTGATGACCGTGTACACGGTGGGTTACGGCGAAGTGCGGCCGGTGGCGACGCCGGAGCTGCGGGCCATCACCATAGCGCTGATCGTGTTCGGCTGCACCGGGATGCTGTTCGTCACCGGTGCGCTCGTGCAACTGATCACCGCGAGCCAGTTCGCGCAATATCTGGGATCGCGTCGCATGGGCAGGGATGTGGAACGGCTGCAAGGCCACGTGGTGGTGTGCGGCTATGGGCGGATCGGCCAGCAGCTCGCGCGCGAGATGGCCGCCGCGCGCGGGCCGTTCGTGGTGGTGGAGCGGACCGAGGCCCGTGTGGCCGAGGCGGTGGCGCGCGGCTACCTTACCGTGCGCGGCGACGCGACCGACGAAAGCTGCCTGATGGAAGCCGGCGTGGTCCGCGCCCGGGCGCTGGCCACGGTGTTGCCCGAGGATGCGGCCAACGTCTTCATCACGCTCAGCGCGCGCAGCCTGAACCCGAAACTCACCATCATTGCGCGCGGCGAAGCACCGAGCACCGAACGCAAGCTGTTGCAGGCGGGTGCCGATCATGTGGTGCTGCCCACACATATCGGAGCCGAGCGGATCGCCGAACTGATCTTGTACCGTGATCTCGCGAAAGGCCTGGAGGGGGAGGGGGATACGGCGGCGCGTGAACTCGAACGGTTGGGGCTGGAGCTGGAGGTGATCCCGGCCGCGGCGAGGTGCTGGGCGGAGGGGCGGAGCCTGGCCGCAGTGGAGGCGGAAGCCGCGGGCGCCTTTTTGATCGTGGGGCTGCACCGGCGGGATGCCGCCGATCTGCTGCGGCCCGCGCCCGATACGCTGGTGCAACCCGGCGACGCGGTGGCACTGGGGGGGCGGACGGGGCGGGCGGCGGCGGTGGCGCGGCTGCTGGGCGAACCCGCTGGCACCGGCGCGGCGATTGTTCCGTGAACGCGGCGCCGCCGTTCGATTTGGCCACGGAACTGATCGAACTCGCGGCGCGTGCGCGTGCGAGGGCGGAGGAGGACCCGTTCGGCAATCCGGTGCTGGCCGTGGCGCTCGCCATCCAGCGCCGGATCGATGAAGGCGACCTTTCGGAGCCCGAGATTGCCGCGCTGATCCGCGCATTCCGTGACCGCGCTTTTGCCGCACGCAGCGCACGGCTTGGCGACTATGTGGGGTTGGGCAGCGAATCCACGGATTTTTCGGCGCTCGCGGCGCGGCTGGTGCGGCCCGACCCGGGCGGCAGCCCGGTGGAATTCGCGGCGTTCCGCGCCGCGGTGGAGCGCACGCGCTTCGCCGCCGTGTTCACTGCGCACCCGACCTTTGCACACCCGCCGGAGGTATATTTCGCGCTGGCCGCGGCCGCGAGCGGGCAGCCGTCGCTCACCTGCTTTGTTTCGCACCGGCCGGAACGGCCCACGCTTGCGCAGGAATTCGCGCAGGCGCTTTCCGCCATCCATTATGGGCGCGATGCGATCGATGCGCTTTCGCGCGCGCTGCTGAACGCGGCGCGCGAAGCGTGGCCCAATAAGTGGAGCGAACTGCAGCCGCGACCCGTTTCACTCGCGAGCTGGGTGGGATACGACACGGATGGGCGCACCGACATCGCCTGGTGGGATTCACTCCGCTTTCGTCTGATCTCGAAGGAGCGCCAGCTTGCGCGGCTGCGGGCGCAGGTGGAGAATGTGGCCAGCGCTGCGGCGCTGATTGCAAGGCTGAAACAGGCGGAGCGGGAAGTGGCCGCGCAGATCGCTGCGTGCCCTACGCAAGCGGCGGCCGAGGGCGTCGCGGCTTTTGCGGCCTCGCTGATCGGCGGTCGCGAACTTGCCATTGCCGATCCGCAATTGCTGCAACCTTTGTTCGCCACTGCGATGCAGGCGGCTGACGAAGACGGCCGCATGACGCTCGCCATCGCCCGCGCTGGGCTTGCGGCGCACGGGCTTTCGCTGGCGCATACGCATGTCCGGCTGAACGCGTCGCAGGTGCACAACGCGGTGCGGCTGCGTCTGGGCCTGCAGGACCCCCCGGCCGACCTGGCGCGCCGCCGCACGCTGCTGGCTTCGCTGAATGCCGCACTGGATCGCATCGCGTCGGTGCCGGTGGATTTCGGCGCCGTGCTGGCCGAGCAGGCCTCCGCCGCGCGGCTGATGATGATCGTGGCGCAGATCGTGAAGCACATTGACACGGCAACGCCGGTGCGCTTCCTGATTGCCGAGACGGAAAGCGGCGCCACGCTGCTCGCAACGCTCTGGCTCGCGCGGTTGTTCGGCATCGCCGATCGAATCGAGATTTCGCCCCTGTTCGAAACCGAGTCGGCGCTCACGCATGGCGCGCGGCTGCTGGAGGAAGCGCTGCGCAGCCCGCATTGGCGCGATTATCTGTGCCACACCGGGCGCATGGCGCTGCAATTCGGCTATTCCGATTCCGGACGTTATATTGGCCAATTGGCAGCGAGCTATCAGATTGAGCGGTTACGTCTGAAAGTTGCTGATCTGATGGTGAAGCACGGACTGGCCGACGTGGAGCTCGTGCTGTTCGATACGCACGGTGAAAGCATCGGCCGGGGCGCGCATCCGGGATCGCTGCTCGATCGGCTGCGCTATCTCTCGCCCTCGGCTGCGCGCCAGGCGTTCGCGCGGGCGCGGATCACGGTGCGTGAGGAGAGCGCGTTCCAGGGCGGCGATGGTTATTTGCTTTTCGGCACGCCTGATCTCGCGAAGGCAACGATCGGCGCTATTGCGAAACACGCCTTTGCGTCGGTGCCGGCTCGAACCGATCCGATATATGCGGAGCCCGATTTCGCGGCCGATTTCTTCGTCAGCGCCGCTGCCGCGATGCGTGGCCTGGTGGAGGAGGCGGGGTATGCCGCGCTGCTCGGCGCGTTCGGGCCGGCGCTGCTCGATGCCTCCGGCTCGCGGCCGCCGGCACGGCAATCGGATGCGGGCGGGTCGGCGGCGATTCACCACCCGCGCGAGCTGCGGGCCATCCCGAACAATGCCATCCTGCAACAGCTTGGCTGGTGCGCCAACACGCTGCAAGGCATCGGCGACGCCGCCGCGCGCATGCCCGAACCATTCGCCGAAATGCGCGAAACATCGCCCCGGTTCCGGCGTGCGCTGGATTTTGCCCACCACGCGCTGCAGCATTCTGATATCGATGTGCTGCGCGCGGTGATTTCCTTGCTCGATCCGGGATCGTGGCTGGACCGCGCTGCGCACACCAAACGCCCCGGGCGGGCGCGGGCGCTCGTGGAAATTGCGGGCGCCTTGGAGCAGCTCGATCTATGGGCCGAGGGCCAAGCCACTTTCCGGCGCATCCAGGCCGATCATGCGCGGCTGCGCGAGGCTTGGCCGAGTGCGCCGCGCATGAGCAACGAAGAGATGCTGCTGCACGCCCTGCGCATCGCGCTGATTGGCCAAATCTGGCTGCTGGCCGTGGCAATCCCGGAGTTCTCGCCGCGCCACGGCATTACGCGCGAGGCGCTGGTGCGGCGACTGCTGCGCCTGGATGTGCCCGGCGCGCTCGCAGTGCTGGCAGAGGTGTTTCCCGCCGCGCCGGACCCGGCCGCCGGCCTGGATTACGCGGAACCGGCGGGCCCGCGCGGCGTGACCTCGTATCGCCGGGAGCACGACCGGATTTTCGCCCCAATCGCCCGGCATTTCGCGCTGGTGCGGGAGATCGGCACGGCGATCACGCACCATGTTGGGGCGTTCGGGTAGAACAGCCCAGGCAACCGCCCCACAGATCGGGCTGGCCACCCGGAGTTTTGGTCGGCAATGTCGCGCTCTGGCCCCCTCCCGGCCGGCCCACCATCCCGCGAGTTCCATGTCCGTCTGGTCCCGAAAATCAGTCCCCGCCATGCTCGCGGAAGCCGAACCGGACGATCCGCATGGCGGACACCTGAAGCGCACGCTGGGGCTGCGGAACCTCGTGGGGTTCGGGGTGGGCTCCGCGGTGGGTGTCTCGCTGTTCGTGCAGACCGGGCCCGAGGCGGCGATCCATGCCGGGCCGGCGGTTGCGCTCTCCTTCGCGATCGCCAGTCTCGCCTGCCTATTCGCCGCGCTCTGCTACGCCGAGTTCGCCGGCCTCGTGCCCGTGGCGGGCAGCGCCTACTCCTACGCTTACGCCACGATGGGCGAGGGCGTGGCATGGATGATCGGCTGGTGCCTGCTGCTGGAATATCTGATGAGCGGCTCGCTAGTCGCGATCGGCTGGTCGGGCTACTTCACCGCCACGCTCGGCAATTTCGGCATCCACCTACCCGATGCGATCAGCGGCGCGCCACTGGCCGTGACGGCAGACGGGCATGTGTATGCCAGCGGCAAATGGTTCGATCTGCCGGCCGTTTGCATTACGCTGTTCACCGCCTGGCTGATCCTGCGCGGCACCAAACTTTCGGCGCAGGTGAACGATGTAATCGTGGCGCTGAAAGTGCTCACGATCCTGGCCGTAATCGTGGGTGCCGCGCCCTATGTGGTGCCGGCGAACTGGCATCCATTCATTCCGCCGAACACCGGCACTTCGGGGCATTTCGGCATCAGCGGCGTGATGCGTGCGGCTGGCATTCTATTCTTCGCCTATGTTGGGTTCGATTCGGTCTCCACGCTGGGCCAAGAAACAAAAAACCCGCAGCGCACAATCCCGCTCGCGCTGATGCTCTCGCTGGCGATCTGCGTGGTTCTCTATGTCGGCGTGGCCATGATCATGACCGGCATCGCCGATTATCGCACGCTGAACGTGGCCGATCCGATCGCCGAGGCGTTGCGCGCGCAGGGCCACAAGCTGGATTGGGCGCGCTGGTGCGTAAGCATCGTGGCGGTGTTCGGGCTGGTTTCGGTTTTACTCGTCACCCTGCTGGGCCAGGTGCGGATTTTCTATGCCATGGGGCGGGACGGGCTTTTGCCGGCGTCGTTCGCGCGCGTGCACCCGCGGTTCAACACGCCGCATGTCGGCAGCATCGTCACCGGCGTCGGCGCGGCGTTGTTCGCCGGGCTGTTTCCGCTCGATCTGCTGGGTGATCTGGTTTCGATCGGCACGTTGCTGGCGTTCGCGGTGGTCTCGGCTGGCGTGCTGATACTGCGCCGCACTATGCCGGATGCGCACCGGCCGTTCCGCACCCCGTTGATGCCGGTTACGCCGGTTCTGGCCGTGTTGAGCTGCTTCTGGCTGATGGGCTCGTTGGCGCAGGGCACCTGGTGGCGGCTGGCGGTGTGGCTGGTGATCGGGGCCGCGGTGTATGCGGGATACGGCGCACGGCATTCCCGGCTAAGAAAGCCAGTTCATCCCGCCCCTCTCATCCAGGAGCGCCGGCTCCCCGTATCCCGTCTGCCGTGAATTCAAGCCGCTGGGTCAGCCCGGCTCGATGATTTTTATCAGCGCGTCGTAACTTTCTTTCAGCAAGCCGGCGAGCCCGCTGGCATAGCGCAGCTCCACGAGCGCGAGCGCCTTGCGCTGGTTGTCATCGGCAATCTGGGGAACGTGCGGCGGCACCGGCAGCAGCGGATAGACGATCCAGGGACCCTCGCCATTTTGCTTCTTGCCATGTTTCCCCGGATCTCCGCCATCGGTTCCGTCAGGCGGCGGCGTCGGGGTATTGTCGGACATTCTGCTGGTCCTCCTCAGGCCATCGTTGTCACCGCGGCAGCATGGCGGAAACGCCGCGCACCGGCAAACATTTTATTTCAAGTAGCTGTCGCTGCACGCTTCGTGTGGCAGGTTCGCGCGGGCCCAGGCCTCCTCGCCGCCGCGATACCATTGAACGTTCTTGAAACCTGACCGCAACAAAATCAGCGCGGAGTTGTAGCTGTCCCACCCGAAGGCGCCATCCCCCATCACGATCAACGGCCCGGGCAGCCGATCGGCGTCGCTGGCCAGAACTTTTCCTGCGCTGGCGGCATCGAGCGGGGTCTGCGGTGGATTCCGCCACCGAATAGCGCCTGGGACGGAACTGTCGCATCGCCCCACGTCGAGAACCGATACGCGCCCGTGTTGGCGGAGTAAAGCCACTTGCGCCGTGTCGATGAAGCGCTGGCCAGCAATCGTAATGGGCGTGGGATCGAAAGGACGATGATCGGGCTGAGGCCCGTCGGCTTCCGCAACATTTTCATCTTCGTGCTCGTCGGCGTATCCGGGCATACCGGCTTTTCGCAGTGCCGACAGGATGGACTGGAATGCCGGGCTGGCGCGCACTTCAGCGGAATTTGTTTCACTTTCCAGACGCCATGTCGTCCGGTGCGGCCATATGGCATCAAAGGCGCGGTAGGCGCGCTCCGCCTCGCCCTGCTTGCCCGAAAGCTCGAGCGCCGCAATCTGATAGAGCCGTCCCCATTCTCGCCGCCCGGATGATCCCGTTCCCCGCGCCAACGGCTGGTCGCCAATCTCCGACCGTTCGAGCCAGGTCAGCGCTTCATCGGGACGATCTAGAAACAGCAGCGCGCGGCCAAGCTGATAATAGCGTGCCTGGCTGCTGGGCCCGAACGGGTCGATCTGCAGCAGCTTGCGCCACGCCTCCGCCGCGTCGGCGTTGCGCCCCAGCGCGGTGAGGCAATGCGCTTGGCCCGAGCGAGCCAGCACGCTGCTGCCATACATGGCAAGCACCGCCTGAAAAACTTTCAGTGCTTCGGCACAACCACCATCCCCGGCCAGCAGAAACGCCCGTTCCGACATCACATCAGGATCGGCCGGTGCGAGGGACGCGGCGGCGGCGATCACCTCGCGCGCCTCGGCGCGATCCCGGTCCTGGTCCGGGCCGTAATAACTGTCTACCTTGCGCACCAGCACGCGGCCGAGATCGCTCAGCACATCGACGTTCTGCGGCTGCTGCGCACGAGCTCTTTCCAACAAGGCCTGCGCGGTGGTCATGCTGGTGTAGGTATCCGACCGCTCCAGGATGGAACGGGCGTGATAGAGCTGATCCAGCACGCCGGCCGGGCCCGCAACCGCATGGCGGCTGGCCAGATCGACGAGTTGCACGTTCAGCGCGCTCGCGATCTGGCCTACGATCGTACTCTGTGTGTCGCTGACGCGGGCGCGCGGCACCTCGAAGCGCTGAGCCCAAAGATGCGCGCCGGTATCGGCCTCGATGAGCTGCGCATTGATCGAATACTGCCCGTCGGCGCCGCGCACGCTGCCTTCCAGCAGATAGCGCACGTTCAGCGCCCGGCCAATTTCCGGCGTGGGCACCCCGCGGCCGCGGAACGAATCCGCCGATTCGCGGGCAATCACCACGCTGCCGGGAATATGCGAAAGATCCGTGGTGAGATCGTCGCTCACCGCGTCGGCGAGATAGTCGTCGTTACGGTCTATTCCTAGATTACGGAACGGCAGCACTGCGATGGAAAGCCGGGGCGGCGCTGGCGGCCGAGCCGGTTTCGGCGCCCGGTTCAGCACGAGAATTGCACCCAGCGCCGCAATGCCGGCGAATGCCGCGCTGGCCGCGGCCAGCGGCCAGCGGCGGGGTGGCGCGGCGGCCGGTGGCAGTGCCGCGTTCACATCCGGCAAAGGCGCAGCTTGCGGCGGCGCGGGGGCTTCGACCCGGCCCACGAAGCGGTAACCTTGGCCCGGCACGGTGGCGATCAGCGCCGCGCCATCGCCGGCGTCGGCCAGCGCACGCCGCAGCGCGGAAATCTGCACCGCGAGGTTGTTCTCTTCCACAATCGTGCCGCGCCACACGCGGCGGAGGATTTCATCCTTCGTCACGATCCGGTCGCGGTGTTCCACGAGAAGCTGGAGGATGTCGAAGCCGCGCGAGCTGAGCGTTACCGGTTGCCCGTCCGCGAGCAATGCACGGCGCGCCGGATCGAGCCGGAAACGTCCGAACGCCACAGCATCGCAGGTCGTCTGATCCATCGCAGTCCCGGGGGCGAGGCGCGGATATTAGCGCGGCGGGTCCGCCGGTTACGAATCGCATCGATGCCCGTGCCGTGCGGCCGTCGTTCTGCTAGGCCCTGCGGTTCACCACCCGAGGAGCCCGACATGGCCGCCTGGACCGCTGCGCAGATTCCCGATCAGACCGGTCGGATCACCGTGATCACCGGCGCGACCAGCGGGATCGGGCTGGAAGCGGCGCGGGCGCTCGCGGCCAAGGGTGGGCATGTGGTGCTGGCCGTGCGTGACCCGGCAAAAGGCGAAGCGTCAGCGCGCGAATTGCGGTCCGCCTGCCCCAACGCCACCCTCGAGGTGCGGAAGCTGGATTTGGCGAACCTCGCCTCGGTGCGCGAGTTCGCGGCGCAAGCCGCCGATCTGCCGGGCGTGAACGTGCTTCTCAACAACGCGGGGCTCGGGCTGCAGCCCACGCGGGCGGTGACGGAAGACGGGTTTGAACGGCAATTCGCCACCAATCATCTGGGGCATTTCGCCCTCAGCGGGCTGTTGCTTCCGGTGCTCTTGCGCGCCGAGGCGCCCCGCGTGGTGACCATTTCCAGTATCGCCCACCGGCGCGGCCGCATGAACTGGGACGACCTACAGTTCGCGCGCGGCTACACGGGCCGGGACGCCTACGGACAGTCGAAGCTGGCCAACCTGATGTTCGCACTGGAGCTGGCCGCGCGAGCGGAGGCGGCGGGCGGCCCGCTTGCCTCGCTGGCAGCGCATCCCGGCGTGGCGCTGACCGGCTTCATGCAGGCGACGCAGATGCCGGCCGTTGTCGTGACGCTGTTCAATCTGGCCGGCACGTTCGCTTTCCAGAGCGCTGCCGCAGGCGCGCTGCCGGGGCTTTATGCGGCGACGATGCCCGACGCACGGAACGGCCAATACTGGGGGCCGGACGGGTTCATGGAGATCAGGGGCGTCCCCAAGCTGGCCGGGATTTGGCCGCAGGCGAAACAGCGCGAGGATTGGCAGCGGCTTTGGGCGATTTCCGAGAAGCTAACCGGAGTGCACTACCAGTTCTAGGCGAGCCGATCCCAAAACCGACCTGCTAGGCGACCCAGGCGGCGCGTGCTAACGCCGCCGCTTCATGCCGCCGCCGCTGATCGCTGTTCTGAACGGCCCGAACCTGAACATGCTCGGCTCCCGCGAGCCGGCGCTATACGGGGCCGCGACGCTTGAGGACCTTGAGGCGCTCTGCGTGGAAACCGCGCAGGCGCTCGATCTCGCGCTCGATTTCCGGCAGACCAACGCCGAGGGTGAGCTGATCACCTGGGTGCAGGAATGCCGCGACCGCGCCCGGGGCATCGTGATCAACCCCGGCGGTTACAGCCATACCTCGGTGGCGCTGATGGATGCGCTGCTCGCGGCGGAGCTGCCCGTTATCGAGGTGCATCTCACCAACATCCACGCGCGCGAGGGATTCCGCCGGCACTCGCTGGTCTCCCGCGCCGCCAACGGGGTGATCTGCGGCTTAGGCATTCGCGGCTATGGGCTGGCGCTCACCGCGCTGGCAGAAATGCTGCTGGATGAGGACCCATGACGCTTCCCGTGGACGCGGCGGCGATTCGGGCGCTGGCGGAAATCCTGATGGATACCGGGCTCACCGAGATCGAGATCGCCGAGAAGGACAGCCGCATCCGGGTGGTGCGTGCGCCCGCCGTGATGCAGGCGGCGCTGCCGGTGGCTGCTCCGCTGGCAGCCGCTTCCGCCGGATTGACCCCCGCGCCGGTGCCCGATGCCGACGAATTCGACGACCATCCTGGCGCCGTGAAGAGCCCGATGGTGGGGATCGCATATCTTTCGCCCGAGCCGGGCGCCACCCCGTTCGTGGCCCTGGGCGCGAGTGTGACCGCCGGCCAGACGCTGATGCTCATCGAAGCAATGAAGACCTACAATCAGATCAAGGCGCCGCGCGCCGGCACCCTCAGCCGCGTGCTGGCGACTTCCGGGGCGCCGGTGGAATACGGCGAAGTGCTGATGGTGATCGACTGATTCGGCCGAGATGTTCCGCAAAATCCTGATCGCGAACCGGGGGGAGATCGCGCTGCGCGTGCAGCGCGCGTGCCGCGAACTGGGCATTCCCACCGTGGCGGTGCATTCCACCGCCGATTCCGAAGCGATGCATGTGCGGCTGGCCGATGAAAGCGTGTGCATCGGGCCGCCGGCTGCGCGTGACAGCTATCTGAACATGGC
Organism: uncultured Acetobacteraceae bacterium; assembly: GCA_964250215.1. GTDB lineage: Bacteria > Pseudomonadota > Alphaproteobacteria > Acetobacterales > Acetobacteraceae > DAIDJM01. The sequence goes on along the minus strand of CAXUEX010000068.1, from coordinate 3,510 downwards.
CGCGATCCTCTCGGCCGCGGTGGTCACGGGCGCCGATGCGATCCATCCCGGTTATGGATTTCTTTCCGAGAACGCCGCTTTCGCCGAAATGGTGGAGGATCACGGCGTAAGCTTCATCGGTCCTTCGCCCGCGCATATCCGAATGATGGGCGACAAGATCACGGCGAAGAGCGCGATGGCGCGCTTGGGCGTGCCGCTGGTGCCCGGCTCGGACGCGGCACTCCCCGACCTGGGCGAGGCGACGCAGGTGGCGGCTCGCATCGGCTACCCCGTGCTGATCAAGGCGAGCGCGGGTGGCGGCGGTCGCGGCATGAAGGTGGCGCGCGACGCGTCGGAGCTTGCCGATGCGTGGCGGCTGGCACGCCAGGAAGCGATGTCGGCCTTCGGCAACGATGAAGTATATCTCGAGAAATATCTCGACCGGCCACGGCATATCGAGCTGCAGATCCTAGCCGATGCGCATGGCAGCGTAGTGCATTTCGGCGAGCGCGACTGCAGCCTGCAACGACGACACCAGAAGCTGCTGGAAGAGGCGGGATCGCCGGCGCTGAATGCCGCGCAGCGCGATGCAATCGGTGCCACGGCGACAGCGGCCTTGCGCGAGCTGGGCTACCGCAACGCCGGCACGCTGGAGTTCCTGTATCAGGACGGACAGTTCGCGTTCATCGAAATGAACACGCGGTTGCAGGTGGAGCATCCGGTGACCGAGATGGTCTGCGGCATCGATCTTGTAAGGGAACAAATTCGCATCGCGGCCGGTGAAACGTTAGGCTACGCGCAGCCTGACATCACGTTTTCCGGCCATGCCATCGAATGCCGCGTGAACGCCGAAGACCCGGAGACTTTCCTGCCCACGCCCGGCCGTGTTGAGGCATTCCACGCGCCGGGGGGCTTGGGCGTGCGCGTGGATTCCGCGCTGTATGCCGGTTACGTGGTGCCGCCCTATTACGACAGCATGGTGGCGAAGCTGATCGTGCATGCGCCGACGCGCGAGGCGGCGATCAACCGGCTGCGCCGCGCGCTGGAGGAATTCGCGGTGCTCGGCATCCGCACCACGCTGCCGCTGCATCAGCGCATCGTGGAAGATGCGGATTTCCAGCGCGGCGATTACACGATCCACTGGCTGGAGCAGTTCGTCGGCCGAAACGTATAACGCCGCTCAGCGCAGCCGGGCGAATTCGGTGGAGAAGCGCGGCCAATCGCCATCGGCGAGCGCTGTGAGGCTCGGCGACGGCAGGTGGAGACGGGCGGCATAGCTCCACAGATAGGTGAGCGTTTGCTGCACGTAATGCCGGGTCTGGGCGTTCGGGATCGCTTCGATGAACAGCAGCGGGTCGTTCGTTTGCAGCTTCCACGCCGCCAGCGCGCCGGGGCCGGCGTTGTAGGCGGCGAGCACGCGCAGCAGGTCATCGCCTGCGGCGGTCTGGCGGCTGAGATAGGCAAGATAGCGCTGGCCAAGCTTCAGGTTGGTGCCCGGATCGCGCAGATTGGCGCCTGGGACGAACAGCGCGGCGGTGGCGGCATCGCGCAATTGCATCAGGCCAAGCGCGCCGGCCTCCGAGCCCGCGCCGGGATCGAAATTGGATTCCACGCGGGCCACCGCGTAGACCAGGGCCGGGCTGAGCAGGAAACCGCCCGCGGGGCGAAGTCGCGGTAGTTGCGCGCCAGGAACGGCAGCATCCATCGCGCTTGCCAAATCGGCCTGCAGATCGGGCAAGCCTAGCGCCTGGCTCACCAGCAGCACCGCGTCCGCCAACGCCGGGTCGTTCTGCAATTCAGGCCAGAGCGAACGGAGTTCGGCTTCGGCGCGGGCTTTCTCGCCCACTTGCAGCCAGGCGAAGGCGCGGCGGCCGGCTGGCACGGCGGCCACGGCTTCGATATCGGCTTCGCCCGCAATACGGGCAGGGGGCGGCGCGGGCCGCGAATCATCCAACGCCAGCATGTGGCGGGCCAGGCGGCCGTGCAGCGCCTGCGGCAGGCCCGCAGCAAGTCGCATCCATGGCAGCCACCCGAACGCGTCGCCCTGGAGCAGATGCGCGCGCGCCGCCCAGAAGCCGGCAGCGGCGCGGGTGGCGGGCGCGGCATCCTGGGCGGTCGCCGCGGCCTCGAACATGGTTTGCGCGTTGGCAATGTGGTCCTGCCGCCAGGCAGCCAGCCCGGCGACATAGGCGGCGCCCGCATCGCGGGAACTCGATCGCCGCCAAGCCGCCACGCCAAGGCGGTAGGCGGCCGCATCTCGAAGCCGGATGAAAGCCTTGCGCGCCGGACAATCGGTGTTCCCGGCAACGGCGCCGGCACGCGCCAGCGCAGCGATGGCGGGCGGAGCGGACAACACGGCGCCCTTCGGCAGGGCACCGGAGAGCACGGCGCGGATGGCGGCTGCGTCCGGCTGGCCCGGGTAGCGCCGTAGCCAATCCTCCAGGGCTGGCCCGGATGGCCGGCGAGCGCGCAGCAGCCGATCCGCGACGATGCCGGGCAGCAGCGTTTCATCGGTAAGCCGCGCGGTTTCCGCGATCGCCGTCCGGTCATCACCGTCGCGTTGCCAGGCCAGGATGCGGCGTACTCGCGAGGCCTCGCCGGCGGACAGCGGCTGCGGTAGCCCGAGCGCACTCCGGCCGGCCGGAAGCTGCACCCGGGGCACGGCGAGCGCGGTTTCGTCGGGGCTGGGCGCCTGGTCGGCTCGGCTGAAGGCGGGCCGCAGCGGGGCCCCGGCGATGAGCGCACCCGCCAAAACGGCGCGGGCGGCGACCAGGCGAGAGAAGGATATCCCTCGCATAAGTCGAGGCCGTTAACACCGCGTGAGCGCGGGCGCAAATTGAACATTTCGTGCGCCTGCCACAATGCGGCCACAATCACGCCGAAAATCCATAGGATCAAGCCGTTAATACAGACCTGGTTCTACTTGCCGAACTGTTGGTCCAGCGCTTCGCGAAGGTTCAACAAGTCTGTCCAAGCCATACTCTTCTTTGTTGGTGTCCGCAGCAAGTAGGCCGGATGCAGCATCGGCAGGTGGCGCACCGGCGGCGCCCCCTCCAGATGCAGGTCGCGCCACGTGCCGCGCAGCCGCAGAATGCCGGCGGTGCTGCCACTGAGCGCCTCGGTGGAAAGCTTGCCGAGGGTGACGACGATGCTTGGCCGCAGCAGCGCCAGGTGGCGGCGCAAGAAAGGCAAGCACATCAGCACTTCCGCGTCGGTGGGCGCACGGTTGCCGGGCGGCCGCCAGGGAACCAGGTTAGTGATCAGGGCGCGCGTGCGGTCGATCCCGATCGAGGCGAGCATCCTGTCGAGAAAGCGGCCGCTCGGGCCCACGAATGGCCGGCCCGCAAGATCCTCCGCCTCGCCAGGCGCCTCGCCGACGAACACCAGGCCGGCTTCGGGATTGCCGTCCGCGAACACCATATTGGTGGCGGTGGCGGCGAGCGGGCAGTCGGTGAAGCCGGCCAGCGCTTGCCGCAACGCCTCCGGGCTGCTGCACGCCGCGGCGACCGCCTCGGCGCGGCCCAGCGCAAC
>CAXUEX010000067.1:0-14492 GCA_964250215.1 uncultured Acetobacteraceae bacterium | reverse complement strand
GGCAACGACCGGTGGGAGGGGGAATTTCCGACCGGCGCGGTGGGGCGATACGAATACCGCGTGGTGGCCTGGCGCGACCGCTGGGAGACCTGGCGCGACGAGGTGGGCAAGAAGCACCATGCCGGGGTGGATACGAGCCTGGAACTGATCGAGGGCGAGGCGCTGATCCGCGAGGCTGCTCGGCGATCGAGCGCGCTGCGCGATGTGCTGGCGACATTGGCGGGGGCCACGGCGGACGCGAAGCGCGAGACGCTGCTGTCGGCGCCGGTGCGGGTGCTGATGGCGGAGGCGGATGCGCGGCCGCATCGGGTGGAAGGGCCGATATTGCCGGTGCTGGCGGAGCGGATCGGCGCGCGGTTTGCGAGCTGGTACGAGGTGTTTCCACGGTCGCTTTCCGACGATCCGCGACGGCACGGGACTTTCCGCGACGTGATCCGGCATCTGCCGCGCATCGCTGCGATGGGGTTCGACGTGCTGTATTTTCCGCCGGTGCATCCGATCGGGCGGGTCAATCGCAAGGGGCCGAACAATTCGCTGGAACCGGGGCCGGACGATCCGGGCAGCCCGTATGCGATCGGCGCGGCGGAAGGCGGGCACGATGCGCTGCATCCGGAGTTGGGCAGTTTCGAGGATTTCGCGGCGCTGCGGCGGGAAGCGGCGAAGCACGGGCTGGAGATTGCGCTGGATTTCGCGGTGCAATGCGCGCCGGACCATCCTTGGCTGAAGCAGCACAAGGGCTGGTTCGACTGGCGGCCGGACGGCAGCATAAAATACGCCGAGAATCCGCCGAAGAAATACCAGGACATCGTGAACGTGGATTTCTACGCGGCCGATGCGGTGCCGGGGTTGTGGCTGGAGCTGTTGCGCGTGGTGCTGTTCTGGTGCGGCCATGACGTGCGGATTTTCCGCGTGGACAATCCGCACACCAAGCCGTTTCCGTTCTGGGAATGGCTGATCGCCGAGACGCAGGCGCGCTATCCCGAGGCGATTTTCCTGGCCGAGGCGTTCACGCGGCCGAAGATCATGCAGCATCTGGCGAAGATCGGGTTTTCGCAGAGCTACACGTATTTCACGTGGCGGAACACGAAGGCGGAGCTGACCGAATACCTTGTCGAGTTGGCGGACGGCCCGGCGCGGGAATTTTTCCGGCCGCATTTCTTTGTCAACACGCCGGACATCAATCCGGTGTTTCTGCAACAATCGGGGCGGCCGGGGTTTTTGATCCGGGCGGCGCTGGCGGCGACCCTTTCGGGGCTGTGGGGCGTGTATAACGGTTTCGAGCTGTGCGAGGCGGCGGCGCTGCCGGGGCGGGAGGAGTATCTGGACAGCGAGAAATACCAGCTTCGGCAATGGAACTGGGCGCGGCCGGGGAACATCGTGGCGGAGGTGGCGGCGCTGAACCGGGCGCGGACGCGCAATCCGGCGCTGCAGACGCATCTGGGGGTGACGTTCCTGACCGCCGGGAACGACGCGGTGCTGTATTACGAAAAATCCACGCCGGACCGGGCCAACGTGGTTTTGGTGGCGGTTAGCCTGGATCCGCACGGCGAGGCTTCGGCGACCTTCGAGGTGCCGACCTGGCGCTGGCAACTCCCCGACGATGCCGCCGTTGCCGCGGAGGATTTGATGACCGGCGAGAGCTTCACCTGGCGCGGCCGAGACCAGCGCCTGACCCTGACCCCCGAGCGGCCGTTCCGGCTGTGGCGCGTGCGCCCGGCGGTGGCCCGTGGATAGCGAGGCCGCGCCCGATGCGGCGGTGCTGGCGATGGACCCGAGCTGGTACAAGGACGCGGTAGTTTACCAGCTGCATCTGAAGTCGTTCTTTGATGCCAACAACGACGGCGTGGGGGATTTCCAGGGGCTCATCGAGAAGCTGGACTACATCGCCGAGCTGGGGGTGACGGCGATATGGATGCTGCCGTTCTATCCCTCGCCGCGGCGGGACGATGGCTACGACATTGCCGATTACCGCGGCGTGCATCCGGATTACGGCACGTTGGCCGATGTACGGCGGTTCATCGAGGCGGCACATGCGCGTCATTTGCGCGTGATCACCGAACTGGTGATCAATCACACCAGCGACCAGCACCCTTGGTTCCAACGGGCGCGCCGCAGCCCGGCGGGGTCGGCGGAGCGGGATTTTTATGTCTGGTCGGATGACGACGACAAGTATGCCGATACGCGCATCATCTTCATCGATACCGAGAAATCGAACTGGACTTGGGATGAGGAGGCGCACGCCTATTACTGGCACCGGTTCTATTCGCACCAGCCGGACCTGAATTTCGACAATCCGGCGGTGGTGGAGGAAGTGCTTTCGGTGATGCGCTTCTGGCTGGACATGGGCGTGGACGGGCTGCGACTGGATGCGGTGCCGTATTTGGTGGAGCGCGAGGGGACGAACAACGAGAACCTGCCGGAGACACATGCAATCCTGAAGCGGATCCGGGCGGAGATGGATTTGCACGCGCCGGGGCGGATGCTGCTGGCGGAGGCCAACCAGTGGCCGGAGGACGCGCAGCAGTATTTCGGCGAAGGCGACGAATGCCATATGAGCTTTCATTTTCCGCTGATGCCGCGGATGTACATGGCGATCGCGCGGGAGGACCGGTTTCCGATCACCGACATTCTGCGGCAGACGCCCGAGATTCCGAAGAACTGCCAGTGGGCGATTTTTCTGCGCAACCACGACGAGCTGACGCTGGAGATGGTGACCAGCGCCGAGCGCGACTATCTGTGGCAGACCTATGCGGCGGACCGGCGGGCGCGGCTCAATCTGGGCATCCGCCGGCGGCTAGCGCCGCTGCTGGAGCGCGACCGGCGGCGCATCGAGCTGATGAATTCGCTGCTGCTTTCGATGCCGGGCACGCCGGTGATCTATTACGGTGACGAAATCGGCATGGGCGACAACATCCATCTGGGCGACCGCGACGGGGTGCGGACGCCGATGCATTGGTCGGTGGACCGCAATGGCGGGTTTTCGCGCGCCGATCCGGCAGCGCTGGTTTTGCCGCCGATCATGGACCCGATCTATGGGTTCCAGGCGGTGAACGTGGAGGCGCAGGCGCGCGACCCGCATTCGCTGCTGAACTGGATGCGGACGATGCTGGCGGTGCGGCGTCGGCATCCGGCGTTCGGCCGGGGCACGCTGCGGTTTTTGTATCCCGGCAATCGCAAGGTGCTGATCTACCTGCGCGAATATGCCGATGGCAGCGACGAGACGCTGATGTGCGTGCATAATCTTTCGCGCACGGCACAGGCGGTGGAGCTGGATCTGGCGGCTTTTGCGGGACGGATTCCGGTGGATATCGTGGGCGGATCGGTGTTTCCGCCGGTGGGGCAGTTGCCGTATCTGCTGACGCTGCCGCCGTACGCGTTCTATTGGTTTCTGCTGGCGACCGAGGCGGTGCTGCCTTCGTGGCACAGCGCGGCGCCGGAGCCGCTGCCGGATTATGCGACGATCGTGGTGCGGCGGCAGTTGGAGGAAGTGCTGGAACCGGTGGGCCGGTTTCTGCTGGAACGCGAGGCGCTGCCGGCGTATTTGCAGAAGCGGCGCTGGTTCGGCGCGAAGGGCGAGACGCTGCTGGGCACGCATATCGCTTATGGCGTGAAATTCGGCCACGGCATCGGCGCGACGCTGTTCACCGAGATCGAGGCGCGGCTGGGCGACCGGACGGAGAATTATTCGCTGCCGCTGGGGATTTTCAGCGAGGAAGAGGTGAGCGGGGCGATGCCGGCGCAGCTTGCGTTGTGCCGGGTGCGGCGGGGCCCGGACGTGGCGTATCTGACCGACGCGTTTGCGCTGGATGCGTTCACGCGCGAGATGCTGGCGGGGCTGCGCGAGAGCCGGCGCGCGGAATTTTCCGGCGGCCGGATGGAGTTCCGGCCGACGCCCTTGTTCACGGCGCTGGAATTGCCGGCGGACGCGGAAATTCAGCGGCTTTCGGCGGAACAATCGAACAGCTCGCTGATCGTGGGCGAAGAAGTGGTGCTGAAGATTGTGCGCAAGGTGCTGGCCGGCGTGCATCCGGAGGCCGAGATGACCGGCTATCTGACCGGGCGTGGGTTTGCCAACATTGCGCGGCTGCTGGGCGAGGTGGTGCGCATCGACGCGGCGGGCGTGCCGCATACGGTGCTGCTGGCGCAGGAATTTGTGCGCAACCAGGGCGATGCGTGGGGCTGGACGCTGGATTATCTGGCGCGCGCGGCGGCGGAGACGGGTGGCGCGAACGATCGCGAGGGCGCGCAGGACCAGTTGGCGGGGTATTTCGAGTTCGCGGGTGCGATCGGGCGGCGGCTGTGCGAAATGCACCTTGTGTTGGCGGCCGAGACGCGCGATGCGGATTTCGCGCCGGAGCCGGCGGATGCGGCGGTGCGCGCGGCCTGGGCGGAGGGCGCGGTGGCGCAGATTGCGCAGGCGGTGCAGGCGCTGGGCCGGGTGCAGGAATGGCACGACGAGGCTTGTCGGGCGCAGGCGGCGGCGTTCGTGCAGCAGGCCGAGGCATTGGGCGCGGCGGCGCGGCGATTGGCGCAGCAGGCCGGGGACGGCGTGATGCAGATTCGGGTGCATGGCGACTTCCACCTGGGCCAGGTGCTGGTGAGCCAGGGCGATGCCGTGATCATCGATTTCGAGGGTGAACCGGCCAAGAGCATGGCGGAGCGGCGGGCGAAATCCTGCGCGCTGCGCGACGTGGCGGGATTGTTGCGGAGTTTCGATTACGCGGCGGCGCAGGCGCGATCGGTGCGGCAGGCGGAATCGGATCGTGCTTCGGAACGGCGGGCGAAATTGCTGGAGAAATTCCGCAGCGGCGCGACGCGGGCATTCCTGGACGGGTATCGCAGCGTGCTGGGCGCGGCGCCGGAGCGGTTTGTGACGGAGTTGGCCGAGCCGCTGCTGCTGGATTTGTTCCTGCTGGAGAAAGCGGCTTACGAAATTCGCTACGAGGCGGCGAACCGGCCGGACTGGATCGGGATTCCGCTTTCGGGCATGGCGCGGCTGGCGGAGCGGCTGCTGCCGGCTGGCGAGGCGGGAGGATAGCATGGACGCGATGCCGCATGACGCGCTGGACGGCGCTGCGATCGAAGCGCTGGTGCAGGGTCGGCACGGCGATCCGTTCGCGGTGCTGGGCCCGCATGCGTGCGAAGGCGCGCGGGTGGTGCGCGCGTTCGTGCCGGATGCGGATGCCGTGGAGGTGGTTTCGCACGACACCGGCGCGGTGCTGGGGAGGCTTTCGTGCACGCATCCGGCGGGGTTCTGGTCGGGCGGTGTGGAGGGCGGTTCATCGTATCGCTTGCGCATCCACGAGCGCGGGGCGGTGCGCGATATTGAGGATGCGTACCGGTTTCCGCCGATCCTGGGCGAGATCGACATCTATCTTCTGGCCGAAGGAAGGCACCGCGATTTTGCGCGCATCATGGGCGCGCATGTGGCGGAGATGGAGGGCGTGTGCGGCGTGCGCTTCGCGGTGTGGGCGCCGAATGCGTCGCGGGTCTCCGTGGTGGGGGATTTCAATCACTGGGACGGGCGGCGGCATCCGATGCGGCGGCGCGCCGGGCCGGGCGTATGGGAGATTTTCGTGCCGGGGATCGGCGCCGGAACGGTGTATAAATACGAGCTGCTGGGACCGGGCGGCGAGTTGCTGCCGCTGAAGGCCGATCCGGTGGCGTGGGCGACGGAATGCCCGCCGCGCACCGCATCGGTGGTGGCCGATCCGCAAGAGCCGGCATGGGGCGATGCCGAATGGCTGGCGCGGCGGGCAGCGGCGCAAGCCGAGGATGCGCCGATTTCGATCTACGAAGTTCATGCGACCTCGTGGCTGGGCGATGGCGGCGGCTGGCATCAACTGGCCGAGAAGCTGGTGCCGTATGTGCAGCGCATGGGCTTTACGCATATCGAGCTGATGCCGATCATGGAACATCCATTCGGCGGTTCGTGGGGCTATCAGCCGCTTGCGCAATTTGCGCCGACGGCGCGGCTGGGGCCGCCGGGGGATTTCGCGCATTTCGTGGACCGCTGCCACGCGGCGGGGATCGGCGTGATCCTGGACTGGGTGCCGGCGCATTTTCCGACCGATGCGCACGGGCTGGCGCGGTTCGACGGCACGCCGTTGTACGAGCACGAGGATCCGAAGGAAGGGTTTCACCGAGACTGGAACACGTTCATTTTCAACCATGGACGGAACGAGGTGCGCAGCTTCCTGATCGGCAGCGCGCTGTTCTGGCTGGAGCATTACCATGTGGATGCGCTGCGCGTGGATGCGGTGGCATCGATGCTGTACAGGGATTACAGCCGGCCGGCGGGCGAATGGGTGCCGAACCAATATGGCGGCCGGGAAAACCTGGAAGCCATTGAGTTTTTCCACGAGCTTTCGCGCGCGGTGCAGGCGCGCATTCCGGGTGCCAAGCTGATTGCCGAGGAGTCCACGGCGTTTCCGAACGTATCGCGGCCGCCGGCGGAAGGCGGGCTGGGGTTCGATTACAAGTGGAACATGGGGTGGATGCACGACACGCTGCATTACATGCAGGAAAACCCCGTGTACCGGCGTTATCACCACGGCAATCTGACGTTCGGGCTGGTGTATGCGTTCAGCGAGCGGTTCGTGCTGCCGATTTCGCATGACGAGGTGGTGTACGGCAAAGGTTCGCTGATTGAGAAGATGCCGGGCGACGATTGGCAGCGTTTCGCCAATCTGCGCGCGTATCTTGGGTTCATGTGGACGCATCCGGGCAAGAAGCTGCTGTTCATGGGCAGCGAGTTTGCGCAATGGCGCGAGTGGAACCACGACCGAGGGCTCGACTGGTTTTTGCTGGATGAGGCGCGGCACCGGGGCGTGCAGCATTGGTTGCGGGATTTGAATGCCGCGTATCGCGACCTGCCGGCGCTGCACCAAATGGACGCGGTGCCGGACGGGTTTCGCTGGGTGGTGCTGGAGGATGCGGCGCAGAGCGTGGTGGCGTATCTGCGGTTTGGCGGCGAGGGCGTGGCGCCGGTGCTGGCGGTGTGCAATTTCACGCCAGTGCCGCGCTTCGATTACCGCGTGGGCGTGCCGCTGCGCGGGCGGTGGCGCGAGGTGCTGAATTCCGACGCCGCGGTGTATGGCGGATCCAATGTGGGCAACAATGGCGGCGTGGATGCCGCGGATCTGGCGGCGCACGGGTTCGACCGATCGGTTTCGCTGACTTTGCCGCCGCTGGCGACGATTTTGCTGAGTTGCGGGTGAGCGGTTCCGCTCGTCGCGCCGGGACGATGAGGTTCGGGCCGGAAATCCTGGCGGATGGCGGAGTGTTGTTCCGGTTGTGGGCGCCTTCCGTGGACGGCGTGACGCTGGAGGTGGGAGAGCGGTCGGTAGCGATGCCGCTGGCGGCGGATGGTTGGTTCGAAGTAAAAACGGAAGCGCGCGCGGGGTCACGGTATCGGTTCGTGCTGCCCGATGGGTTGGCGGTGCCGGATCCGGCTTCGCGGGCGCAGGATGGCGATGTGCACGGGTGGAGCGTGCTCGTCGATCCCGACTATGCTTGGGAGCACGACGATTGGCGGAACCGGCCTTGGCACGAGGCGGTGATCTACGAAGTGCATGTGGGGCTGGTGGGCGGGTTCGACGGAGTGCGGGCCATGCTGCCGGAGCTGGCGGCGCTGGGGATCACGACCATCGAGCTGATGCCGGTGGCGGATTTTCCGGGGCGGCGGAACTGGGGGTATGATGGCGTGCTGCCGTATGCGCCGGACGAGGCTTATGGAACGCCGGCGGAACTGAAGCGGCTGGTGGATGCGGCGCACGGGCTGGGGCTGATGGTGCTGCTGGACGTGGTGTACAACCATTTTGGGCCGGATGGCGCGTATCTGCATGTGTATGCAAAGCCATTCTTCGATCCCGAGGTGCATACGCCCTGGGGCGCGGCGATCGATTTCACTCGACAGGAAGTGCGGCAGTATTTCATCGACAATGCGTTGATGTGGCTGGTGGAATACCGGTTCGACGGGCTGCGCTTCGATGCGGTGCATGCGATTTCGCCACAGGATTTCTTGCCGGTGCTGGCGGCTTCATTGCGGGCAGGCGTGGACCGGGACGTGCACCTGGTGCTGGAGCATGAGGGCAACCGGGCTTCGCTGCTGCGCCAGGGACCGGATGCGCCGGGGTTCGATGCGCAATGGAGCGACGACTGGCACCATTGCGTGCACGTGCTGCTGACCGGCGAGAACGAAGGGTATTACGCCGGCTATCAGGATCCGGCGCGGCAATTGGCGCGGGCGCTCGCCGAGGGGTTTGTGTATCAGGGCGAGACGACGCCGCATCATGGCGCGCGCGGCGAGCCTTCGGCGCATCTGCCGACGACGGCGTTCGTGATCTGCCTGCAGAACCACGATCAGATCGGCAACCGGGCGATGGGCGAGCGGCTGCTGGCGCTGGCGCCTGCGGCGGGCGTGCGGGCGGCGGCGGCGCTGCTGCTGCTCTCGCCGTTCGTGCCGCTGCTGTTCATGGGCGAAGAAAGCGGGACGGCGCGGCCGTTCCTGTTCTTTACCAATCACAATCCGGAGCTGGCGGCGCTGGTGCGCGAGGGGCGGCGGCGGGAATTCAGCCATTTCGCGGCGTTTCAGGACGCGGCGCGGCGGGCGCGGATCCCAGATCCGAACGATGCGGCGACGTTCGAGGCGTCGCGCGTGGCGGTGGGCGATGCGGGCGAGATGCGGGATTTGCATGCCGAATTGTTGCGATTGCGGCACGCGCTTGTGGTGCCGGGGATTGTGGGATGCCGGAGCCTGGGGGCCGAAGCGATCGGCGCGACGGCGGTGCGGGCCGCTTGGCGGCTCGGCGATGGCAGGCGGCTGACGCTGGCGGCCAATCTGGGCGCGGCTGCGGTGGATTTCGCGGCGCCGGCCGGGATGATTTTCGCGAGTGGGCCGATGGATGCGGGTTGGTTGCCGGGGTATTGCACGGCCGCCTTCATAAGCGGCCCGGAATGACCGCATGAACGACGACGAGTTGCGAGAGCGGGCGCGGCAGTTGGGTGTCGCAACATTCTGGTTCGACATCTTCGGCGAGCGGCACGCGGTGGGCGTGCCGACCTTGCAGGCGGTGCTGGGGGCGCTCGGCAATGCGGCGGAGCGGCCGAAATTGCCGCCGCTGGTGACGGCGGACGTAGCGCGGCCGGTTTTTCTGCCGGCGGCGGCGGCGAAATACGAACTGGTGCTGGAGGACGGCCGGCGCTTCGAGGGAACGGCCACGGAAGCTCCCGATGGCTGCACGATCCCGGCGATACTGGAGGCCGGCTATCATTCGCTGGTTCTGGGGCGCACACCCTGCACCTTGGCGGTGGCGCCGCCGAGCGGCTGCACGTTGGCGGAGCTGGTGCCGGGCGGCCGGGCCTGGGGGATCGCGGTGCAGCTTTATGGCTTGCGGCGCGCCGGCGATGCGGGGATCGGCGATTTTGCGGCGCTGGCGGATTTCGCGCGGCTGGCGGGCGGATACGGCGCGCAGGCGGTGGCGATCAGCCCGGTGCACGCGCAATTTAGTGCTGATCCGGATCGTTTTGGTCCCTACGCGCCGTCGAGCCGGGTGGCGCTGAACGTGCTGCATTGCGCGGTGGACGATGGTGCCGAACCGGGCTGGGCGGAGCGGGCGGCGGCACTGGAGGCTTCGGCGCTGGTGGATTGGCCGGAAGCGGCTTCGGCGCGGTTGGATCGCATGCGGTCGATCTTCGCCGCGGCGCGGGCGGATGGCGAGCTGATGGAGGATTTCCACGCATTCCGGCAGGCGCGCGGCGAGGCGCTGGAGCGGCACGCGCAGTTCGAGGCGCTGCACGCGTATTTCTATCGCCAAAGCGCGAAATTCTGGGATTGGCGGTGCTGGCCATCGGCGTTTCGCGATCCGGCGAGGCCGCAGGTGGCGGCGTTCTGCCGCGATTACCGGCGGCAGGTGGATTTTCATGCGTTCCTGCAATTCCTGGCGGATCGGGGCTTGCAGCAGGCGCAGGCGGCGGCACGCGATGCCGGCATGGCGATCGGGCTGATTGCCGATCTGGCGGTGGGGGTGGATGCGAGCGGCAGCCAGGCCTGGTCGCAGTCTTCGCAGATTCTGCCGCTGTCGATCGGGGCGCCCCCGGATTTGTTTCAGAAGGCTGGTCAGAATTGGGGGCTGGCCGCGCTTTCGCCGGCCGGGCTGCGGGCGGGGGGATTTTCCGCGTTCCTGGATATGCTGCGGGTTTCGCTGGCACATGCAGGCGGCGTGCGGATCGACCATGCGATGGGGCTGCGGCGGCTTTGGGTGGTGCCGGAGGGGGCGAGTGCGGCGGAGGGCACGTATCTGGCCTATCCCGAGGCCGATCTGCTGCGGCTGCTGACGCTGGAATCGTTCCGGCAGCGGGCGGTTGTGCTGGCCGAGGATCTGGGGACCGTGCCGGACGGGTTTCAGGACATGCTGGCGGCGCGCGGCATCCATGGCATGCGGGTGCTGTGGTTCGAGCGCGACCGGCAGCAGGCGTTTGTTCCGCCCGCGCAGTGGACCCGCCTGGCGGCGGGCATGACGAGCACGCACGATCTGGCGACCGTGGCGGGGTGGTGGCGCGGCAGCGATCTGGCGTGGCGCGAGCGGCTGGGCACGCTGGGCGATGGCGACCGGGATGAGCGCCGCACAGATCGCGGGCGGTTGTGGCACGCGATGACGGCGAGCGGCGCGGCGGCGGGCGAGATGCCGGCGGAGGACCGGGGCGAGGATGTGGCGGCGGCGGCGTGCGTGCACGTGGCGGATGGGGCGTGCGCGCTGGCGATCCTGCCCATCGAGGATGTGCTGGGGTTGGCTGAGCAGCCAAACCTGCCGAACACCACGGACGAGCATCCGAACTGGCGGCGGCGGCTGCCGGCGGATTTGCCGGGCGAATTCGCGGCGCGGCGGCAGGTTTTGCAGCGGATCGGGCGGACGCGGGGCGGCCGCTGAGTGGTTTTGTTGCGAGATGGGTAAGACGGGCTTCGCCCCTCCCCCATGCTTCGCATGGTCCCCCTCCCCCGCTTTCGCGGGGGCGGATCGATAAACGAATGATATCGGGGTTGCATGAAAGCGTTGCTGGCTACGGCACGGTTCCAGTTTCACAAGGATTTCCCGTTGGACCGGGCGGCGGCGCTGGTGCCGTATCTGGACCGGTTGGGGATCACGCATGTCTATGCGTCGCCGCTGCTGACGTCGCGGCCGGGGTCGCGGCACGGCTACGATGTTGTGGATCCGGACCATATCGATCCGGAACTGGGTGGCGAGGCGGCGCTGCGGCGGTTGGTGGCGGCGTTGCGGGCGCGCGGCATGGGGCTGATCCTGGACATTGTGCCGAACCACATGGGGGTGGGCGGCGCCGACAATGCGTGGTGGCTGGATGTGCTGGAATGGGGGCGGGCGAGCCCTTACGCGGCGTTTTTCGACATCGACTGGGACCCGCCGGATGCGACGCAGCGCGGGCGGATGCTGGCGCCGTTTCTGGGCCGCGCTTATGGCGAGGCGCTGGCGGCGGGCGAGATCACGCTGAAATTCGATGCGGCGGACGGTAGGCTGTTCGCGGATTATTACGGCAACCGGTTTCCGATCCAGCCGCGCGACTATGCGGCGGTGCTGCTGCGCGAGGGCGGGCCTTTGGAAGCGACGGCGCGGGCGTTCGGCGATCTGCCGGGCGAGGCGCGGGCGGCGCGGGAAGCGGCGGCGGCGGCGCGCGAGGAATTGCAGCGGCCGGAGAACGCGGCGGCGATCGCGGAGACGCTGGCGCTGTACGATCCGGCCGATGCGGCGGGGCGCGACCGGCTGCATCAATTGTTGGAGCGGCAGAATTTCCGGCTGGCGTGGTGGCGTGCGGCATCGGACGAGATCAACTGGCGGCGATTTTTCGACGTGAACCAGCTTGCCGGCATCCGCGCCGAATTGCCGCTTGTTTTCGATGCGATTCACGCGAAGATATTTTCGCTCTACGAAGAGGGGCTGATCGATGGGGTGCGCATCGATCACGTGGACGGGCTGGCCGATCCGCGCGGCTATTGCCGGAAATTGCGCCGGCGGCTGGAGAGTTTGCGGGCTTTGCGGCCGGAAGGATTGCGCGACGAGACGCCGGTGATCTGGGTGGAGAAGATCCTCGCGACGTATGAGTCGCTGCCGCGGGAATGGCTGACGGACGGCACGACCGGCTACGATTTCATGGCGGAGGCGGCGGCGGTGCTGCACGATGCGGCGGGCGAGGCGGAGATTACGCGCATCTGGTGCGAGCGGACCGGGCGGCCGGGCGATTTCGATGCCGAAACCGTGCCGGCGCGGCGGCAGATTTTGGCCGAGAGCCTTTCCTCCGAGCTGTTCAACACGGCGGTGGCGCTGCACCGGATTGCGCGGCGCAGCCCGGCGACGCGGGATTACACGCTGACCGGCATCGTGCGCACGCTGCTGGAGCTGCTGGTGCATTTTCATGCCTACCGGATTTATGCCGGGGCGGGGGCGCTTTCGGCGGCGGACCGGCGGGAGATGGAGCGGGCGCTGGCGGGGGCGCGGCGCAGCGTGCGGGCGGTGGACCGGCCGCTGCTGGAATTGCTGGCCGGCTGGTTGACCGGCGAGGGCTTGCGCGAGGTGCCGCCGGGGACGCGACGTCGGGAATGGCTGCGGGCGATGGTGCGGTTTCAGCAGCTTTCGGCGCCGACGGCGGCGAAATCGGTGGAGGACACGGCGTTCTACCGCTACGGTCGGTTGCTTTCGCGCAACGAGGTGGGCAGCGACCCGGGGCAGTTCGCGATCGGCGACGGCGCGTTACATGCGGCGGCGGCGGCGCGGGGCAGGAATTTTCCACGCGCGCTGCTGGCCACCGCGACGCACGACCACAAGCGCGGCGAGGACACGCGGACGCGGCTGGCGGCGATCAGCGAAATTCCCGAAGAATGGGACGCGGCGCTGAACCGCTGGATGCGGCTGAATGCGTCGCTGCGGCGCGATCTGGGGGGCCCGGCGCCCGACCCGGCGGACGAGATCATGCTGTATGAGACGCTGATCGGCGCTTGGCCGCTGGATTTGCTGCCGGACGACCGGGAGGGGCTGGCGGCGTTCCGCGAGCGCGTGGCGGCGTGGCAGACGAAGGCGCTGCGCGAGGCGAAGCGGCATTCCGGCTGGGCGGTGCCGGACGAGGCTTACGAGCAGGCTTGCCAGGATTTTCTGACGGCGACGCTGGATGCGGAGCGGCCGGCGCAGGTGGTGGCCGATCTGCACGGCTTTGTGCAGCGCATCGCGGCGGCAGGCGCGGTGGGCAGCCTGGGGCAGGTGCTGCTGCGCACGACGTGTCCCGGTGTTCCGGACTTGTATCAGGGGACGGAGTTCTGGGATTTTTCCCTCGTCGATCCCGACAACCGGCGACCGGTGGATTTTTCGGCGCGGCAGGCGGCGCTGGCGGCGGGGGATGCGCCGGCGGCGTTGCTGGGCGCGTGGCGCGACGGGCGGGTGAAGCAGGCGGTGCTGCACCGGGCGCTGCAGGCGCGGACGCGACGGCCGGAGCTGTTCCTGCGCGGCCTCTATACGAAACTTGCCGTGGAGGGGCCGCTCGCCCAGCATGCCCTGGCGTTCGCCCGGAGCTGCGGCGAGGCGCATTCGATCACGATTATTTCAAAACATGTCGCGCGCCTTGTGGTGGATGATCTACCACATACCGAGGCGTGGCAGGGTACCGCGGTGGTGCTGCCGGGGGGCCTGTCGGGGGTGCGATGGATGAACGCGTTGACGGATGGCGCGTTAGCCGTCGAGGGGTCCCGGCTGGAACTGGATCGCGCGTTGTCGGCGCTGCCGGTGGCGCTGCTGGAGGGTGGATGAACCGCATCGTCGTTGTTTCCAACCGGGTGCAGGTGCCGCGCGAGGGCGCCGTGCAGGCCGGTGGGCTGGCTGTGGCGCTGGATGGGGTGATGGCCAAGCGTGGCGGCATCTGGTTCGGCTGGAGCGGCAATATCGGCGAGGGATCGTGCCGCACGGTGCAGACGGCGCAGGTGGGCGCGGTGCGCTATGCGACGATCGACCTGACGCGCGAGGAACACGATCGGTATTACAACGATTTTTCCAACGGCACGCTGTGGCCGCTGCTGCATTCGATGCCGGACAACATGAGTTTCGACCGGCGCAGCGCGCAGGTGTATCGCGACGTGAACCAGCGCATGGCGGAGACGCTGCTGCCGCTGCTGCGGGCCGGCGATCTGATCTGGATTCACGATTATCATCTGATGGCGATGCCGGCGATATTGCGGGCGCGCGGCGTGGATTCGCCGATCGGCTTCTTTCTGCACATTCCGTTTCCCTCGCCCGACATGCTGTGCAGCGTGCCGCAGGCCGGGGCGCTGGTGCGGGATCTGCTGGGGGCCGACCTGATCGGGTTGCAGACGCAGAACGATGTGGAGAATTTCCTGGCGGCGGCGCAGCGTCTGGCCGGCGCGGTGCGGCTGCCGGGTTCGAGCGAATTGCAGGTGGCGGGGCGGCGGGTGCGGCGGGGGGGGGGGGGGGGGGGGG
>CAXUEX010000066.1:0-14860 GCA_964250215.1 uncultured Acetobacteraceae bacterium | reverse complement strand
CACTCGCCCGGCCAGCGCCAGAAACTCGGAAATCGACAGCGTCTCCGCGCGCCGCGAGGGCTCGATGCCGGCGCTCTTCAGCAAGCTTTCGCCCCCCTGCCCGCGCAGCGAACCGCGCAGCATCTTCCGCCGCTGGCCGAACGCCGCCGCCGTCAGCCGCTCCAGGCTCGCGAGCAACGCCGGCGCCGGTTGTTCCCGGTGCGGCACAAGGCTTATCACCGCGGAATGAACCTGCGGCGGTGGCCAGAACGCCTCCGGTGGCACCCGCATCGCCACGCAAGCGCTGCACGTCGCCTGCGCCAGCACCGAAAGCCGGCCATAATCCGGCGTGCCCGGCGCGGCGCAAATCCGCTCCGCCACCTCCGCCTGAAACATCAGCGTCAGCCGCTCGAACGAAGCCGCCTGTTTCAACCAGCGAACCAGCAGCGGCGAGCCCACATTATACGGCAGGTTGGCGACGATCTGCCGCGGGGCGGGCGTCAGCGTCGCCGCATCCATCGCCAGCGCATCGCCTTCGACCAGGCGGAGCCGCCCAAAATGCGCCGCTTCCAGTTCGCGGATGGCGGCGGCGGCGCGCGGATCGATTTCGATCGCGGTGACGCTGGCGGCATTCGTGGCCAGCAGCGCGCGCGTCAGCCCGCCCGGCCCGGGCCCGATTTCGATGACATGCCGGCCGGCCAGATCGCCCGCCTGCCGCGCAATCTTCGCGATCAGATTTTCGTCGAGCAGAAAATGCTGGCCCAGGCTGCGCTTCGTGTGCAGCCCGTATTTGTTGATCAGATCCCTAAGTGGCGTAGAGCGGAGCCTTGCGGCCCCCGCAGAACCCCAGCCTTCACCTGTCACAAAATAAACCGGCTCAAATCGCCCTTGCGCGCCAGCGGCGCCACGCGCTCGTTCACATAGGCCGCATCCACGATCACGGTCTCGCCACCCCGGTCGCTCGCCGTGAAGCTGATATCCTCCAGCAGCTTTTCCAGCACCGTCGCCAGCCGCCGTGCGCCGATGTTCTCCACGCGGTCGTTGATGTCGGAGGCCAGTTCCGCCAGCGCATCCACCGCGTCCTCGGCGAACTCGAGTGCCACCTGCTCCGTGCCCAGCAGCGCCGAATACTGCTTCAGCAGAGAATGTTCCGGCTCAGTAAGTATCCGTCGCAGATCGGCGCGGGAAAGCGGCGCCAGCTCCACGCGGATCGGCAGTCGGCCTTGCAATTCCGGCAGCAGATCGGCCGGCTTCGCCAGATGGAACGCACCGGAGGCGATGAACAGGATATGATCGGTCTTCACCGGCCCGTATTTGGTGGAAACCGTGGTGCCCTCGATGAGCGGCAGCAGGTCGCGCTGCACGCCCTCGCGGCTCACATCGCCGCCGCGCACCATGCCTTCGCTGGCGCGCGCCACCTTGTCGATTTCGTCGAGGAACACGATGCCGTTCTCTTCCGCGTGCTGCACCGCCTCGCGCGTGAGCTTCTCGTTGTCCACGAGCTTGTCGGCTTCCTCCTTTTGCAGCAGCGGCCGCGCATCGCTCACACGCAGCCGCTTCTGCTGCTGCCGGCCGCCCATCATGCCGCGCATCATCTCGCCAAGATTGATCATCTGGCCCGAAGGCACGCCCGGAATGTCGATCGCGCCGATCGCGTTGCCCGATGTGTCGGTGAGCGACACCTCCACGTCCTTGTCTTCGAGTTCGCCGCTGCGCAGCATCCGCCGGAACTTACTCTTGGTATCGGCGCTGGCGCTGGCGCCCACCAGCGCTTCCACCAGCCGTTCCTCGGCCAGAATTTCCGCGCGCGCCCGCACCTCGCGCCGGCTCACGTCGCGCCGCATGTTCAGGCTCACTTCCACGAGGTCGCGCACGATGCTGTCCACATCGCGGCCGACGTAGCCCACTTCCGTGAACTTGGTTGCCTCCACCTTCAGGAACGGCGCCTGCGCCAGCTTCGCGAGCCGCCGCGCAATCTCGGTTTTGCCGCAGCCGGTGGGGCCGATCATCAGGATGTTCTTCGGCACCACTTCCTCGCGCATGCCATCGGGCAGTTGCGCGCGGCGCCAGCGGTTGCGCAGCGCGATCGCCACCGCGCGCTTCGCGTCCGTCTGGCCGACGATGAAACGGTCGAGCTCGGCGACGATCTCGCGCGGGTTCATGTCGCCGCCCGCCGTTGCCATCAGATTCGGTGTCGCATCCATCACAGCGTCTCCACAACAATCGAGCGGTTCGTGAACACGCAGATATCCGCCGCGATCTCCAAGCTCCGGCGAGCGATCTGCTCCGCCGTCATTCCCGCAACACCGGTGAGCGCGCGTGCCGCCGCCAGTGCGTAGTTGCCGCCCGAGCCGATCGCGATCACGCCATCCTCGGGTTCCAGCACGTCGCCGTTGCCGGTGAGGGTGAAGCTGCGCTCGCGATCGGCCACCGCCATCATCGCCTCCAGCCGGCGCAGATAGCGGTCCATGCGCCAATCCTTGGCCAGCTCCACGCAGGCCCGTTCGAGCTGGTTGGGAAACCGCTCCAGCTTCGACTCCAGCCGTTCCAGCAGCGTGAACGCATCGGCCGTGGCGCCTGCGAAGCCGGTAATCACCGCCCCGTCCGGCCCGATCCGCCGCACCTTGCGCGCGTTGCCCTTCACCACGGTCTGTCCCATGGTCACCTGACCGTCCCCAGCCATGGCCACCTGTCCCGCGTGACGCACGCAGAGGATGGTAGTACCGTGCCAGCCTACCGGGTCTGGCGCCACTGTCTGTTGCATGACGGCGGCAGATGGTGACGCGCCGTATCGCGGCCAAGATGTCGGCTGCGGGTCGCGGATTGCACAAATCGGCCCGAAACTGCAATTCGCATGGCCGGGTTGCAGCGAACGTCAAAATCTTACCGCCGCTCCCGGAAAAACCCTCGCAGCAGCGCCGCGCATTCGGCCTCGCGCAACCCGCCCACCACCTCCGGCCGGTGCAGGTGCGGCGACGTTGCGAACACGCGCGGCCCGTGCTCCACGCCGCCGCCTTTCGGATCGTAGGCGCCGAACACCAGCCGGCGCACCCGGAACAGCGCCGCCGCGGCCGCGCACATCGGGCACGGCTCCAGCGTTGCATACAGATCGCACCCCGCCAGCCGCGCCGAGCCCAGAAGCGCCGCCGCCTGCCGCATGGCCAGCAGTTCCGCATGGGCTGCGGCGTCGTGCCCGGCTTCCACCGCGTTGCCGCGCACCGCCAGCACGGCGCCGTCCGGCCCGATTACCACGGCGCCCACCGGCACCTCGCCGCGGGCGCCGGCTTCCCGCGCCGCTTCGATGGCAAGGTCCATCGGCTCTCTGGCCAGCGCGCCGTGCAAACCCTACCACTCCCTTGATGACGCACCCCGTAATCGGCCTGACGCTCGATGCCGAACCGCCGGGTCAATACTCGGCCTATCCCTGG
Source organism: uncultured Acetobacteraceae bacterium (assembly GCA_964250215.1). Classification (GTDB taxonomy): domain Bacteria; phylum Pseudomonadota; class Alphaproteobacteria; order Acetobacterales; family Acetobacteraceae; genus DAIDJM01. The sequence continues at coordinate 11,453 of CAXUEX010000066.1, read as the reverse complement.
TATGCGCTGCGCGCCAATTATGCCGAAGCGGTGGCCGAAGCCGGCGGCCTGCCGCTGGCCCTGCCGCATCTGCCCGAGCTCGCCACGCAGATGCTCGACAGGATCGACGCGCTCATCGTCACCGGTGGCGCCTTCGATGTCGATCCGGCACTGTATGGCGCCCGCGAAACCCACGGCAGCGTCACGCTCAAGCAGGGCCGCACGCAGGCCGAGGCGGCCCTGCTGCGCGGGGCGCTGGATCGCAACCTGCCGGTGCTGGGCATCTGCGGTGGCCAGCAACTGCTCGCCGTGCTGCTCGGCGGCACGCTCATTCAGCACATTCCCGATGCCGTGCCCGGCGCGCTGCCGCACGAACAGCCGAACCCGCGGCACGAGCCCGGCCACAGCGTTGCCATTGCACCCGGCTCGCTGTTGCACCGCATCGCCGGCAGCGACACGATGCAGGTGAACTCCTCGCACCACCAGGCCGTCGCCGATCCGGGTCCCAGTGCGCGCGCGAACGCCACCGCGCCGGACGGCATCATCGAGGGCATCGAATCCCCGGCGCACCGCTTCGTGCTCGGCGTGCAATGGCACCCGGAGTTCCGCATCGATCCTGCCGATGCGCGCCTGTTTCGGGCGCTGATCGAAGCCGCGCGCGCATGACGGAGGCCGGGGCCGGCGCCCGTGCCCAGGTGGGCGACCGCATCGCCAAGTTCCTGGCGCGCGCCGGCGTGGCGAGCCGGCGCGATGCCGAACGCCTGATCGCCGAGCGCCGCGTCGCCCTCAACGGCAGCCCGGTCGAACACCCGGCTACCTTCGTTACCGCTGCCGATATCGTAACGGTGAACGGCGAGCTCGTCGGCGCCGCCGAACGCACCCGGCTGTTCCGCTATCACAAGCCCGACGGCCTGGTGACCACGCATCGCGACCCGGAAGGCCGGCCCACGGTGTTCGACAAGCTGCCGCCCGGCCTGCCGCGCGTGGTCAGCGTCGGCCGGCTGGATCTCAACAGCGAGGGCCTGTTGCTGCTGACCAACGACGGCGCGCTGGCGCGCCGCCTGGAGCTGCCCAGCAATGGCTGGCTCCGCCGCTACCGCGTGCGGGTGCACGGCGAGCCGGATGCCGCCGCCCTCGCGCGCCTCGCCGCCGGCGTTATTATCGGCGGCGTTGCGTATGGGCCCATCGAGGCGGGGCTGGACAGCCGCCGCGGCGCCAATGCGTGGCTCACCGTATCGCTGCGCGAAGGCCGCAACCGCGAAATCCGCCGCGTGATGGCGCATTTGCAACTCGGGGTCACGAGGCTGATCCGGATCGCCTACGGTCCGTTCCAGCTCGGCAATTTGCCCCGCTCCGGCGTGGAGGAGGTGCCACCCCGCGTGCTGCGCGACCAGCTTCGGGAAAAGCCGGCCTGAGCCGTGCCAACCGACCGTCCGGTTTGCACATCGTCGGCGGTGCCTGGCGCGGCAGAAGGCTTGCGGCGCCCGCCGGCGAAACCACTCGCCCCACCGCCAATCGCGCCCGGCAGGCGATTTTCGACATGCTGCTGCACGCGCCCTGGGCCGGCCGCGCCTGGCTGCAGGGTGCCGCCGTGCTCGACGGCTTCGCGGGCTCCGGCGCCATGGGCCTGGAAGCGCTCTCGCGCGGCGCCGGCTTCTGCACGTTCATCGAACAGGACCGTGCGGCGCTCGCGGCCATCGCCGGCAACATCGCTTTGCTCGACGCGGCGAAACAAACCCGGGTGATCGCGGCCGACATGCGGCGGCCGCCGCCGGGCACGCCGCAGGCGCTGATCTTTCTCGATGCACCCTATGGCAAGGATTTGTTGCCAGCCTCGCTCGTCGCCCTCCGGGCCACCGCCTGGCTGGCCCCTGGCAGCCTTGTGGTGGCCGAACTGGGAAGACTTGATTCTGTGCCGAATCGGGAGTCATTATTAACCAATAAGGTGTATGGCGCAGCCAGAGTTGTCGCTTGGCGGGAGATTTGATGCAGGTCGCCGGGGAAACCATTCTGCATACCAAGCCGATCGAGGCGCTCGGCCTGCTCGGCCTGATGGGCCCCGGCTGCGCCGTGGAACACCGCCATTCCCTGGCGCCCGCCCGCGTCCGGCTGCCGCCGCTGGAAATCGGCCGCATGTTCATGGAGCAATGGCCCTCGCGCGAGATGCCGGAGCCGGGCGCATGGATGCATCCGCATTACGAAAGCTTTGCACCGCCGCTTTTCGTGCTGCACCAAACGCTGGTGCATTCCTCGGCCGGCATCCTGGCGGTCGCCGATCAGGCCATTTCGGAAACCCTTTCTTTCACCACCCCCGCCACGCACGCCTATCGCAACCTGGTGCGCGCCATCGCCATCCCGTCGCAGCCGCCGCGGCGGCTCGCCGGCACATGGATCGCGGCGCTCACCGGCGGCGAGGCGAATTATTTCCATTCCATGCTGCTCAGCCTGGCGCGCCTCGCCGCAGTGCCGGACAATTATCTCGCCGCCGCCGCCGGCCTGCTGCTGCCGAAGGGCGCCGTGGCGCAGCCGGAAGTGCTGCGGCTGCTCGATCTGCTGCCCAGCCTGGAAATCGTGGAGGTGGCCCGCGACGAAACGCTGCTGGTGGAAACGCTGATCTACCCGATGTCGGTCTGCGGCGAATCCTGCTACCACCCTTGCGTCGGCGAGTTCTTTCGCCGGGTTTCGGCCAACGTGCCGCCCGCGCCCGCGCCCTGGGCGCGACGCATGCCCCGGCGGATTTATATCGACCGGCGGGGCTCGCGGCTGCGCCCGCTGACGAACGAAAACGAGCTTGTTGCCGCGTTGCAATCGCTCGGCTTCACGGCGGTGCGGCTGGAAGCCATGCCGGTGGCCGACCAGATCCGGCTGTTCCGCAACGCCGAACTCATCGTTGCCCCGCACGGCGCCGGCCTTACCAATATCGGCTACGCCCGCCCCGGCTGCATCCTGATCGAGCTGCTGATGGACGCCTACGTGAACTGGTGTTTCCGCCACCTCGCGGCGTTGATGCAGGTCCGCTACGATTGCGTGCTGGGCCGCGCCCGCCGGCCCTGGCCCGAACTCGATCTGGCGTTCCACACCACGCCGTGGGAGGTGCCGGTGGGCCACGTCGCCGCGGCGGTTGCCGCCGCCCTGCCGGAACCGGCGCGCGCGGCCTGAAGCCTACCGGGGTCGGGCGGTGGCTTGACCGGCAAGGCGGCCCGGCAAGACAAAGGCGGAACAAGCACATTCTCAGGGAAAGAGCCGGTCCCTCCAGCGAGGAACCGGCCCCTGTTCCATCAGTCGTCGAGATCGGCTTTCTGCTTCTTGGCCGTGAGCGCGCTCGGCTGCAGCAGGCCTTTTTCGCCCGGGTAGGGGCGGGTGAAGCCTGTGGAAGCATACCAGATCGCGTGGTTCAGCCAGTCGGGGTCGATCTGGTCGGCTTTCGCGAACTGGCCCTGTTGCACCAGCGCATCGGCCGCCTGCCGCCAGGCGTCTTCCAGTTGCAGCGAGGCGTGCTGCGCAGCTTGCCCGTGTTTCGCGCCACCCTGGCCCGGCAGGGTATCGAGCGCGATGGTGGGCGGCACGTGGGCGAAGGGCGCGCTGTTCACCGGGGTGTCGGTGAACACGGTGCGCATCGGCGAGGCCACCAGATCGAACTGCGTCATCGGCGTGATGCCGAGGATCTGCTCGATGGTGCGGTTCATGCTGGCGGCGGTGTAGGTGGTGTGGTCGGCCTGGCCGTTGCTGGGCACCACGTAGGGGCTGATGACCTGCACCGGCTGGCGGTGGCCGTCGATGTGATCGACGCCGTTCTGCGCGTCGTCTTCCTCGACGAAGATCGCCGACTGGTTCCAGATCGGGCTGTTGCTGACCGCTTCGACGATGCGGCCGACGGCGAGATCGTTGTCGGCCTGCTCGGCGGCGGGGATCGGGAAGCCGGTGGCGCCGCCCGCCGTGTGGTCGCACATGATCCACATCACGGTGAGATCGGGCACCGTGTTGGTGGCTACCTGGTTCTGGAACATCGGCAGCCAGTAATCGACGCGATACTGGTCGGGGATGCCGAGGTTGAATGACGGGAAGTGGGTATCGAGCAGCGCGTGCAGATGCGGAATGTTGCCCGGGTATTCGGTGTCGTCGGTGGGTTTGATCGGCGAGTGGCCTTTTACCTTGCCTTCCAGGATCTGCGAATAATAGTACCAGTCCGACCAGGTGTATTTCGACGGCACGGTGTAGTGGTTGCTCCACTCGCCGTATAGGCGCGCGGTGTGGCCGGCGGCGAGCGCGCGATCCCACAGGAAGCCGCGCGGCGTGTAGGTCATAACATCGTTGGAGTTGCCGCCGGGATAGGAGCGGACCCAGTACGGCGAGAGGATGCCGTTGGAATACGCGGACTCGCCGGTGACGATCCAGGGATGCCCGTCGGCGGATTGGCGGCTCGGGGCATAGACGTTGTCGAGGAACGCGAACCGGTTCAGCAGCGCGATCTGGTTCGGCACGTAATTGCCGAACACGGCGAGCGAGGCGTCGCCGTTGCCGCCCGGCAAGGCGCCGAACAACTGATCGTAGGTGCGGTTTTCCTTGATGATGAGGAACACCTTCTTGATCAGCGAAGGCTCGCCGAGATGCTCGGGGATGGCGCGCGGCGGCGCGCTCGGGTTGACGTATTTCGGCCCGATCTGCGTGTTCACCGTGAGATCCCAGTGATTGTTCTGCATCACCTGCACGGTGTCGTTGGCGAGCTGCGTTTGCGAGGGCAGCGGGATCAGGTTCACGACCGACGTGTCCTGATGCGTGTTGAAGCCGGTGACGTTGTAGAGCGTGGCCTGCGAGCCCTGGTCGCCGATGCCGATATCGTCGGCGACCACGAGCTGGTTGTGCGCCGCATCATACGCGATGGTGGTTGGATTGGCGGCGGTGGGGATGTAGCCCATGACGGGGCGCGTGGAGTTAGTGAGATCGACCACCGCGATGGCGTTCGCCGTGTACATCGTGACATACAGCGTGGTGCCGACGACGACGAGGCCGGCGGGGTTCGAGCCGTAGGCGGATGGGGTTTGCAGCGGCACGCGGATACCGATCTTCTGCACCACCTTGTTGCTGGTGGTGTCGATCACCGACACCGTTTCGCCGGAGGAATCGGCAACATAGAGCATGGTGCCGGACAGCGTCATGCCGGCCGGGTGCAGGCCGACATTGATCGTGTGGACCACGCGGCCTTTTGCCGGATCGATGACCGAGACGGTGGCGGTGCTGGCGAAATCCAGCATCGGGTCGGCGACGATTTCGGTGCCCGAGGAGAAATCGAAATGCTCGCCCGGCTGCACGGGGCGGCCGCCTTCGTTGCTGACATACACATAGCCGTTCGGTGCGACGATGGCGTCGTTCGGGATGTTGCCGACCGGGATTTGCGCCTTCAGCACGGGGGCGGCGACGGTGAGATCGATGACGCCGAGCGTGTTGTTCTGGTTCAGCGTGACAAAGGCGCTGCTGCCGTCGGCCGATAGCGCGATGCCGCCGGGATAGGCGACGCCGGGGCTGTAGAGGTTGATCGCGGTGGTGGCGGGCAGGGCCACGGTGTTGGCATCGGACAACATGCCGGTGCTGGGATCGACGTTGGCGATCGCCACATCGCTATAGCTGGGATAGGCGTTGTTGCTGTAATCCTGGCTGAGATACAGCTTGCTGCCGTCGGCCGAATACGTAAGTCCTTTGTAGGAGCCTTCCGAGTTGCCGAATGGCGAATAGGTTTGCACGACCTGGCCGCTGACCAGATCGAACACTTCCACGGCGCCCGGGCCGGTCATGGTGAGCACCGCGGCGGTGCGGCTGGCCGGGTTCGGGTTGATGGCGATGGTCTTGCCGCGCACCGGGGAGCCCAGCGCCACCAGCGTGCCCGCCGGCGTGATGGTCTGGTTCGGCGACATCACATACGAGCCGTCCGGCTGCGGCCCGACCGTGTAGGTTGGGAACGGCACCGAAGGCGTGGCCAGCGCCGGGGCGGCAAGGCTGAGCGCCAGCAGGCCCGGAAGCGGGGAAAGGTAAGCGATACGTCGCACGGGTGGGCTCCTGATCTTTGGGAGGAAGCGGGCGCAAATTAGCCGCCGGCAGCCGCCCGGGATCGCGCCGATCTGTTACCGCTTTATGAAGTTTCGATGTAAGTCACCTCTATTGGCTGACAGCGCGTCAGCTTTCAGCCATCCTCCGGGCAGAGTGCGCGCATTTCGCCCAGCCAGGCGGCATAGCGTCGCCATGCGCCCACCGAGCCGGTGTGGATGGGCGTGCGCACCTGCCATTTGCTGGGCGTGCGCACCGGGTCTTTGTTGCGTTCAGGGAACAGGCAGGCTTCGTGCCAGGTCAGGCCGCAGGCTTCCAGCAAGCGGCGCACCACGGGCGCGGGCGCGGTTGCGAGCGCTTCGTAGCCGATCTCGACGAAGCTTGCGGCTGGCAGCACGCGCCGCCAATGCCGCATCAACCGCTCGTAGGCGGCGAAATAGGCCACCAGCGCCGCGCCGCCGGTGGGAAAGCGGAGATGCGGATGGAAGTGCGTGCGGTGGATGGAAAGCGCGGTATCGGCCGGATCGCGGCGGCAATGCACGATAGTGGCGCCGGGCACGGCCAGCAGCGCGAGACCGGCCCAGAGGAAATTGAACGGCATCTTGTCGGTAATGCGCGAAGCGTCGGGGGCGGTGCGCCGCAGCAGCGCGAGATAATCCTGGCCGGCTTGCGCTGCGAAATCGGCTCCATTGGCGCCCAAGCACCACTGCGCGCCGCGCTGCAACCAGAATGGCAATTCGCCGGCCGCCGCCACGCGCGGATGCGCCGCGAGGATTTGTTCCACAAGCGTGGTGCCCGAGCGCGGCATGCCGAGCACCAGGATGGGCACATCCGCGGCGGGCGTTGCGGCTTGTGCGGCGAAGCGTTCGGCGGGGAAAGCGGCAATCAGCCGGTCGATCAGCCGGCCGAATGCTGCCGGATCGAACGGCACGATTTTCGCGCGCAGCTCCGCGGCGTTGGCGAAATGCCGCATCGCCAAAGCGGGATCCTCGAGATCGTCGGCGGCCTTGCCGCGCGCCAGATGCACGCGCAGCCGGTTCTGCGGCGGCAACCCGGGGTCGGCGAGCGCATTTTCCATGGCCGCGATCAGCTTCGTGTCCGCCGCGCCGATCTTTCGGCAGCGCACCAATTCATAGAAGCTGCCGGCCAGTGTGGGCTCGCGCACGGCCACGGCATAAGCTTCTGACGCGCCGGCGAAATCGCCGATGTCGGACAGTACCGTGCCGAGCCAGTCGGCCGCGGTGGCGTTGCCCGGCTCGCGCGCCAGCGCCTGGCGGAAATGCCGCGCGGCCTCGACGTTCTGACCTTGCAGAAGTGCGGCCCGGCCGGCGCAGATTTTGGCCAGGGCCGATGCTGCCCGTGCGCCGCGCCGGAAATGCGGCAGCGCTTCCTGGCTGCGCCCGGAAAATTCCAGCAGATTGCCGGCCCGGTATTGCGCTTCCTCCACTGCGGGCGCGGCGCGCGCGGCGGCGCGATAGGCGGCGAGCGCGCCGGTGAGATCGCCTGCCATCTCGTGCGCCCCGCCTTGGCGCAGCAGCGCGATAGCCGAAGCCTGTGTCACGTCCCGCTCACATTTGGTTGCGGCTTCGTCACGTCACGGCGCCGTTGCTTTCCAGGAAGCCACGACCTACGCTTTTCACCTGTATCCCTCAGCCGAAGCGAGGTCTTCGCATGTTCGTCTGCACCCCGGAAGATGGGCCGCCGGTTGGGTGCCTGTGCCACTCGCCGGCCTTTGCCCGGATCGCGGCAAGACTCTCCCGGCGTGGCTTTCTTTCCTGCGCGGCCGCGGCGGCGTTCTTTCCCGAGGCGGGCCAGGCCAACGTGCCGGAGGCGCCGTCGCGGCCGATCGCCTTTACCAACGTGGCGGTGTTCGACGGGGGCGGGGGCGCGCTGCGCCGCGGCCTGACGGTCATTGTGAACGGCAACAAGATCGGCGCGGTCGATGCGAGCCGCGCTCCGCCGGGCGAGGCGATGCAGGTCATCGATTGTGGCGGCCGCACGCTGATGCCCGGGCTGATCGACGCGCATGTGCACCTGATGATGTCGGCGGTTCCGTTCACCGAACTGCTCACCGCGGATATCGGCTACATCAACCTGGTGGCGGCGCGCGAGGCCGAACGCACGCTGATGCGCGGCTTCACGACCGTGCGCGACATGGCGGGGCCGAGCTTCGGGCTAAAACGCGCGATCGATGCGGGGGTGATCGCCGGGCCACGCATCTTTCCCTCGGGTGCGATGATTTCGCAAACTTCCGGGCATGGCGATTTCCGCATGCCGTATGAGGTGCCGGCGGCGATCGACGCGCCGCTCGCGCGGGCCGAGGCCGCGGGCGCCGGCATGGTGGCTGACGGCACAGACCAAGTTTTGAAACGGGTGCGCGAGCAGCTCATGCTGGGGGCGAGCCAGGTGAAGCTCGCGGCCGGCGGCGGCATCGCCTCGAATTACGATCCGCTCGATGTTTCGCAATATACCGAGGCGGAATTCCGCGCCGCGGCGGATGCGGCCGAGAACTGGGGCACCTACGTCACCGTGCACGCCTATATGCCGCGCGCCATTCAGACGGCGGTGCGCGGCGGCGTGCGCTGCATCGAGCACGGCCAGCTAATGGATGCGGCGACCGCGAAGCTGCTCGCGGACAAAGGTATTTGGCTCAGTTCGCAGCCGTTCCTGGATGATCAGGACGCCAATCCCTACCCGCCCGGCTCGCCGAACCGCGCCAAGCAGATCCAGATGTCGGCTGGCACCGACAAGGCCTATAATTTCGCGAAGAAATACCGACTGAAGACTGCCTGGGGCACCGACACGCTGTTCGCGCCGCAGCTCACCGCGCGGCAGGGTGCGCAGCTCGCGAAGATGAAGCGCTGGTACGGCAATGCCGAAATCCTGCGCATGGCTACCGGTGCGAACGCGGAACTGCTCGCCATGTCCGGCCCACGCAACCCCTATCCGGGCCGGCTCGGTGCGATCGCGCCGGGCGCTTATGCGGACCTGCTGCTGGTGGCGGGCGATCCGTTGCAGAACATCGACCTGATCGCCGATCCCGCGAATTTCGCGGTGATCATGAAGGATGGCCGGATTTACAAGTCGCTCGTCAAATCGTGACAAGCGGACGCTCCCGCAGCTTGAGCAGGATCGCCAGCGCCGGCAGGGCGGCGAGGATGCAGGCGGCGAAGAACGGCACCCAGCCCAGCGCCTCCGCGGCGTAGCCCGCGGCGCCCCCGAGCGTGTGGAACACCAGCGCCGCGAGCGAGGAGAGCAGCGCGTATTGCGAGGCGGTGTATTGGCGCGAGCACAGCGTGGAGACGTAGGCGAGGAACGCGGTGTCGGCGGCGGCGCCCGCGAAATATTCGCCGGCGACTTTGGCCGAAAGCATGGCCGTGCTGGGATGTTGCGCAAGCAGGATATAAAGCGCGAGCGAGACGGCTTGCAGCGCGCCAGCGGCCAGCACCGCGCGCCTGGCGCCGAGCTTTGCCACGAGCAGCCCACCAAAGGCGGCGCCGGCGAAGGTGCCGAGCAGGTTGGGCAGGAAATTCGCGGCGGCTACCGCATCGGAGGAGAAATGCAGAGCGTAGCGATAGAAGGGCGCTGCCATCTGGTCGGCAAAAACCTTGCCTAGCCGGAACAGGATGACGAAGGCGAGCAGCCATGCGGCGCCGTTGCGCGCCAGAAAATCGCGCAGCGGATCGAGGATGGCGGCGCGGAACGCGGCCAGGCCGGCGGCGCGGCGCGGCGCGGCGGCGTGCACCGGTTCCGGCGCGAGAAGCGTGATGGCCATGGCGGCGAGCAGCAGCACCGCCATGGCGCCGATCGCGGCGTGCCAGCCGATGCGGCCCGACAGCCAGATCACGCCCGGGCTGGCCACCGCCATGGCGGTGCGATAGCCCCAGATATAGGCCGCGAGTGCCGCACCCTGTTCCGCTTCCGTAAATGTGTTGATGCGCCAGGCATCGATCACGATGTCCTGGCTGGCGGAAGCGAGTGCCACCAGCAGGGCGGCCAGCATCGTCAGCGTCACGTTGCGCTGCGGATCGGTGGCGGCCAGCAGCAGGATTGCGCCGGCCAGCGCCGGCTGCACGCGCAGCAGCCAGCGCTGGCGCGAACCGGCATCGAACAGCGGCGACCAGAGGAATTTCAGCGTGTAGGGCAGCGCCACGACGGCCGACAGCCCGATCGTTTGCACCGAGATGCCGGCCACCGCCAGCCATTGGTGCAGCGTGAAGGTGGAAAGCGGCAGCGGCAGGCCGCTCGCGAAGCCGAAGCCCAGCATCAGCCGCAACCGGAAGCGGAATGGGCTCAGGCCGGCACTCCGACATGTTGCAGCACCAGCTCGACGGTTTCGGCGGGCGCTTCTTCGTGGCTGAGATGGCCAAATGCCTTTTGGCGCACGAGTTCCGCGCCGGGGACCAGCGCCGCCACCTTTTCCGAGACCGAGATCGGCACCGCCTTGTCACCTTCGGACGCCACGAGCAGCAGGCGCGAGCCCAAGGCCGGCAGATCGCGCGCGAGCGGTTCCAGCTCCCAGTTCGCCATCATGGCCAGCACGTTGCCGACATGGCCGGCATCGCGCAGCAGTTTCGCATACAGATCTACCCCGCGCGCATCGATGTGCGATCCCGTGCTGGTGAGCAGCCGCTCCACCGACGCGCGATCGCCGGCGCGCCAGGCGAACACCCAAGGGACGAGCGGAAACAGCAGCAGGGTTTTGGCGATCGAGGAGAATATGGTGCCCGACATGCCCTGGATGGGCAGCAGCGCGCCGTTCAGCGCCACGATCCTTCGCGGTGCGATTTTGCCATCCAGCGCCATGCGGGCGACGATCGCGGCGCCGGCCGAGTGGCCCACCGCGATTTCCGGCGCGATCCGCATTTCCGCCATGAGCGCCGCGAGCGAGGCGGCCATGGCCGGGAGCGTCATCCGGTAATGCGAGGGGCCGCTGGTGAACGCGTGGCCCGGCAGATCGGGGGCGATCACGGTGAAATGCCGGGCGAGCAGCGGCATGACATCGCGCCAGCTATGCGTGGCGGCGCCGGTGCCGTGCGCCAGCAGCATTGGCGGGCCGGCGCCCATCACCTGCACGTGCCAGCGCAGGCCGCCGGCATTGACGAAGCGGCTATATTCGCGGTTCGGCCAATCGCGGCCCTGGTTGGCAAAATCCATCACGCGGTCGCAACCGCCTGCGCGAGCGCGCCGGCATCGGCATAGGGCAGCACGAGATAACGCGCGCCCATGGCGGCCGCGAGTTTCGGCGCGAAAGGATGCCGGCTGGGGCCGATATCCACGAGCAGCGACGCGAAGCCCGCCGCGCGCAACCGCCTGGCTGCGGCTTCGGCATCCTGTTCGGCGCGCGGACGGCCGCCCGATTCATCCAGCGCGACGTTCGCTCGGCCGTCGGTCAGGAACACCGTCAGCGGCGTCTGGCCGGCGCGGCGCACCTG
>CAXUEX010000065.1:791-15447 GCA_964250215.1 uncultured Acetobacteraceae bacterium | reverse complement strand
CTTTGGTTCTGGGGGGCGGTGGTGGGGTTGGCCATCGCTGGCGCCGTTGTGCTGCAGATTTTGGGGCCGCTGCCCGCGCCGCCGCCGCCGCCACCAAAGCCGTTGCCGGCCAAAGTGGCGCCCAAACCCGCGCCCGTACGGCCAGCGTCGCCAGCGCCGGCCGCGACCGGCTTGCTGGAACCGGCGCCGGATCTGCCGGGCCGGATGCTGCCGCGCATCGGGCCGAATGGCGTGACGCCCGCCATCGCCTATGCCGCGCCGGCACCGCCGGTGGGCAGCAAGCACCGGATCGGGCTGATCGTGGATGGCATCGGGCTGGATCAGGCATTGAGCGAACGCGCGATCCGCGCTTTGCCGCGCTCGATCGATCTGGCGTTTTCCGCCTACACGCCGGATAGCGCCGCCGACCGGCTGGGCTGGGACACGCGCGTAGCGGCGCATGAGTGTTTTGTTTCGATCCCGATGGAACCGGCCGGCTTTCCGCTGGCCGAGGAAGGCGTGCATTCGCTGGCCACCAGCGGCAATGCGGCGCAGAACCAGCAGAATCTGTATTGGTCGCTTTCCCGCGTTTCCGGCTGCGTCGGGGCGACGGGCGCTTCGGATGGCGAGGCGGGTGAGCGGTTTGCCGGGAGCGGCCCAGGCTTTCAGGACATGTTGCGGGAAATCCGCAGACGCGGCCTGCTATATATCGATCCGCGTCCGGATGCCGAACTGCCCGACGATGCCGGCGTGCGACGGGTGGATCTGGTGATCGACAAATCGTCGAGCGCCGATGTGCCGATCACGGCTTCGCGGATCGATGCGCGGCTGGCGGCGCTGGAACAGATCGCGCGCGAGCGCGGCAGCGCGATCGGCAGTGCCGGTCCGCCGCTGCCGGTGCTGATCGATCGGGTTGCGGTTTGGGCGAAGGGGTTGGGGGCGCGTGGGTTTGTTTTGGTTCCGGTTTCGAGTTTGCTGGCGGGTGCGGCGGCGCGGTGAGGGCGAGGCAGAGAGCCCGCTCGGCTTGAAAAACCCAAGCCGAAGGGTTATATGAGACTATGAGCCGGGTGTTCATCTCCCCAGGCACCGGCGCGGTGGTATATGTTTTCTCGAATGATCATTGCCCGCCACACGTCCACGCACGCCACCGCGGCGAGGGATGGATCGCACGCATTGGGTTCTCCTTTGTGGAAAATGGTGTCGGTTGCTGAGCATCGCCCCTGTGCGGAACTCCCCGGTTCGGCGCACGGTCAATCGCCTGCTCGACGACACCCAAGCTGAATTGGCCGCGTGTCGGCGGATTTGGTGGACGACGAAACAGACGACTTGTCTGGAGCATCAGTGGGCGGTTGTATCGCCCGGAGTCATCGAGCTTCGGCCCGAGATGACAGAGGATGCGCGGAAGATTGCCGAAGCGACCTACGATCCGGAGCAGGCGTGGTTACGGGTGACGTTCCAGGATGGCACAATATGGGATGCGAGCCCAAACCTATGACCGACCACCACGTGAACGATGCGGGTTTTGCGGCTGCGCTGGCCGCCGGTCGGACCGCCGCCGTGACGGAAATCCGCGCCCGGAGCGTGCGGTATGTGGCAGACCGGGACGCGATTGAGATTGTAACAACTCGCGACGCCGGGTTCCTGATCCCACGCGCCTGGATCGGCGCGCTCCAGGACGTGCCTGTCGAGGATTTGACTCAACTGGAAATCTGGCCCGACGGATCGGCCATCGAGTTGGAGAGCCGGGACATTCACATCGGCGTGGACGGGTTGTTGACGGCAATTCTACCGTCGGTGCTGCCGACGGGAACGATTGCCGCCATCTTCGCCAGCCGTGGCGGCCGGGTGACTTCGGAAGCAAAACGTAGCAGCGCGCGGAAGAATGGCCAAAAAGGCGGGAGACCGCGCCAAGCCGGGAAGACGGTATCGGCGGCCTAGCGGGCCCGAGTTTTCGCCGCGGCCCCTTGAACAGGGAACGGCTTCCAGTGTGACCGGCACTACCGCGACAGAACCTCCAGCTTGCCCGATCCGCTGATCTCCTGCGCCACGGGGCCGGTGATGCGGGCCACGCGGGCGTTGCCGGAACCCGAAAGTTCCACGGCGGCGGCGCCGACGGTGGCATCGATCTGCACATCGGCGCTGCCGCTGTCTTCCAAATGCAGCGCGGAGATCGTGCCCGTTCCGTAATGCAATCTGCCGCTGCCGGAGGCTTCCACGTTCAGCGCGCGGATCTCGCCGCCGCCGATGCTGGCGGAGCCGGAGCCGGACAATTCCACGTGGGCCGCATCGCGCACGCCGGCAATTTCGATTTTTCCGGCGCCGCTGAGTTCCAGCGCGAGCACGCCGACCTGGCCGGCGGTGAGCTGCATGTCACCGGACGCATTGATCGAGAGCGGTGCGTGCGTGTCGCCGATGCTGTATTCCGGGCTGCCGCCATCCTCGACATTCACCGGGAAGTTCGGCGGGATGCGCAGCGCGATCGCCAGCGTTGGTGCGAAATCGGAACTGTCCCGCCAGCAGGATTGCCCGGTGATGTGCAGCCTGGCCTGGTCGTTCTCGGTGGCAAAGGCGAGCTGGGCGAGTTCGGGTTCGTGCTGCGCGGTGGCATCCAGCACGGCGTGGCCCGAAAGGCTGGCATCCGGCGTGATGCGCACCGATTTGGCGCACGGGCCGTCTATGGAAAGCGCGCGGCCGGCGGCTTCCAGATGGCGCGACTGGGCGTGGGCCGGGAGGGTGGCGAGCAGCAGCAGCAGGGGAAGGGCGCGGCGCATGGCGGGATCTCGCTTAGGGTTGGCGGCTGGCCCGCGCCTCGCAAAGTGCGTGCCAACCGGAATTCCCCCCGAATTGCGCCGTTCGGCGTGGTGGGCCGCGCCATAATCCGGCAAGGCTGGCCAAGTTTATTTCAGCGGCTCCAGAATGTCGTCCAGCCGCGCCGGCGCGCCGGCCACCCGTTCCAGATGCGGGTAGCGCAGCCCATCGTGGTAATCGATGCGAACCGTGCGGAAATGGTTGCCATCCTGCACCAGAATCTCGATCGGCGGCTTGCCGGTGTGCGCGAGCTTGATCGCGTCCTCCAGATCAGAACTGTCGCCATAGGCCAAGCCGTTCACCGCGATGATCTTGCCACCGCGCGTGAGGCTGGCGCGGAAGGCGGGGCTGCCCCAGACCACATTTTCGATCGTGCCTTCCTCGCCGATATCCAGGCCGAGCGAGAACGCAAAATCGCTGCTTTTTCGCAACGCTTCCTCGGCCTTCTCGAAGCTGCTCTTCTGATCGGTGAACACCAGCCGGTAGCCGCCGCGGGCGATGCCATCCAGCAGGTGCTTGGCATCGTGCGTGTGCAGCCGCGTGGAAAGAAAATTCGCCCAGTCGTAGGGCTGCACATCATTCAGCGCTTTCACTACATCGCCGAAACCGTAGGTGGCAACGCCATAACTGCCGTCATCGATGCCGAAGAAGCCGCGCGCGAAATCGCTGAGCGAATGTTTGCCATCCGATTGTTCGCGTATCAGCGTATCGGCATCGAGCCACACCAGAAGGCCCTCGACGTAATAATCCTCCTCGCGCGAATAGCTGCGCCAGGCGAGCGGGCGGCGCATGTTGATGATCGGGTCGTTCGTGGTGTCCTGCAGATCGCGCCACGCGCGGCCGGCGGTGGCCTGCATGTCGGCGGCTTCCAGCGCGATCATGTCGCGCACCTGCGCCGCGGAAAGCAATCCGGATCGCGCGGCCAGCACCTGGCCCCAATATTCGGTCTGGCCTTCATACACCCAGAGCAGGCTGTCGCGTTCCGGCAGCACGTCGAAATCCGGCGACCAGAGATCGGCGGGGCGGCGGAACTTGCCGTTCCACGAATGCGTGTATTCGTGCGGCAGCAGGTCGCGATCGGGCGCGGACGCTCCCAGATCGGTGAAATACTTCCGGCCGGTGCCGTTCTCGCTGGATCGGTGGTGTTCCAGGCCCACATCGGAAAGCTCGTCGCTGAGCGCGAGCAGAAAATCGTAATGGTTGTAATGGTGCGAGCCGTAATTCTTGTAGGCCTGCTGCACCAGCTTGCGATGCGCCGCGAGATCGGCCGGGCTTATCGCCAGATCCTCCGCGCGGTCGGCCACCACGTCCAAATGCACCGGCACCTTCGCGCCGGGATCGAGATCGATCTGGCTGAAATACTTGCCGGCATAGAGCGGCGAATCCATCAGCACGTTCAGCGTTATCGGCTTGAACGTAATCGTGCTGCCCACGAGCTTCGCGGTTTCCAGCGCGCTGCCGTACTGCCAACTGGCGGGGATGGTGAGCGTGGGGGCGAACTGGATATCTCGCGCGAAATAGCCAGCGGGATACAGCAGCACCTCGTTCCATTCCAGATCGATGATCGCCGGCGTGATCTCCACCCGGCCCTCCTTTCGGGTGGGCGGCGAGAGATACTGAAACGTGACGTCCAGCGAAGTGGCACTCGCCGGCACGGGGATGTGGAACGCGTGCACCTGCACCACGTCGCGCGTCCAATCCACGCGCCTGCCGTTGGCGCGCACGATCAGGCCGGCCAGCGCGGGCAAGGGGCCGGTGGGGCCGTGGTCGCCGGGGATGAACTGCGGATACAGCAGCACCAGATCGCCCGGTTGCTGCACCGGAATGGTCTCGTGCACCTTCACGATGTGCCGGTTGAGGTCGGTGGCATCCACGGCAAGCCCGATCGTGCCGTTGAATGGCTTGTCCTGCGGCGTGGCGATCGCCGGCGGTTGCGGCAGCGGCTGCGGCGCTTGGGCGTAGGCAGGCAACGCAAAAAACCAGATCGGCCAGGACCAACGCATGCAACATTCTCCAGGAAAGCCAGGCCGGGGCCGTGCCCCACGCCGCAATTACTTCAGAACACCGTCGATCAGCGCATCGGCGTCGGCGGTTGTGGTGCGGTGGTTGAAGATGCCGGCGCGGATCGCGAGCTTGCCGCCGATCGTGGTGGTGGAAGGCGCCGCGATGCCGGATTCCTGCAAGCGCACCACAACATCGTGGTTGAACGCGTCGTTCTGCCGCACCCGGAAGCACACGATGTTCAGCGCCACCGGCGCCAGCAGCTCCAGCGCCGGCTCGGCCGCCACGCGGGCCGCCAGATGCTGCGCCACCTCACAGCAGCCATCCACCACCCGGCCGATGCCGTCCGAGCCATAGGCGCGCAGCGTCATCCACACTTTCAGCGCGCGAAAATGCCGCGACAGGTCGGGGCCGAAATCGCGCGGCCACGGCGCGTTGCCGGCAATGCCGCGTTCGGCGCTTTGCAGATAGGTCAGGTTCTGCGCGAAGGTCTCCAGTTGCTGATTGCGGTCGCGCACCAGAATGCAGCCGGCGTCGTACGGCACTTGCGCCCATTTGTGGAAATCGAAAGCCACGCTGTCGGCGCGTTCCAGGCCGGCCAGCTTGCCGCGGTGCCGGGCGGAAAACGCGCAGGTGGCGCCGAACGCACCATCGACGTGGAACCACAATTTTTCGTGCGCCGCGAAATCGGCAATTTCGGCAAGCGGATCGAACGCGCCGATATCCACGCTGCCGGCCGTGCCCACCACCAGGAACGGATCGCAACCCGCCGCGCGATCGGCCGCCACCGCTTCGCGCAATTCCGGCATCCGCATCCGGCCATCGCTGTCGATGGCGATCGGCCGCAGCGCCGCGGTGCCGAAACCCGCCATGTCCATGGCGCGCGCGACGCAGCCATGCGCGGCCTGCGATGTGTAGGCCGTGAGCTTGGCGCCCCGCAGCCCACGCTGCCGCACCGCCGCGCCCAGCCGCGCCCGGCGCGCCACGAGCACGGCAATGAAATTCGCCATCGACGAGCCGGTGACCAGCACGCCGCCGGCATCGCGCGGCAGGCCCATGGCCTCGGCGGCCCAGGCGATCACCTGGCGTTCCACCTCGATGGCGGCGTGGTCGCGGCCGGCGCAGTTGGGGTTGAAGCCCGCCACCAGCAATCCGGCGAGGATGCCCGCCGCAGTGCCGCCGCCATTCACCCAGCCCATGAAGCGCGGATGCTCGTTGCCGCTGCCGTAGGGCAGAACCAGGCGGCGGAAATCTTCGTAAAGCTCGGGCAGGGGCGTGGGCTGCTGCGGCAGCACGGCCCGCAATTCCGCCCGCTTCGCATCGGGCATGCGCTCCCACACCGGCCGGGCGCGGGCGCCCTCCACCCAATCCAGCATGTCGTCGAGCATACGGTGGCCGAGCGCGCGGGTTTCGGCCCAGCTTGGCGGATCGAGCCCGTGCTCGGGCCCCGGCTTGGGACCCTGCTTGGGAGCCGTATCGTAAGGCATGGCGGGGCCGATTGCCAGAAAACCGGGCCCCTGGCCAGGGGCTGCCCTTTCCAGCCGCGCCGGATGGCGGCACAAACGGTGCGGATCAGGGAGATGTTAATGGACCGCATCGAAATCGGTGGGCTGAAGATCGCGCGCGCGCTGCACGATTTCGTGGCGGACGAGGCGGCGCGCGGCACCGGCATCACCGGGGCGGCGTTCTGGAGCGGCTTCGGCGCGCTGGTGGCGGCGATGGCGCCGCGCAACCGGGCGCTGCTGGAGAAGCGCGATGTGTTGCAAGCACGCATCGATGAATGGCACCGCGCGCGGCGCGGGCAGGCGCCCGATCCGGATGCGTACCAGGATTTTCTGCGCGAGATCGGCTACCTCGTGCCGGAGCCGGCGACGTTTCAGATCCGCACCGCGAACGTGGATGCCGAAATCGCGCAGCTCGCCGGCCCGCAACTGGTGGTGCCGGTGGACAACGCGCGATATGCGCTGAATGCCGCGAATGCGCGCTGGGGCAGTTTGTACGATGCGCTGTATGGCACCGATGCGATACCCGAGACGCCAGAGACGGAGCGCGCGGGCGCTTACAATCCGCGGCGCGGCGCATTGGTGGTGCGGTTCGTGCGCGAGGCGCTGGATATGTGGGCGCCGCTGCAAGCCGGATCGCACCGCGACGCGACGGCGTATCTGGTGCAAGGCGGCGCTCTGCTGGTGGAAACCGCCGGCGGCCCAACGGGGCTGCGCGATGCGGCGCAATTCGTAGGCTATCAGGGCGAGGCGCGCGCGCCCACCGCGATTATTCTGCGGCAGAACGGATTGCACGCAATCTTGCGCATCGACCACATGCACCCGATCGGCGCCGAAGATTCGGCGGGCGTCGCCGACATGACGCTGGAATCGGCGCTGAGCACCATCATGGATTGCGAGGACAGCGTGGCCGCGGTGGATGCGGCGGACAAGCTGCGCATCTATCGCAACTGGCTCGGCCTGATCGACGGCACGCTGACGGCGAGTTTTGCCAAGGGCGCCAGCACGGTGGAGCGGGCGCTGGAGCCCGATATTTCCTACACCGCGCCGAACGGCGATCTGCTCACGCTGCCGGGCCGCAGCCTGATGCTGGTGCGGCATGTGGGCCACCATGTGCTCACCGCCGCAGTGCTGGATGCGAATGGCGATGAAATTCCCGAGACGTTCCTGGATTGCGCGATCACCGCGCTGATTGCCACGCACGATCTGCGTGGCAAGCCACGCTACCGCAACAGTCGCGCGGGTTCGGCCTATATGGTGAAGCCGAAGTTGCACGGGCCGGAGGAAGTGGCGTTTGCGTGCGAGTTGTTCGGTGCGGTGGAGGAACTGGTGGCGCTCCCGCGCAACACGCTGAAAATCGGCATCATGGACGAGGAGCGGCGGACCAGCGCCAATCTGGCCGCGTGCATCGAGGCCGCGGCGGATCGGGTGTTCTTCATCAACACCGGCTTTCTCGACCGCACCGGCGACGAAATCCACACGTCCATGGAAGCGGGGCCGGTGATCCGCAAGGCGGAGATGAAAAACACCGACTGGATCGCGGCCTACGAGGACCGCAACGTGGAGATCGGGTTGGCGACGGGGTTCCGCGGCCGGGCGCAGATCGGCAAGGGAATGTGGGCGGCGCCGGACCGGATGGCGGAAATGCTCGCAACCAAATCGGCGCAACTGCGTGCCGGCGCCAGCACGGCGTGGGTGCCATCGCCCACCGCGGCCACACTGCACGCGATGCATTACCACACGGTGGATGTGTCGGCGCGGCAGGAGGCGCTGACGGGGCGCGCGCCCACGCCGGTTGCGAAACTGCTGCTGCCGCCGCTGGCGGTCGGGCGCAACTGGTCGGGCGAGGATGTGCAGCAGGAGCTGGACAACAACGCGCAGGGCATTCTGGGCTACGTGGTGCGCTGGATCGACCAGGGTGTGGGGTGCAGCAAGGTGCCGGACATCCACGATGTAGGGCTGATGGAGGATCGCGCGACGCTGCGCATTTCCAGCCAGCACATCGCGAACTGGTTGCATCACGGCATCGTTTCACGCGAGCAGGTGATGGCGACGCTGCGGCGCATGGCGGAAGTGGTGGACCGGCAGAATGCGGCCGATCCGGCATATCGGCCGATGGCGCCGGACTATGACGGCGTGGCGTTTCGCGCGGCGTGCGAGCTGGTGTTTTCGGGCCGGGAACAGCCGAACGGCTACACCGAGTTCACGCTGCACGCCGAGCGGCGGGAACGGAAGCGGCTTGGCTAGCGCCGCCCTGCGTTTCAGCCGCGTCCGATGCCATCCAGTTCGGCCATGATCTCGTCCGAAAGCGCGAGTTTCGACGCGGCGAGGTTTTCGCGCAGATGGGCGACCGAGGCGGTGCCAGGAATCAGGAGCAGGTTGGGCGCATGGTGCAGCAGCCAGGCGAGCGCCACCTGCATCGGCGTGGCTTCCAGCCGCGCCGACACGTCCGACAGCGTGGCGGATTGCAGCGGGGTGAAGCCGCCGAGCGGAAAGAACGGCACGTAAGCGATGCGATCCGTTGCGAGCTGCGCGATGAGCGCATCGTCGCCGCGGTGCGCGAGATTGTATTGGTTCTGCACGCAAACGATGTCGCAGATGCGGCGGCCTTCGGCGATCTGGGTTGGCGTGGCGTTGCTCAGCCCGATATGGCGCACCAGACCCCGGCGCTGAAGATCGGCCAGCACGGTGAGCGGCGCCTCGATGGAGCCTTCGACGGGGCCGTGTCGATCGAACATGATGCGGAGGTTGACGATCTCGAGCGCATCCAGTTCGAGATTGCGCAGATTGTCGTGCACTGCAGCGGTGAGTTCCTCGGGCGAAAAGGCCGGGTTCCATGATTTGTCGGCGCCGCGCCGGGCACCGATTTTCGTGACGATCACGAGGTTTTCCGGGTAAGGGTGCAGCGCTTCGCGGATGATCTGGTTCGTGATGTGCGGACCGTAGAAATCGCTGGTGTCGATGTGGTCAACGCCGCTGGCGACGGCCTCGCGCAGCACGGATAGCGCGGCGGCGCGGTCCTTCGGTGGTCCGAACACGCCGGCGCCGGCGAGCTGCATGGCGCCGTAGCCCATGCGGTTCACGTCGCGATGGCCGAGCCGGTAGGTGGCGGCGGGGGTTTCGGTCATGCGGCTCTCCTAAAGTTGGCGGCGGGCAGATGGGCGTGCGGGCGCCGATATCAAGCGATGTCGGCCAGCACCTCGCCCAGCGTGCCGAAGATCGTGTCTATCTGTTCTTTGTTAGCAATGAGTGGCGGGGAGATCGCGACGATGTCGCCGGTGACGCGGATCAGCACGCCGGCGCGATAGGCGGCGGTGAAGGCTTCATAGCCGCGGGCGCCGGGCGCACCCTCCCGCGGCGCGAGTTCGATGCCGGCGACCAGGCCGAGATTGCGGATATCGATCACGTGCGGACAATCGCGCAAGCGGTGCGCGGCGGCCTCGAAATGCGGCGCCAGCGTGGCGGCGCGGGCGAACAGATCTTCCTCGGCATACACATCGAGCGTGGCGAGCAGCGCGGCGCAGGCGAGCGGGTGCGCGGAATACGTGTAGCCGTGCGCGAGCTCGATGGCGCTTTCGGGCCCCTGCATCAGCGCATCGTGCACGGCGTTGGATGCGACCACGGCGCCCATCGGCACGGCGGCGTTGGTGATGCCCTTGGCCAGCGTGAGCATATCCGGCACCACACCGAAACGGTCAATCGCGAACGGCGTGCCCAGGCGGCCGAAACCGCTGATCACTTCATCGAAGATCAGCAGAATGCCGTGGCGCGTGCAGATTTCGCGGAGGCGTTCCAAATAGCCCACGGGCGGCACCAACACCCCGGTGCTGCCGGCCAGCGGTTCCACGATCACGGCGGCGATGCTGGCGGGATCGTGCAGCGCGACGATGCGTTCCAGCGCATCCGCATATTCCGCGCCATGCTCCGGCTGGCCGTGCGAAAAACGGTTGCGCGCCAGGTCGTGCGTGTGCGGCAGATGGTCCACGCCGGCGAGCAACGTGCCGAATTGCTTGCGATTGTTGCCGATTCCGCCAACCGAAATGCCGCCGAAGCCGACGCCGTGATAGCCGCGCTCGCGCCCGATCAGCCGCGTGCGCCCCGCCTGGCCGCGTGCGCGATGATAGGCCAACGCGATTTTCAGCGCGGTATCGACCGCTTCGGAACCGGAATTGGCGAAGAACACATGATCCAGCCCCGGCGGCAGCATGGCGGCGAGCCGCGCGGCGCCCTGAAAGGCCAGCGGATGGCCCATCTGAAAGGTAGGCGCGAAATCCAGCGTTTCGGCCTGTTCCTGGATAGCGCGCGTGATGCTGGGCCGGCAATGCCCGGCATTGGAACACCACAATCCCGCGGTGCCATCGAGGATCTGGCGGCCGTCGTGGCTGGTATAGTGCATGTCGCGCGCGGCGATGAGCAGTCGCGGCGCGGCTTTGAACTGGCGGTTCGCCGTGAACGGCATCCAGAAGGCATCGAGGCTGTTCACGTTCGCATCCATGATGGGGACGCCTCCTATCGCAATCCGAGCAGTTTGTGCGCCTGCACGCTGAGCCGCCAGTGCGGGTTGGCCAGGCAGTAGGCGATGGCGGCTTGCGTATTGGCTGCGAGATCGGGGCCGTCCATGGGTTGCAGCAGGAAATGCGCGAAATCGAGCCGCGCATAGGCTTCGGGCGGTGCGTTTTTCTGCGGATAGACCAGCTTGAGTTCGTCGCCGCGCGTGATGGCGAGTTCGGTGTTGGCTTTCGGGCTGACGCAGATCCAATCCAGCCCCAGCGGCGCGGGCAAAGTGCCGTTGGTTTCCACGGCGATTTGGAGATGTTGCGCGTGCAGGGAAGCGATCAGCGCTGCATCCACTTGCAGCAGAGGCTCGCCGCCGGTGAGCACCACCAGGCGGTTTTCCGTGCCGCCCCGCCATTCGGCCGCGATGGCAGCGGCGAGCGTTTCGGCATCGTAGCGGCCGCCGAGCGTGCCATCCATGCCGACGAAATCGGTGTCGCAGAAGCGGCACGTGGCGGCGGCGCGATCGTGTTCCATGCCGGACCAGAGGTTGCATCCGGCGAAGCGGCAGAACACCGCAGGGCGGCCGGCTTGCGCGCCTTCGCCCTGCAAGGTGAGGAATATTTCCTTCACCGCATAGCGGCGGGAAGCAGGGTCAGACGTTCTTCGCCTCGCCGGATTTTTCGAGCAGGGTGCGGATTTCGTCCATCGCCTCGCGAAAGCGTGCATCGAGCAGTTTCACGGCCTCGCCGTTGGATTTCTGGATCAAATCGGAGAGTTCGCGCAGATTGGCGATGGCGTGTTCGTAGGATTGCTTCACCAGCTCGGCCTGGCGTGCGGCCTTGCTTTGCGGCGAATCGGTGGAAGCGAGTTCGCGCACGTGCTCGGAAAGTTCGTGCATGGTTTGCTGCATGATTTCCATGTTGCGGCGGCCGACGGCCTGGGCGCCTTCCAGAGCCAGCCGGTTGGCCGCGGCGAGCGCTTCCATGTTGCGGCGGTGCGCCGCCATCAGCGCGCCCGGATCCGGCACCAGCGCCGGAAACCGCATCTCCCCCAACATGCGCGTAAGATCCCCAAACAGATTAACCGGATCCCTATCTACCATTGTTCTGACCTCTTAATGAATGAAAGTTCTTTGGTTCTTTCTTTCAAGAAAGAACAATTCTTGCTTCCTATAGGCTGCTGTCAGGCACCTCCGGAAACGGCTCCGGCCGGCGTTCCGGCGCCCCCAGCCACCCCGCCGCCTGCTCCGCGCGTTCCAGGGCGCGATCCAGCGCCGCCAGGGTGGCCGCAAGATCGGCGCTGTCGTCACGCAGCCAGGCGCGCACGGTATAGAGCCACACCGCCATCAGGCCGGAAATCCGGAGCGCCCCGGTGGCACCCGCGGTGGACAGTCCCGCGGCGGCGGCCATCCATGCCATGGAACGGCGCGTGGCATCGGTCAGCAGCAGCGCGGTCGCCGGTTCCGTCGGCAGCGCGCGGAGCAGGGCGCCGACGCCGTCACGGTGGGCTTGCAGCGCATCGAAGCGGCGCATCAGCAGATCGAAAAGTCGTTCGCGCGGGCTGCCATCCGGCAAAGGTTCGGCAAGGGCTTGCGCGTCGGCGAGCCGGCCCAGCCGCATCAGGATGGCGGCGCGGGCCGGGAATCGGGCGCGGGCGCGATCCAGCGGCAGCCCGGCGTCGCGGGCGGCGCCGGCCACACTGACAGCATTCCAGCCGGTGCGCGCGGCTTGGGCGAAGGCGGCGCCGATGAGCGCGCGGTCGAAATCCTGTTCCACCATGCCGTCCATGGTCTGCCACGTAAGCGGGCTGGGCGGATTTGTCAGCCGCTAATCTGCGGTGAGGCGCTTGACTCAGAGCACTCTGCGCGTTAGAGTATAAAAATCGTCGAGGAGTTCAGGCCGTCATGTCGTTCACGCAGGAAGAGGCCCGCGAGGCGTTGGATCTGGCCGATGCGGCCGAGCAGCGAAGCCATGAGCTGCGCGGGTATCAAAGCGCGTCGCCGCATCTGCTGCTGTGGGGCGGCATTTACGCGCTGGGCTATGGCCTGAGCTACGTGCGCCCCGATCTGGCCAATGCGGCCTGGGTGGTGCTGGGCACGGCCGGCGGCGTGGCGAGCTGGCGCATTGGCCAAGCCGATCACGCGAGCACGCCGGACGCGGGCCGTGCGGCGCTGGTGCTGATGGCCACGTTCCTGATTTTCATCGTGGCGAGCCTGGCGGTGCTGGCGCCTCATCAGCCGGGGCAGGCGGCAGCGGCGTTCATTCCGCTGGTGGTGGCGGCGGCTTACGTGGTGCTGGGTCTGGCCGTGGGGCAGCGGCTGATCTGGACCGGGGTTGGTCTGGGAGCGCTGACGCTGCTGGGGTTTTTCGCATTTCCCGGCATTTTCCTACTGTGGATGGCGGTGGTGGGCGGCGGCGGCCTGGCGCTGGGCGGCCTGTGGCTGCGGCGAGTATGAGCATGAGCGGCCCCGATGAGGTGATCCACCAGTCGCTGCGGCTGCGGATCATGGCGACGCTGAACGCGCTGCCGAAAGGCGAGCGCCTGGAGTTCACGCGGCTGCGCGCGGTTCTGGCCGCCACCGACGGCAATCTGGGCGCGCATATCGCGACGCTGGAGGGGGCCGGGTATGTGGCGGTGGAGAAGGATTTCGTGGCGCGCAAGCCGCGCACGCGGGTGGCAATGACGCCGGCGGGGCGCGCGGCGTTCGTGCGGCACGTGGCCTACCTGCGGGAGCTCATCGAGGCGCCGGTGGCGAAGGCGGCGGAATAGGCGGCCCGCGAAGCGCAGGCTTCCCGGTTCTGCTATGGGCCGGGGATGCTCGATGCCACGGCCCAGGCCGCGCTGGTTGCCAGCCGGCAGATTTCCCCGCTGGAATTGCTGGAACAGGCGATAGCCCGCGCCGATGCGGCGGCGGCGCTGAACGCAATTCCCATCTGGTTCGATGACGCGGCGCGGGCGCGGGCGCGGGGCGAGCTTTCCGGGCCGTTCGCCGGCGTGCCGTTCCTGCTGAAGGATATCGGCCAGGAATATGCCGGGCAGCCGCACACCGCCGGGGCGGCGCCGTATCGCCACCGCATGGCAGCGCGGCACAGTTACTACACGGAGCGTTGCCTGCGAGCCGGGCTGGTGATCTTCGGCCGCACCGCGACGCCGGAGCTGGGGCTGCGGGCGGTGACGGAGAGCCGGCTGTGGGGGCCGTCGCGCAACCCCTGGGACACGGCGCGCACGCCGGGCGGATCCTCCGGCGGATCGGCGGCGGCAGTGGCGGCTGGCGTGGTGGCAATGGCGGGGGCGAACGATGGCGGCGGCTCCATCCGCATTCCGGCGAGCTATTGCGGGCTGTTCGGGCTGAAGCCGAGCACCGGCCGCGTTTCCTTCGGGCCGGAGGCGGGGCTGATCTGGGAGGGCGCGGGCGCGAACGGGGTGCTGACGCATTCGGTGCGCGATACGGCGGCGATGCTGGATGTGCTGGCCGGCCCGGAGCCGGGCGAGTTCTTTGCGCCACCGCCGCCGGAACGGCCTTATGCGCAGGAGGTGGGCGCGAAACCGGGGCGGCTGCGCATCGGGTTTTCCACCGCTTCGCCGCTGGGCAACGCGGTGGATCCGGGCGTGGTGCAGGCGGTGCACGACGCGGCGCGGTTGCTGGAAACGCTGGGGCACGAGGTGGAGGAAGCCGCGCCGGCGCTGGATGGCGAGGCGGTGGGGAACGCGTATCTCACGCTGTATCTGGGCCAGGTGGCGGCCGAGGTGGCGGCGAGCGGCGCGCGCGATACGGATTTCGAGCTGGAAACCGGGCTGCTGGCCTCGCTGGGGCGGGCGCTATCGGCGGGCGAATACGTCACCGCGCGGCTGGCTTGGGGCGGGTTTGC
>CAXUEX010000065.1:0-781 GCA_964250215.1 uncultured Acetobacteraceae bacterium | reverse complement strand
GCGCGGGCGCTGGGGGCATTCCACACGCGATACGATCTGTGGCTGCTGCCGACCGTGGCCGGGAAGCCGCCGCGCATCGGCGAGCTGGCATTGCCGAAATTGCAGCAGCGCATTCTGCCATTGCTGCGGCGGCTGCGCGCGGGCCGGCTGCTGCTCCGCGCCGGCACGCTGCAAACGCTGGCGCGCGACAGCCTGGCGCGCACGCCGTTCACGCAGATCGGCAATCTCACCTTCACGCCGGCCATGTCGGTGCCGCTGGGCATGGCGGAAGGGCTGCCCGTGGGCGTGCAGTTCGTGGCGCGGTATGCGGAGGAAGCGATGCTGATCCGGCTGGCGGCCCAACTGGAAGCGGCCGCGCCCTGGGCCGGGCGGCGGCCCGCGGCCATATAGCGCCGGGTTGGCGTGGAGATTTTCCGATGACAGATGCGCAGGCAGCTTGCGGGCTTGTTCCGGTTACGGTTCTCACCGGTTTTCTCGGCGCGGGGAAAACCACGCTGCTCAACCGCATCCTCACGGAACAGCATGGCAAGCGCTATGCCGTGGTGATCAACGAATTCGGCGAATTGGGCGTGGACAACGACCTTGTGGTGGATGCCGACGAGGAAGTGTTCGAGATGAACAACGGCTGCATCTGCTGCACGGTGCGCGGCGACCTGATCCGCATCGTCGGCGGCCTGATGAAGCGCAAGGGTGGGTTCGACGCGATCATCGTCGAGACCACGGGCCTGGCCGATCCCGGCCCGGTGGCTCAGACCTTCTTTGTCGACGACGACGTCAAGGC
>CAXUEX010000064.1:0-15478 GCA_964250215.1 uncultured Acetobacteraceae bacterium | reverse complement strand
GACCAGGGCAACGGCACCGAGGCCGTCGCCAACCCCTACGGCCTCTCGGCCCTCTGGAACACCGGCGACATCGTCAGCCACGCCACGCTGATCATCCTGGCGATCATGTCGCTCGGCACCTGGTACATCATGATCACCAAGATCTGGGAGCAGTCCCGCCTGTTTGCCGCTGGCCGAGCCGCCGGCAAGGAGTTCTGGCAGACCGCCTCGGTGCGTGACGGCGTGCAGCGCCTGAAGCCCTCCAGCCCGTTCCGCTTCATTGCCGAGAACGGCCTTTCCGCCACCGAGCACCACGAAGGCTCGCTCACCGACAGCATCGACCTGCACACTTGGGTTACGATGTCGATCCAGCGCGCCCAGGAAGCGATCTCGTCGCGCCTGCAGGGCGGCCTCGCCTTCCTCGCCACCGTCGGGTCCACCGCCCCTTTCGTCGGGTTGTTTGGAACCGTGTGGGGCATCTACCACGCGCTCACCGCGATCGGCATTGCCGGCCAGGCCAGCATCGACAAGGTCGCGGGGCCGGTGGGTGAGGCGCTGATCATGACCGCGATCGGCCTGGCCACCGCCGTGCCGGCCGTGCTCGGCTACAACTGGCTGGTCCGCCGCAACAAGGCCGCCAACGAGCGCGTGCGTAACTTCTCTAGCGATCTGCACTCCGTGCTGCTCTCCGGCAGCCGCGTCGCCGTCGCCGGCGGCAGCACCGCGCCCACGCCCGTCCGGGTGGCCTGACCGATGGCCATGAGCGTCGGCCCCGCCGATAGCGGCGACGAGGACGAGGTGGTGTCGGCCATCAACACCACCCCGCTCGTCGACGTCATGCTCGTGCTGCTGATCATCTTCCTGATCACCATCCCGGTCGTGACGCACACCGTGCCGCTGTCGCTGCCGAAGGACCGCAATCAGCCGACGCAAACGAAGCCGCACAACGTGATCATCGCGGTGAACAAGGAAGGCGACGTCTTCTGGAATGATAAGAAGTTGCCGGACAACAACGCCCTGCTCGCCAAGCTTAAGGCTGTCGCGGTGATGCAGCCGCAGCCCGAAGTGCACATCCGCGGCGACGAGAACGGCCGCTACGAATTTATCGGCAAGGTGATGGTCGATCTGCAACGCGCCGGCATCTACAAGATCGCGTTCATCACCCAACCGCCACCGCACGGCAGTTGATTTCAGCCGACATTGCGAGCGAAGCCCGGCGATCCAAGCACCCTCGCCGAAAAACGGTTTAAGGAGCGTATCGAATGGCCATGAGTGTCGGCTCGCCTGAAGGCGGCGAACAGGACGTGATGGTGGAAATGAACACCACGCCGCTGATCGACGTGATGCTCGTGCTGCTCATCATGTTGATTATAACGATTCCGATTCAAACTCACGCGGTGAAGCTCGATCTCCCCGCCGGCAACCCGCCGCCGCCGCCCGTGCCGCCGCAGGTGGTCACGATCGACGTCGACTTCGACGGCACCATCCTGTGGGATGGCAACCCCATCAACAGCGAACAGGATCTGCAGAACCATCTGATCGCCGCCGCGCACCAGCCCGACCAGCCGGAAGTGCATCTCCGTCCAAACAAACTCGCGCTCTACAAAACCGTCGCCCACGTCATGGCCGACGCGCAGCGCCTCGGAATCGAAAAACTCGGCCTGATAGGCAACGAACAATTCCTCGGCCCCTGATTCAGGTTTCAGCGACCAGTCGCCAGATTTCAGAGGCCGCCGGCTTCGAGAAGCTCGCGTGACTGGAAACTGACAACTGGAAACTGACAACTGGAAACTGAATTATGCGCGCCGTCCTCCTCGCCTCTACGCTAGCTTTTGCCGCCACCACCGGCGCGAACGCCCAGGAAGCCCTCCGCCCCGCACTCGGTAAGCCGCTGGAAGCCGCCAAATCCTACCTCGCCTCGCGAAATTGCGCCCGCGCCATGGCATCCGTCCGCGCCGCCGATGCGGTCGGTGGAAAAAGCGCCTACGAATCCTTCGTCACCGAGGAAATGCGCGGTGCCGTCGCGCAACAATGCGGCGACACCGCCACCGCGAGCCGCACCTATCAGCAGATGCTCGACAGCGGCCGCGTCTCGGGCGCCGAGGCGCAGCGCCTCATGCTTGCCGAAGTCAGCATGGCCTACACGCAGCGCAATTACGCGAACGTAGTCTATTGGGCGGAGCGCTACATCAAATCCGGCGGCACCGACCCCAACGTCCGCACCTTCCTGATCCAGGGCTACTACCTGCAAGGCAAATACGCCGAAGCCGGCCAGTTGCAGTCGCAACAAATCGCCGCCGCCCAGAAAGCCGGCCAGCGCCCCACGGAAAACCAGCTCCAGCTCCTCTACAATTGCCAGCAGCACACGAACGATGCCGCCGGCTCGCTGCGCACCATGTATCAGCTGCTCTATTACTATCCGAAGCCGGATTACTGGCTCAACGTCATCGACAATCTGCGCCGCAAGCCTGGCTTCTCCGACCGCCTCACGCTTGATGTCGATCGCCTGCAACTCGCCTTGGGCCTGATCAAAACCGCCGCCGACTACATGGAAATGACCGAACTGGCCTTGCAGGTGCCGCTGCCCGGCGAAGCCAAGGCAATAGTGGATCAGGGCTACACCGCCGGTGCGCTCGGCACCGGCACCGAAGCGCCGCGCCAGCAGCGCCTGCGCGATCTCGTGCAACGCACTTACGATAGCGAACTGAAAGCCCTGCCCGCCGCCGCCACGGCCGCCGCAAACGAACACGACGGCAATCATCTGGTCGCGGTCGGCGCCGAATACGTCAGCTACGGCCAATACGATCAGGGCCTCGCCTTGATGCAGCAAGGCATCCAGAAAGGCGGCCTCGACCACCCCGAGGATGTGAAGCTTCACCTCGGCCTCGCCTACCTCAAAGCCGGCCGCAAGCCGCAAGCCGTCGCCACGCTGCGCAGCGTCGATGGCCGCGAAGGCGCAGGCGACCTCGCGCGCCTCTGGCTGCTCTACCTGAGCCACCCGATGATGGTGCAACCCGCGCCTCCCGCCGCCGCCGCCCAGGCTGCTCCACCGGCCGTCGTGGCCCCTCCGCCCCGCAAGCCTGCGAAGCGCAGCCGGCATTCGGGTTAGGCGAGAGGAAGGCGTTCTTTATTGAAGAAAGTATCAAACACCTTTCTTCAGTTTGAGACCGAAACTGCACGCGCAATGGCCGCGTTCAGCTCAGCAGCGTCGGCCAGATCTCGTCTGCCGCACGGTGCGTGCCGCAGGCCACCGCCAGCACATAGGATGCGACGCGCAGCTCATTGAACAGCTGATGGTATCTGGCGCGGCCAGCGGCGGCCAGTGCTTGGCGTTCGCCTGAATCCGCGATCAGGCCGCGCAGCCGCGCAACCAGCTCCTCGAAGCTGGAGAAGAACGCCATCTCGGCATCGGAGAACAGCGTGTTGTAGCCGGTCGCGCGGTCGATCAGCACGGCCTGACCGTTGCCGATCATGTGCGCGAGACGGTCCGAGGAATACAGGAAGGCGTCGTTGCGGCGGCTGACGTTCAGGCCGATTGCGCAGCTCTCGAGCGCCGTTTGATAGTGCGCGCCCGCGATGTTCGGTGCGCCGAACAAACCCGGCAGGCAGGTGCGCAGGCCCGCCACCTGCCGCAGTAGCCGGCCCAGCAGATCGTCCATATTCCAGTCGCGCCCGAAAAGGTGCCGCAGCGGGCGGAATGGGTGGCCGCAGGCATAGAACAGATCGTGCGGCAACTCGGCTTTCTCGTGCGCCGTTCCGCGTTCCACGGAGAAATCCACGGGGTTCGGCAGAAAACCGAGCGCCATGCCTGGCCGCATCAGCGGCTGCAGCGCATCGCCGGAAGTGGAAACCAGCGTGGCGTCCACCACATCGAGCTTGCTGCGCAGCCGCGCCACATTGTCCGGCTCGAACATCGGATCCACGTTCCATTGCAGTACGCGCATGGCCGGGGCCGCGCGCCGCAGATCCGCGATGGTTGCCGCCCGGATCGTATCCGCATGGCCCAACAGCAGCACATCGGGCCGCGTATCCAGCACTATCTGTGCCAGTGCCCGGTTGGCGGCGGCCAAGCCGAGCTTGCGGGCGCCGAACGGATTGCCGGCGCGGGCCGCGTCGCGATCGGAAAAGTCGATCACCTGATGGCCCGCCCGCACCAGCCCCCGGCTGAGCTTCGGCGCCACCGAGTGGATGAACGCCCCCTTGGCGCGCGTGCCGAAATTGCCGGCGTGAAGGATCAGCATTCGGGGATCGGTCCTCGGTCGTCGGAAAAAAGCTTGTGCGACTGGGGATGGCGACTGGCAAAGACCCGAGTTTTCCGCCCGAGCAAGCCTGCCGGACGACCGACGACCGATGATCGAACACCGCCCAGCCTTGACTGACGACCGACGACTGACGACTGATGCCTCAACGGGGCGTAGCTCAGCCTGGTAGAGCACCTGCTTTGGGAGCAGGGGGCCGGAGGTTCGAATCCTCTCGCCCCGACCAAGGATTGACCCGCGTCATGCGCCTGCTTTTGCCTGATCTTGCCGCGACGCGGCGCCTGGGCGCGGCCTTGGCCAGAGACCTGCGCGCCGGAGACGCGGTGCTGCTGGAAGGCGAACTCGGTGCCGGCAAGACCGAACTGGCGCGTGCCCTCCTGCGCGCCGCTTGCGGCGATCCGACGCTGGTCGTGCCGAGCCCCAGCTTCACGCTTGTTCAAAGCTACGACGCCGGCGCGCTCACGCTGCACCATTTCGATCTCTGGCGGCTCGATGGCCCGGCGGCGCTGGCCGAACTCGGCTGGGAGGAGGCGCGGCAGGAGGTGGTAATCGTGGAATGGCCCGACCGGCTGGGCAAGCTGCGGCCGCCTTCCGCCATCGAACTGCACCTGCAAACCCAGGGCGAGGCACGAACCGCGCATCTGCATGGCCCTGGGGCGGCGGCGCTCGCGGCCGCGTTCAACCCGCCGGCCGGCCCGGCGTTGCGCCCCCCCGGCTCATTCCCATCGGGAACTCCGCCCGCATCGTGATTGCCAGGCACTCGGCCTCCCGCCGCAGTGCCTTGGGGATTCTCGCCGGCATCGGGATGCGCGACTGGAGGCAAGCGAAAATGAGTGCCGAGAGCAATTCGTCCTGCCGCACCGTGATGCTGGCCTCGCCGCCGGCCGATTCCATGACGATTTCCACGGATAGCGGCTCCTCGCTACTGAGTGCGCTGCGCAGGAACCGGCCGGTGATGGCCGGCAGGCCACAGCGGCGACGGTGGAAGCGGATCGCCTCCACGTATTCCAGCGGCCTGAACAGGATGTCGCGGCGTTCGGCCGGCAAATTGCGGGCTCCTGAGGATGCGGCCCGGCTTAACGACAAATGGGTTGATGCTAGGTTGAGCCTGCGTCGAGACCTCTGCGATCAGGGTCGGAAGACAAAGCGCTTTTCGCTGCTGGCCCGCCGGCCCCGCCGAAATTGCAGCCGCAGCGCCAGATAGGCCACCAACCCGGCGCCGATCGCGATCGGCAGCAACAGCAGTGCAAGATATGCCAGCAGCGCCAGGCTAGCGACCAGGCCAGTGACGAGCGAAACACCCAGCGCCACGAGCCCGACGCGCGCAGGCCACGATATCGCTGGGGTCGCCATCGGCGAGCGGAACTCGCCCTCAGGCGTCATGTCGATCGTTTTTGGAAAACGCCGGTCCATTGCGGGGTCCATCGCCAAACCACGTGGCGCCGATGCCGGGGGAAAGCAAGCCGCGGTGAGCCGCCACGCAACCTTTCGTGGAGGCCGCGTTCTGCCGTGACAATCGGAATCGGAGGACGCCATGAGCAAGATCTGGCTGGGACTGGGAACGCTGCTGATCGCGGCGGGACTGGGGATGGCCACCACCGGCATGTCGCTGGCGCAGTCGCAGCCCAGTCCGCCGCCCGGCAACACCGGCAACTCCATGGGAGCGCCGCCGGCCGCCAACGCGCCCGACCCGGGCGACAAGGCGGCGGCGTCCGGCAACGACAACCAGGCGGTGACGACGACAGGCGCGAATGCCGATCAGCCGGCCAAGGGCGCCAACAGCTTCACCAAGGGCGAAGCGCGGCACCGTATTCAGAGGAAGGGCTACAGCCACGTGACCGGGCTGACCAAGGATCCGAACGGCGTCTGGCGCGGCAGCGCGCAGAAGGACGGCCAGCCGGTGAATGTCTGGCTGGACTACAAGGGCAATGTTGGTCAGCAATCGTAACGAAAAGGAGCGCCGATCATGGCAACGCGTGTGCTGACAAGACTTTATGACCATCACGAGGATGCGGTGGCGACCGTGCAAGGGCTGGAGCAGGCCGGTCTTTCGCATGACGACATCAGCCTCGTCGGGGGCAACCAGAGCGGCCGCTACGCGCCTGGCGACCCGGCGGCGGGAACCCTGCCTGCGGAGACCTCGCCCGCGGAAAGCGTACCCGCCGCAAGCCACAGTTCGGGGGCAGGGGCCGGCGCCGGCGCCACGCTCGGCACGTTGCTCGGCGGCGGGGCCGGGTTGCTCGCCGGGATCGGCGCTATCGCCATACCCGGCGTGGGGCCCGTGATTGCGGCCGGCTGGCTGGTTGCCGCGCTGACCGGCGCGGGGATCGGCGCCGCTGCGCTCGGGCTAGTGGGCTCGCTGACCGATGCGGGCGTGCCGCGCGAGGACGCCGAGGTTTATGCCGAAGGTGTGCGCCGTGGCGGCTTTCTGGTGACTGCCCGGGTGGACGACGGCCGGGTGGCGGAAGCGCAGCGGATTCTAAGCCACCGCGGCGTGGACGTGGGCGCGCGGCGCGAGGAATACCGCAGCGCCGGCTGGAGCGGCTTCGATCCGGATGCGCCGATGCCGGCCACTTCCGACACAGCCCCGGCGACAACGGCGCCTTCGCCCGCAGCTCACCGGCGCCTCGGTTAACCGCCGGAACTAAGCGGAGCGGCGCGCCAGAAAGGCCGGGGCGGCAACCGCCCCGGCCTTTTGCGTCTGGGCTTTTCGCGTCAGCTTGGAATTTCGCTTGCGTTCATTAAGGAACAAAGCATAAACAAATGGTTAATGCATGACGAAAGCTGTTCCGATTCGTTCACCGCCATTGCGGCACGGCGCGGGGCTGTGACAGAGTAAACACGCGATACGCGAAATGCTGGGTGCTATTATCGCGCTTCGGTTGGGCCGCCCTGGGGAGGGGCATACGATGGACAAGAACAAAGCGCTGGAAGCGGCGGTGACGCAGATCGAGCGCGCCTTCGGCAAAGGCTCGATCATGCGCCTGGGCCAGCGCAACATCGACGAAGCCATCGAGGTGATCCCCTCGGGCTCGCTGAGCCTGGATCTGGCGCTGGGCATCGGCGGGTTTCCGCGCGGGCGGGTGATGGAAATTTATGGCCCGGAGAGTTCGGGCAAAACCACGCTGGCGCTGCATGCGATCGCAGAGGCGCAGAAGCGCGGCGGCACCTGCGCGTTCATCGACGCGGAACACGCGCTGGATCCGATTTATGCCCGGAAGCTGGGCGTGGATGTGGACAATCTGCTGATCAGTCAGCCGGACGCCGGCGAGCAGGCACTGGAGATTTGCGACACGCTGGTGCGCTCGGGTGCGATCGACGTGGTGGTGATCGACAGCGTGGCCGCGCTTGTTCCGCGCGCGGAACTGGAAGGCGAGATGGGCGACACCCATGTGGGTTTGCACGCGAGGCTAATGAGCCAGGCGCTGCGCAAGCTCACCGGCTCGGTATCGCGCAGCAACACGATGCTGATCTTCCTGAACCAGATCCGGCTGAAGATCGGCGTGATGTTCGGCAACCCGGAGACCACGACCGGCGGCAATGCGCTGAAGTTTTATGCTTCCGTGCGCATGGAAATCCGCCGCATCGGCTCGCTGAAAGACCGCGAGAACGTGGTGGGCAATTCGACCCGGGTGAAGGTGGTGAAGAACAAGCTGGCGCCGCCGTTCCGCGAGGTGGAGTTCGACATCATGTTCGGCGAGGGGATCAGCAAGGTTGGCGAACTGCTCGATCTGGGTGTGAAGGCGGGGGTGGTCGAGAAATCGGGCGCGTGGTTCAGTTACGATAGCCAGCGCATCGGCCAGGGACGCGAGAACGCGAAGACGTTCCTGCGCGAGCACAAGGAGATGGCCGACGCGCTGGAACGCCGCATCCGCGAGCACGCGGGTGCGGTGGCGGCGGCGATGCTGGCGGAGCCTGCCGAAGAGGCCGAAGCCGCGGATTAGAGCAATATCGGCACACACCGCGTCAGCGCGCCGATAAAGTTGCCCGTCAACAATGGTCTAACCGAACACGGCGACCATCTGC
Source organism: uncultured Acetobacteraceae bacterium (assembly GCA_964250215.1). Classification (GTDB taxonomy): domain Bacteria; phylum Pseudomonadota; class Alphaproteobacteria; order Acetobacterales; family Acetobacteraceae; genus DAIDJM01. The sequence continues at coordinate 7,214 of CAXUEX010000064.1, read as the reverse complement.
CGGCTGGCAATCAGCGGCGTGCCGTCCTCGGCCCACACGGTCAACGTCTGCGCCGAGTAGCCCTCGGCCACGGTTTCGGCGGCGCTGCGCACCAGATGCCACCCGCCGCGCGGCTCGGCGAGCACATCGAGCATCCATGTCATGGTGCTGATCGGCGACAGGCGCTGCATGGCGGTGAGAGCTGCGGGTGGTGGCGCGTCGGCCAATGCGATCAGCGCGGCCATGCCGCTCGCGCTGGCGTCGCGGTGCCGTATCCAGAGCAGAATTTCCGGCGCCGACGCACCCGCCCCGGGAGGCGCGCCGGCCGCAAGCCGCACCTCGAAATGCTGCAGGAATGGCAGCCCTGGCGGCGCGCCCTCCTCCCGCGGCTGCGCCGCGTCGGGCGCCGGCACCGGCGGCTTCGGCAGGTGCACCCAGTGCAGCGCCGAATCCCGGCGGGCGCCAAAGCAGAGCGTGGCATGGGTCGCGATCCCGGCCTCGCCGAGCAGGTCCGCGGCGACGAAAACCGCGGATTTCCCCCGTCGCAGCACCCCCAGCCGCAACTTCACGCCGCCGGCCGCCGGACCGATGAAGGCGAATTGCGCTGATCGCAGAGGCGGCAGCTCCAGCTGCCCGCGCTGCGCCGCTTCCAGGCAAAGCGCGGCCGAAAGCCCACCATATGTGGTGCGGCCCTGCCTCCAGTCTCCGGGGATTTCCGTGGAGAACCCATCCGGAATCGGCCGCAGCTCCGCGAGCAAGGCCGAAAACGGCGTCATCCCACCGGACCCGTCAGCTTGGCTCACTCAGCTCGCGGCGGGCGAGACGATCAGGCAACCGCCATGGCCGTGTGACAGGTGCTGGCACGCCTGCACGGCGCGTTCGTGTGACAGGCCGGAGAGCCGGGCGCGATAGAGCGTGGCGTGGCCGGCATGCACGCGGCTCACCGCCAGCGTGGCATGTCCCACCGAGCCGGCGGCAGCACCCGCAGCCGCGTGCGCCTGGCCCGCGCGGCTATAGGCGCCCACCTGGATGCCCCAGTTGCCACCGATTCTGCCCACGCTTTCGCTGGCATAGGCGCTGGAGATCAGATGCAGCCTCCCATGCGATGAATAATGCGAAATGAACGACGCGCGCGAAACCGCGGGTTCGGGTGCCTCGGCCACCTCCACAGGCGCCGCACCACGGCGGTAGGGGTGCGCCCGGTCGCCGGTGCGGCGCTCAATTGCGGCGTAGCGCACGGCCGCCTCGTGCCGTCGGCGCTCTCGTGCCGCCAGCGCATAGTTCACGTGCGGATGATAGCGCGGCCCGGGAGGGATATCGACGGGGATCTGGTTCACGGCAAGCTGTTCCGCGGCGGACCGGTTTTGCGGATAGGTGCCGGCGATGCGACTGCCGATCATATGCACATAGCGCCGCGTTTCGTCCGGCAGCGGCCGCTGGTGGCTCAGATAATCGTCGAGCCGTGCCGGGCCCGCATTGTAGGCCGCGAGAAAGCCGGGCGAGCCGTACAGCTCGTACATCTCGCGCATATAGGCGGCGCCAGCGAGAATGTTGTTGTGCGGGTCGAAGGCGTCCGGACCGAAACCGTAGCGAGACCGCACCTCGTCGTAGGTTTCGGGCATGAGCTGCATCAGCCCCATGGCGCCGACGGGCGACGTGGTGAGCGCGCCGTCGCCGCGGAATTCGTAACCGCCGGATTCCACACGCATCACTTCGCGAATCCAGGTGTCGGGCACGTCGAACCTTGCCGCCGCTTCGGTAACGTACGGACCCCATGGATCGCCGGGTGGACCGGGCGGGGCGTAGCTCGGCTTGGCGATCGCCTTGTATTGCGCGGCTTCCTGCGCGGCCGTGAGTTGCGGCTGCGGCGCCTGGCCGGCGCAGGCGGCGAGAAGCGCCAGCAAGCCTATGGAGGGAACGAGGCGCCACGGTAGGGAGGCGGGCATCCGGTTCGGCTCTCGCATCCCGTTTCCGCCTCCGCTTGGCGCGCGCTCAGATGTGCCGCGCGGCGCATCACACCTGCGCGACAAAAGTCAAGCCGCATCTCAACGTCAACCCATAAGTGCTTAAGGAAGCGTGCGTGTCGTGGCAAGCCCGGATTTAGCGACAGTGGCAAACAAGCCGCACGTCGATGTCTGTGATTTGCCAGGTGCGCGCCAAATGGGATACCGCCCAGCCGGCATGGACCAGTCAGTCAGTGCCGTGCTGCCGGCGCTCCGGTCAGAGCGGCTCAGCATCAGCGCGGATGCGACCGGCAGCAGCCGCCAGCATCTGGCCTGGGCGGATCTACGGGGCGGCGCCAAGCTGTGGCGGCTCGGCTTCGCCCTGGGTTGGCTGGATATCAAGCTCAAATATCGCGGTTCGCTGCTGGGGCCGTTCTGGCTCACCATATCCACCGCCGTGTGGATCGCCGCCATGGGCGGGCTTTATAGCGCGCTGTTCCACATGGATCTGCGCGGCTACCTGCCGTTCCTGGCGCTCTCGCTGGTGCTGTGGACGGCGCTGGGCGGCCTGGTGGGCGATGCCTGCAACACGTTTCTGCAGTCCGAGGGCATGATCCGTTCGTTGCGGATGCCGTTTTTTGTCCACGCCATGCGCGTTGTGGTGCGCACGGTGATTTCGCTGGCGCACAATGTGCCGGTCATCGTCGGCGTATTCCTGATCTTCGGCATCGCGCCCGGCGCGATGGCGCTGGGCTCGCTGCCCGGCTTCGCACTGTGGCTGCTCGATGGCTTCGCCATCTGCTTCGCGCTCGGTGCCCTATGCGCCCGTTTCCGCGACGTGCCGCCGATCGTCGGCAGCGTCATGCAGATCGCTTTCTTCGTCACCCCGATCATGTGGACACCGGAACAATTGCGCGGCCACGATGCCTGGCTGAAGTTCAACCCGTTCGACAGCCTGCTGGAAGTGGTGCGCCAGCCGCTGCTGGGCCACGCGCCGGGTGTCGGCCCGTGGATCGCCGCCATCCTCTACAGCGCGGCGCTGTGCATCGGCACGTGGTTCCTGTTCGCGCGCGTGCGCGGCCGGCTGGCTTTCTGGGTGTAGTCGCTTGGCCAGTGTCGAAGCCTGCGGCGTTTCGGTGGATTTTCCACTTTATCACGCCAGCTCCCGCAGCCTGAAGAAAACCGTGTTCGCCGCCGCCTCCGGCCGGCTCGGCGAAGACCGGCAGCATCGCGTGGTGGTGCAGGCGCTGCGCGAGATCAATTTCATGCTAACAGATGGCGACCGGCTGGGGCTGGTGGGCACGAACGGCGCGGGCAAAACCACGCTGCTGCGCACGCTGGCCGGCATCTACGAACCGGTGGGCGGCCGCGTGACTGTCGAGGGCAGCCTGAATGCGCTGCTGGACACGCAGCTCGGCATGAACGGCGAGCTTTCGGGCCGCGAGAACATTCTGCTGCGCGGCCTGTACAACGGGATGACGCAACCGCAAATCCGCCGGCTGGAAGAGGATGTGCAGGATTTCGCCGAACTGGGCGAGTTCCTGGATCTCCCGGTGCGCTTCTACAGTTCCGGCATGGTGATCCGGCTGGGTTTCGCGCTGGCCACCGCCATCCGGCCGCAGGTACTGCTGATGGACGAATGGTTCATGGCCGGCGATGCGCAATTCCTTTCCAAAGCCCGCATGCGGCTAGAAAACATGGTGCGCGGCGCCGACATCCTGGTGCTGTCCTCGCATGTCGCTTCGGCTGTGGAACAATGGTGCACCCGCGTGATCTGGCTGGACCACGGGCGCGTGCGCGTGGATGGGCCGACCGCGGAGGTGATGGCCGCCTATTCGGCTTCGCAGCAGGCTGCGGGGTGAACCCGGATATTCTGTCGATCGGTGTTGTCGGCGCTGGCCATTTCGGGCGCTACCACGCGCTGAAGATCGCCAAGGCCGCACGCGCAACGCTCACCGGCATCTGCGACATCGCCGCCGAACGCGCGGCGAAGGTCGCCACGGAAGCCGGAGCAAGCGTTGCGACCTGGCCGCAACTTCTGCAGGCCGCCGATGCGATCGTGATCGCCACTCCGGCGGAGACGCACGCGGCGCTTGCCACGCAAGCGCTGCTGGCCGGCCGGCATGTGCTCGTGGAAAAGCCGCTGGCCTCGACACTGGCCGAAGCCGATGCGCTGGCGGATCTCGCGCGGCAGCGCAACCGCGTGCTGCAGGTGGGCCATCTGCTGCGCTACTCGGCCGAACACCGCGCGATTTCCGCCCGCATGGCGCGGCCGCTCTATATCGAGGCGACGCGAATCGCGCCGTTCAAGCCGCGCGGCACGGATGTTTCGGTGATCATGGATTTGATGATCCATGATCTCGATCTCGTGCTTTCGCTGGTCGATAGCGAGATCGAGAGCGTCGATTCGCTCGGCGCCGCGGTTTCCAGCGAATTCGAGGATATCGCGAACGCGCGGGTGCGGTTCGCGAACGGGTGCGTCGCCACCATCACCGCGAGCCGGGTGTCGCTGAAGACCGAGCGGCGGATGCGGGTGTTTTCCGAGGCGGGCTATCTTTCCGCGGATTTCGTGGCGCGGCGGCTGACGGTGATCGGGCGCGAGCAGGGCATCGAGCTGCCGGGGACGGATGGTTTCCGGCTGGACGAGGTGGGGTGGGAGGACCACGATGTTCTGGAAGCGGAACACGCGGCGTTCGTCGCCGCCTGCCTCGATGGCGCGAAGGTGCTGGTGGATGCGGCGGCGGGGCGGCGGGCGCTGGCGGCGGCGATCGCGGTGGCCGACGGCATGGCGTTTTCGCGGCGGCGGGCGGAGGCGTCCGGGCTGATCCGCGGGCCGGCGGATTTGCGGGCCGCTACAGAAGTTCGCTGATCGCGCGTGCAGCCGCCTCGGACGGTGTTCCGTCCGGGGGCCGCAGCGTGGCCAGCGCGGCGGCGAAGCCGGCGCGCTGCGCGGCGGCGGCGGCGGGATCGGTGAGCAATTGCGTGACTGTATCGGCGAGGCGCCGCGGCGTGCAATCCTGTTGCAGCAATTCGGGCACGAGGGCGCAGCCGGCGAGCAGGTTGACCATGGCGACGTGCCGCACGCGAATCAGCCGGCGCGCGGCGATCGCGGTGAGCGGGTTGACCCGGTACGTCACCGCCATCGGCACGCCGGCGAGCGCCAGTTCAAGCGTGCTGGTGCCGGATTTCGTCAGCGCGGCGCCGGCGGCGGCGTAGGCGTCGTGCTTTTCGTGCAGATCCGTCACGATCAGCGGCCGCACGCGCCAGGCTTCCGCGTGGCGGCGCACGGTTTCGGCGACCGTGTGCGCGGTGGGGACCACGGGCACCAGGTTTGGGAAGCGCGCGACCAGGCGTTCGAGCGTGCGGCCGAACACGGGCAGCAGGCGCGGCGCCTCGTTGCGGCGGCTGCCGGGCATCAGGATCAGCACCGGCGCGTCCGGGGCGATGTCGTGTCGTTCGCGGAACCGTGCCGCGTTTCCCTGGTCGGCGCCGGATTGCAGCACGGGATGGCCGACGAAACGCGCCGGCAGGCCGTGGCGGGCGAAGAAATCCGGCTCGAACGGCAGCAGGCAGAGGAGCATTTCCCACAGGCCCGGAAATTCGCGCACACGGTGTTCGCGCCACGCCCAGACCTGGGGCGCCACGTAATGCGCGCGCGGAATGTTCTGCTCCCGCACGCGCGCGAGCAGGCGCAGCGCGAAGCCGGGGCTGTCGATGGTCACGACGAGGTCGGGCCGGGTTGCGGCGATATGCGCCACCGCCTGGTTCAGCCGGCGGCGCAGCGCGAAGACGCGCGGCAGCACCTCGGCCAAGCCCATCACGGCGAGATCGCGCATCGGAAAGAGCGAGGCCAGGCCTTCGCTTTCCATGCGCGTGCCGCCGATGCCGATGAAGCGGATCTCCGGGTGCAGCGCGCGCAACGCCGCCATTAGGCGCGCGCCAAGCACGTCGCCGCTGGCCTCGCCGGCCAGCAGCCACACGGTTTTTTTAGCCATTCACGGGTTCCGGCGGCAATGCACGAAAGAAGCACGTGCGGTTGCCGGTGTGGCAGGCCGGGCCGTGCTGGTCCACCAGCAGCAGAAGTGTATCGCTGTCGCAATCGACGCGAAGCGCCACCAGGCGCTGCACGTTGCCTGAGGTTTCGCCCTTGCGCCACAGCCGGCCGCGGCTGCGGCTCCAGTAGCACACGCGCCCGGTCGCCAGCGTCTCGGCGATCGCGTCGCGGTTCATCCAGGCCAGCATCAGCACCTCGCCGGTGTCGTGCTGCTGGGCGATCGCGGGAATCAGCCCCGCGCCGTTGAATCGCAATTCCATGCGGCGGTTATAGCTGTCCCGGCGGCGTGGAGGGAGGTGTCAACGTGCCTCCGGCGGGCAAGGGGCTCCGCCCCTGCACCCCGCTGGGGCCGGCGGCCCCAGACCCCATTTTGTTTGGGGCGCGGGGGGCACGCCGATACGGCTTAGAAAGTCCGCGGCGGGCGCGTGACGCCGGTGTAGTCGCCGATCACCACGGCGTTGTAGGGCGCGTTGAGCTGGTTCGGGCCGTTTCCGGCCATGTTGATCATGCCGTACTGGAACACGATCTTCTTGGTGGGGTCGATGGTGAACACGCGGTTGTTGAACTGGTCGGCGATCAGCGTGTTGCCGTTGGCCAGGCGCACCGCGTTGCTCGGGTTTGGCGTGGGGTTGCTGTTTGGCATCCGGTTGGTGCTGTATTTGAAGAATTGCCGCAGCGTGGGGGCGATTTCCAGAATGCGGTTGTTGCCGGAATCGGTGATCAGGGTATCGCCGCCGGGCAGCCGGCTGGCGAAGGCGACGATGTTCAGTGTGGTGCCGTAATTGAGCACGATGCGGTTGCCGTGCCGGGGATCGATTTCCAGCACGCGGCTGTTGTTCTCGTCAGCGATCAGGATGTGTCCGTTCGCGAGCAGCTCGGCGCTGTTTGGGTTGTTGAGCTGGCCGGCGCCGGAGGTGGGGGCGTATTGATAGACGATGTTGCCGGCCTTGCTCACTTCGATCAGCCGGTTGTTGGCCTGGTCGGTGATGAGGAAGGTGTGGCGCGGCGTTTCGATCGCGAACACCGGCACATTCAGCTCGTTTGGGCCGGAGCCCGACACGCCGGCCTGGCCGTATTGCCAGACGATCTGCTTGGCCTGGTTGACCACGATCACGCGGTTGTCGGGGCAGGTGCTGGTGCCGGTGCCGGCGATCAGGGTGAGGCCCTGGGCCAGGCGTTCCACGTCGTTTTGCGCGATCACCGCGCCCGGACCGGGGTTGCACAGAATGGGGGTGCCG
>CAXUEX010000063.1:0-15722 GCA_964250215.1 uncultured Acetobacteraceae bacterium | reverse complement strand
GGGGTTAGGGCGGTTCGCGGTCGGCGCGCGGCTTGATTGGGCGGAGTGGCTTTCTGTAACGCTTAGGTGAGCTATGGGCGACAACAGCACAATCGAGTGGACGGACGCCACGTGGAACCCGGTGACGGGCTGCAGCAAGATGACGGCCGGCTGCGACAATTGCTATGCTGAACGCTTCTCCGAGCGCTTCCGCGGCGTGCCGCTCCATCCCTTCGAGAACGGCTTCGATCTAACGTTGCGACCGGCCCGGCTCATCCAGCCGCTGTCCTGGAGGACACCGCGGCGCGTCTTCGTCAATTCGATGAGCGACCTTTTCCACAAAGAGGTACCGCGCTCCTTCATCGACAAAGTATTCGACACCATGGAAAAGGCAAACTGGCATACCTTCCAGGTACTCACCAAGCGTAGTTCCCTGCTGACCAGCTACCTCAACCAGCGATATCCCACTGGGCTGGCCCCATCGCACATTTGGCTGGGCGTTTCAGTGGAGGACGCGAAGAATGCGGTGCGCATCAAGCATCTGAAATCCGCGCGCGCCTCGGTGAAGTTCGTCTCATTTGAGCCGCTGATCGGCCCGGTTGACCGGATCGATCTTTCCGGCATCGACTGGGCGATCGTAGGCGGAGAGAGCGGTCCGCGGGCGCGTCCCATGAAAGAAGCTTGGGCTCTGGCACTGCGTGACCAGTGTCGGCGCCAGAATGTTGCATTTTTCTTCAAACAGTGGGGGGGCATCCGGCCCAAATCGGGCGGCCGGAAGCTGAAGGGCCGGGAATGGAATCAATATCCCAAAGGCCGGCCCGCGCTAGCTGCCGCGGCCGATTAGCATGGTTGTGCGAGCGGACTATGCTGGGCGCGAACAGTCCTACGTCAAACACGTCTTCTTAGAAAACTACCTCGAAGCTTTGGTTTATAAGACAGCGAGCAGATATCCGCACATTGTCTATGTCGATGGTTTTGCAGGTCCCTGGCAGAACGCCAACGAACGTTTCGAAGATACGTCTTTTGGTATTGCATTACATGCCTTGCGCCAAGCAAAGGATTCTTGGAAGCAAATTGGCCGTCATGTGCGGATGTCCGCGCACTTGGTAGAACAAAATGCGACCGCTTACGCTCGGTTGGCGCAAATCCCCAAACATTTTCCTGATGTCTCGGTGTCAACCTATTCTGGTGATTTCGTCAGGCTGATCCCAACCATCCTCAATGCCATTCCATCCGACGCTTTCACATTCTCCTTCATAAATCCCAAAGGCTGGCGCATTCCATTGCAGCAGCTCGCGCCGCTATTGTCGCGAGGAAATTCCGAGGTGATCTTCAACTTCATGTTCGATTTCATAAACCGCGCCGTTAACATCGGTGACTCCAATATCGTGACCGGCCTGAACGAACTGATTCCGTATGGCAACTGGCGCAGTAGGATCACAGCAGCTGAAACGCAAGGCGGTGGCAATCAGACGCCGGAGGTTCGCAAGGCGGTTCTGGTGAGTGCCTTCACCAAAAGCCTCGCAAAACTCGGCAATTACTCATTTGTTGCTGAGACCACGGTATTGCGGCCTCTGAAGGACCGGCCGCTTTACTGCCTATGCTATGCCACACGCCACTCCAGCGGCATTGAGGTATTCCGCGACTGCCAGATCAAGGCTTTGCAAAAACAATCCGCGACTCGCGCCGGGGTGAAGCTTCAGCACAAGGCCGAGACCTCGGGCCAGGCTGAAATGTTCGAATCCTGGCATGATATGGGCCCGGATGAACTCAATGCCTTTCTGGCGAGCGAGCGCCAACGGGCGGAAAGGTCACTGCTGGAACTTACACCACAACAACCAGCGTTTATCCGCTACGAAATGTTGTGGCCGGAAGTGCTGGCTCGCCATGTCATCAGCCGCCCTCAGGTCAACAAACTGGCAGTGGAGTTACGCAAGGTACAAAGACTGGAATTTCCCGACTGGGAAAAAGGCAAGCGCATTCCCCAGTCCGGCTATCGGACCTGGCGACCATAGCGCTGAAGTCACACGTTTTGGGTAGTTTCTAACGACGCGACTCGAACAGACTGCCCATGGCAAACTCATTTAGGGTCTCTCCTGATATTTTGCCTCTGCGGCGGCAACCAGGATCAGATCCAGATCGAAAAATCGGTCCAGTGTACCGGCCGAGCCTGCCCCCGCTTCAAGCGCTGCGACGCTTCGCTCATCGTCAGACAAGCATGCAACGGCTCGCTGGCGAAAATCCGCCAAGCCTGATGCGCCGGTTTCCATCGAGTTTTCGTTTGCAGTGCTGGGCATGATTCAATCCACATACACCACGGGCAATGATGCTTACCCCTACTTGATTCACGTTGTATGGCGGCGCCGCGCTCACCTTGCGGCTGGGGAATTGGGCTTCGGTTGATTGCGATTTTTTCAAGGCGTCTTTCGATCCTGCGCCGCTGTGTGTTGGGGGCGGATGACGCTTCGCTTATCCGCGCTACTTGCTGATGCGGTTTTCTAAGCTTCATTGCGTCTCCCATATCGACTGCGGGATGCCCAAATAGGACGGCACTCTGCACCGCGGGTAATGATGCTTGCTACTCCTTGATTCATGTTGTATGGCGGCGGCGTGCTGGGCTCGCGGCTGCGGCGTCGGGTTTTGGTTTGTTCCGGTTTTTTTCCAACAAGGCTTTCGATCTTTGCCGCGTTGTGTTGGTGCCGGATGACGCTTCGCTTATCCGGCCTACTTGCTACTTGCTGATGCGGGCGGTGGCGTGGAACGGATTTGCCGGCTTGCCGACATTCCGCGATGTTCACGCTCTACCGCGGCACCGTGCTTGGCTGGGGACGCACAGAGGATCGTCGTTGCGAAATGGCCTTCACGCCCCTGCTCACGACATTGCCGCCGGCGCAGCGCGCGCTGTGGCCGGAACTTGCCGACACGCCCGGGACTTTCGCGCTCTATGGGGGCACCGCGCTTGCCTTGCGTGTGGGGCGTCGGGTTTTGGTCGATTTCTTTTTTCAATGCGCCTTTCGATCTTGGGCCGGGTTGTGTTGGTGGTGGATGGCGCTTCGCTTATCCACCCTTGTAATAGCCGATCCGGCTATAGTTGGCGTGCTCTGCAAGGAGCGCCCTACCCCGGGTGGCCGCCCAGGGTAGGGCGGCTGGCGACAGATCCTGTCCACCCTTAGCCGTTACGGGCTCAAAAGTAGCTTGATCGTGCCAGCCACTTCACCAGACCCGGATGGTTGCCGGAACTTTGAGGTTCGCTTGACAAGGAGGGGTCCACGAAGATGGCACAGTCTAACACACTCACCGCGGGTATCGACACATCAAAAGCGACGCTCGACGTCGCCATCGAGGGCCGGCCGGCGACGTGGAAGGTCGCCAATACCAAAGCCGGCTGGGCCAGCCTGGCCAAACGTTTGTCCGCGGCCGGCGTGGCGCGCGTCGGTATCGAGGCGACCGGCGGTTATCAGCGCGGCGTCGCGCGGCATTTGCAGACCGTGGGCTTGCGGGTGATCACGCTGCAGCCGCTGCAGGTCAAAGCTTTCGCGCAGCTGCGCCTGCAACGCGCCAAGACCGACCGCATCGATGCCGGGCTGATCGCCGCCGTGACGAAGCTGCTCGATGCCGAGGACAAATTGCCGCCCGACCCGCGTTTCGATGCGCTGCAGGATCAACTGACTTTCATCGAGCAGATCGAAGAAGACATCGTGCGCATCAAGACCAGGCTGGAGCACATCGGTGATGCAAGGCGGCGGCGCTGCTGCGCCGGCGACATCCGGCGGCTGACGCAGCGCCGCGACGGCGAGCTGCGGCGTTTGATCGCGGCGTTGCGCGAACACGCGGATTTGGCGCGGCGCTTCGACCTGGTGCTGAGCATTCCGGCGATCGGCGCGCGCACCGCGGCAAGCTTGGTCGTGCGCATGCCCGAACTCGGCCAGGCGAGCCGTGAACAGGCGGCCGCGATCGCCGGATTGGCGCCGTTCGTGCACCAGAGCGGACAGCAGCGGGGCGAGGCGCATATCGGCGGCGGGCGCGCGCGCTTGCGACGGGCGCTGTATATGCCGGCGATGGTGGGCGCGTTCCGGTGGAACCCGCGGCTGATGGCGCTGTATGCGCGGCTGACGGCGCGTGGCAAGCCGCCGAAAAGCGCGCTGATTGCGTGCGCGCGCAAATTGCTGATCATCGCCAATGCCGTGGTCGCCCGCGGCACGCCGTGGGAGGATCGCGCAGCCGCCGCGTGAGAAGCAGCAGAACCGGGACAATCGCGTTCCTTGGTTCGACGGAAAAGACCTGTTCCTTCGTCCCGACCTGCCGCCCGGCCGCCACCGTGGGCAGGGGCGGTCAAGGATGGCCGAAGGCCACCGCGAAGCGGCGCGGCACGCGTCCTTTACCGCCACTGACCGCGGTGGCACGATGGTGCGCTAAGAGGGCGCCGATTGCGTAACGATCTTAATGGTTGCTACTTGGGTGGGTGCTGCCGCTCGGGCACGGTCGGGCGCAACGCTACATCCAATTGCTCTCGGAAGACCGTTGAGAAAACGACCCGAAACTTGCGCCATCGCGAACTCAATGTCTGGCGGTTGCGCCCGTGGGGAGGAGGACGAGTTTGCCATGAGCGTGCCCGCTCAGGCTGAGATCGAGCGCCTCGCGCCAATTCTCGAGAAGAAACGTGCGCGCAACTGGCACGGCGAACCGCTGCTCGGCGGCGAGTTTCACGAAATCGCCAAGCACGTTGTAGCGCATCTCGCCTGCGAAGCTGTTGCGCACCCCAAGCTTTTCGGCGGCTGGACCGTGGTTGCTTATCGTGAGCACGCGATGCGCATCGCCGCCCGCGATTCTGACAAGGTCAGGCAGCACGCCGCTGATCGGACCGGCGTCCAGGATCAGATCCGGCGCGTCCACGCTGATCTCAAGCACGCGCTGGACCATACCATCCCCATAGGACGTGACCTCGGCGCCAAGCGCGCGGAGCCGCCCGGCAAAAGTGTTGCCCGCGGCTGTAATCACCCGCGCTCCACGCATGAGCGCCATCTGCACGGCGGCAAAGCCCATCATCGTTCCTGCACCGTATACAAACAGTGTCTGTCCGCCCGCCACCGCCAGAATGTCGAGACTTCGGCAGGCGGTTTCGATGGCCATCGGCAGCGCGGCCGCGTCGATCAGATCAAGGCCCGGCGGAACAGGCGTCCAGGTGGCCAGAACCGCCTCGTCCGATGCGCCGGCGCTCGGAAACCCCTGGTAATCGGGCACGCCCAACACCGACTGCCCGACACCGACGTCCGTCACGCCTTCGCCGACGGCTTCCACCCTCCCGGACACATCCAGGCCGACGCCACGGGGGAGGTCGCCGGCGAACAGCCCCCGGCACAAAGCCCAGTCCGCCGGATTGAGCCCGCACGCGTGCACCCGCACGCGTATTTGCCCGGCGCGGGGGCTCGGCACGGCAACCTCCTCCAGGCGCAGCACCTGCGCCGGTTCGCCATACGCATGGAAACGGAGCGTTTTCATGGCCGCCGATCTTCCTTATCGTCAGTGGCTGACATCTAAGCGTAGAGACAGCGCCTGACAACAGGTGTACGGCGATCTATGCCACGGAGCGGAAAAGACGCGCGCCGCCGCCTTCAGCAGGCGACCTTGGAGCTGTTTCGCGAGCGCGGCTACGACGCGACAACGGCGGCGGAGATAGCGACCAGGGCCGGCGTTACGGAACGCACCTTCTTCCGGCACTTCCCCGACAAGCGGGAGGCGTTATTCGACGGAGAGGAGGCGTTCCGCGATGCGTTAACCGATGCGGTTGCCAGCGCGCCCGAGGGGCTGGCCCCCATGGACGCCCTGCTGTGCGCGTTCCGCTCCGTCGAGCCGATGCTCGAGCGCAATCGCCCATTCACCGCGCCGCGGCAGGAAATCATCGCCTGTACCCCGGCCCTGCAGGAGCGGGTGCTGACGAAGACGGCGAATTTGATCAGCGCTTTATCCGCAGCGTTAGGCCGGCGGGGCTTCGACAATGGCCTCGCGACGCTCGCGGCTCAGGTCGGGATGGCCGCGCTGAGCTACGCCGCGAAAGCCTGGTTTGACGATCCAGGGTCAGGCCTGGATGCGCACCTGAGACGCGCCTTCGATACGCTGCATGACCTTTCGCCGGCCGTCCGTCCACGAGACCTGGACGTCGGCTAACCACACAAGCGGGCGATTGTCGTCACATATCACAGCCGGTGATGGACGCCAGGCAAAGCGCTGCGATCAGGCTGCCCGGCTTGCAAACGGGTCCGCCATGGCTACGACTCTGAGGCCGAAATCGTCGAACAGACGGCGGCGTTGATCGTCCGAGATGCGCGGACCGCTCCAGCCCATGGGAGGCGGCGTCGGGCTTGATGCGCGCTCGCCAAAAGTTGCGAGCGCCCGCTCGGAGCCTGATGGCGTAATCAAATACAGCAGATGCGCCTCGTCGCTCGCGACCCGGCGTGCGTGCGGCGTGCCTTTCGGTACGAAGACGAAATCGCCCTTGCGTGCGAGCTTGACCTCATCTCCGAGCAGCATGTTCACCTCGCCGTCGAGCACGTAATAGAAGGCGTCCGACTCGACGAAGTGGTGGGGCGGCGCGCCCGTATCGCGCGGGGCGACGATGTCGAACATCGAGAAGCTGCCAGCCGTCCGCGCGCCGTCCGCCAGCACCGACCAGAGCTGTCCGTCGTGCCACCAGCGTTGCGAGTTGTCGGCGGTTGCGAGATAGGGTGGCACCATGGCGCCAGGCGTCGGCCGGGTCACCGTGCGGTCCTCCGTGGGAGGGTCCATGAAGGGCAGGCCGAGCACCCGGATCTGGCCGTAGTCGCGCGAAAGCTGCTCCACAAGACGCGGCGGCGTCATGGGCACGGCATCTTTCGGCGGCAACTCGTTCCGCTCGGCCGGATGGGAGGCGCCGATGATGAACATTTCGAAGCCGGACGGCAGATAGAAGTTCAGCAGCTGCGTGCCGGGGGTGTCGACCGAAAAGGCGTGCTCGGTGTAGCGCGGCACGACCGCCAGGCTGCCCGCGCCCGCCGATAGCGTGGCGCCGCCCGCGTGGAAGGTGCAGTGGCCGGATACCACGTAAAGGCCCTCGTCGGTCGGGTGCATGTGCGTGCAGGGGCCGCCGCCATCCGGCGTGACGAGCTGGTCGATGAGGCAGAGCGCGTTGCCGGTCTGGTAGCCCGACGCCATGATCCGCCACAAATTGCCTAGCTGCCAGAAGCCGGGCGCATCCTCGGGCGTCCGAACGTAGCCCCGGGGACGGGTCGAGAAGGTCTGCCCTGGCATTTTACTTGCTCTCCATTGCTGCCGCGTAGCCTTTCTGGATTGACGACAGGAACGCCCAGGCCGGGTTGTGCGCGTCGTAAATGCCGAGCAGCCCCTTGGCGGTTTCCTCGTTCGCCCAATCGGCCTGGAGCTCGCAGGCGGTGTTGATCCAGCCCTGCACATGCACGCCGCGCTGGGTCAGGTTGGCGATGGTCGCTTGCAGCACCATCGGCGAGTCCGTGCCCGAGGCGTCGATGACGAGGCGTACGTCGTAGCCCTCTGCGGCCATGCTCATCGCCGGCAGGCCGATGCAGAAATCGGCGGTGATGCCGGCGCAGATCACTTTACGCCGCCCAGTCGCCTCGATGGCGGAGCGGATGCGTTCGTCGTGCCAACTGTTGATCTTGCTGCGATAGACCGGCTCCACGCCGGGGAAGCACGCCGCGATCTCGGGCAGCAACGGCCCCATCGGTCCCTTCGGCCCCTGTGCCGCGCAGCTGATCACGGTCGGGATCTTGTGCAACGCAAGCACCTTGGCGAGCGCGATCGAGTTGTTGCGCAGCGCGAGCAGGCCGATGTCGCCGGTGTTGAAGTAGAGACCGGGCTGATGGTCCACGAGCAGAGCGCAGGCATTGTCGGCAGTGATCATCTCGAATGGTTCGGGCATTTCGTCTATCCTGGTCAGCGATGGGCGTTGCGCCACGTGCCACGACGAGGCTGGCGACGGTCTCCCGCTCGGCCGCATCGAGAGGCGCGTGGACGATGTCCTGAGCTTGGGATATCGGCTGGGGCCAGGCCACGATTAGCGCGCATTATGAGATGCCGGCATTCCAACGGCGGAACGCAGTCGCTTGTTCGCGGCCACGATCGCGCCGACTCAGCCTTGCTGGGTGTCGAAGCTGCGTCGGTTGTGGAACAACGACTGGAAGGGCCGTGTCATGCCCGAACTTGCGGATCTGTCCGGAATGGCGCTGTTCGTGCGCATCGTTGAAGAAGGGTCGCTCAGCGCAGCCGGCCGTGCCCTCGGACTGCCCAAGGCGACCGTCAGCCGCCGACTCGTCCTGCTGGAGCGCCAAGCCGGCAGGCCGCTGCTGGCGCGATCGACCCGCAGGGTCGCGCTGACCGACGCGGGCCAGCGCTACTACGAGCGCGTGCGCTCCATTGTCCATGAGGCCCAGGCAGAGCAGGCGGAACTGGTGGCAGGCAACGCCGAGCCGAGCGGGTTGCTGCGTATCTCTGCATCCGTGGCCTACGGCCAGTTCGTCGTAGCACCCCGCATCGTGAGCTTCGCCGCCCGCTATCCGCGCGTGCGCATCGACCTCACCCTGACCGACGAGCGGGTCAACCTCATCGCCGGGCGGTTCGACCTCGCCATCCGCATGGGTCCGGTGGAGGACAGCGAACTCATCAGCCGCCGTCTCGCCGACATGCCGCTCGCGATCGTGGCCGCGCCGGCCTACCTGGAGCAGCGCCCGCCGCCGGTAGTGGCGGCCGACCTTGCCGATCACGACGCCATCGTGGTGCTGCCGGAGCTGGATCGCTGGCGGGTCGGCGATGAGACCGTGCGCGTCCATTGGCGGATGAGCACCGGCAGCATGAGCGCGGTTCGGCTGGCGCTGCTCGCGGGCCTCGGCGTTGCCCGCGTGCCGCAATTCGTCATCGCCGAAGACCTCGCTAGCGGTGCACTGGTGCGGCTGCTTCCGGAGGTGCCGTTGCCGCTCTCACCCGCAACCGCGCTCTACCCGCGCGCCACCACGCCGTCCGCGGCTTTGAAGGCGCTGATCAAGGCGCTGAAATCAATGCCGGCTCCAGGTTGATGCCGCCGTCAGCGCGTTAGAAAGCTAGAGCGCGGGAGACCAGACAACGGGCACGAAGGTGTATGTGTGATCCTGCTTTCGCACATGGCCAAAAGGCGGGAAGTCGAGGTGCATGCCGGCAACGAGCAGACGCTCAGATGCAGCCATATCTAAAATCCTAAGGCGGGTGCGATATGCTTTTTCGTCGTCAGTGTCGAAAGCTACACCAATGCGAGGCTCGGCAAACTGTAATAGAGGTAGATGCGCGATATCTCCCCAGATCAGCAGTTTCTGAGCGCCAGAACGGATCATCCAGCCACTATGCCCTGGCGTGTGGCCCGGCTCCGGCACGATGGTGAAGCCGGGATATGCCTCGCCGCTCGATAGCGTACGCAGCCGAGCTTTGTATGGCGCCGTCGCCGCTTGCGCCACCTGCACGGAGGGCTTCACGCCTTCCGGCGCTTTAGCCAGTGCACCAGGTGACAGCCAGAATGCAGCCTCGTCTGTGTGCATCACCAGTTCGGCGTTCGGGTAGCGTGCATTGCCGCCAGCGTCGATCAGGCCACCGACGTGGTCGGTATGTAAATGCGTCATAAGGATGATCGTTACGTCGGACGGGTTGATCCCTGCCGCTGCCAGGTTTGCGGGCACGTTACCGAGCGTGTCGCCCGCCCTGTTCCCGCAGCCGCTGTCGATCAGAATGACCCCCTGCGGCGCGCGTATCGCGAAGGCATTCACGGTGACGCGCGGCGGATCAGTGCGAAAGCTCGCAGCATAAAGCTTGGAGGCTCCGGGAGAGCTTATATGCGTTGCATAGTCGAATGAAAACGGCAGGTAGCCGTCGTTGATTGCGGTGATCGTAAGGTCGCCCAAGCCATGATGATAGATGCCCGGTACCTGCCTGATCGGATGAGATGCTGCAATCATGCACATTGCCTTTACATGTTTATACCTTGTAGCGACCGCGATGACCGTTCGCGCTCTTTGTCCTCAAGCGACGGTGAGAACAATCTTGCCACGAACGTGCCCCTGGGCGGCTCGCTCGTGCGCATCGCGAGCGTCGGCGAGCGGAAAAGTGCTGTCGATGGCGACGCGGACCGTTCCGTTATCCAGCAGGCGCCCGAGTTCCGCAAGTTGCGCGCCGTTCGAGCGCACCTGGGTCATCGAGACCGTAACGCCTAGTTTCGCGGCCGCATCTGCGTCGGAAAAGCCGGGAAACACCGGAAACAGGGCGCCGCCACGCCTTATCGTGCGCAGGAAGCGGCCGGTGGTTGGACCGCCCAAGGTATCGAGGACGAGATCGACGTCGCGCGCGGCATTCTCGGCGGGGCTCTTGGTGTAGTCGATGAATTCGTCGGCGCCGAGCTCGCGCAGGAGGAGGGATTCGTGCGCTCCCGATGCAACCGCGATGACGCGCGCCGCCTTCCACTTTGCCAACTGCACCGCGATGTGCCCCACGCCGCCCGCGGCGCCATTGACCAGCACCGTCTTGCCATCGAGCGGCACCGGGCGGTGCGGCTCGGCTTGCAGCGGATTGGGCGCATCGTGCCCCTGTTCCATCAGGAACTGCCACGCGGTGAGCCCAGACATCGCCGAGCCGGCGGCATGCACATGGTCGATACCGCGCGGCTTCAGTGCCAAGTTCGACGCGGGAGCGGCAACGTATTGGGCATAGGCGGCGCTGTCCCCGAAGCTGGGGAAGCGGATCATGCCGAAGACTTCATCGCCAACCGAGAAGCTCTGGACACCCTCGGCGATCGCCTCGACGACGCCCGACACGTCCGATCCCGGGATGACGGGCAACGTCACCGACGGCCTGAACGCCGGAAGTGCCTTGTAGTCGTCGCGCAGATACCAGTCGGGAGGATTGATGCCGACCGCGTGAACGCGGACGAGCACCTCGCCCGGCTTCAGCTCGGGCTTTAGCACAGCCTCGTATTTGAGGACCTCGGGACCACCAAACTCGTGAAATTGGATCGCTTTCATCGTTTCCATCGACATTGCTTTCTCCCTCGCGGCAGCGCCGGCACCCAACTCTTTTCTCGCGCAAACCGGCAAGATGTTCGGCTAACCTCTGCGGTCGTCGGTCAGCTCTACGCCTCTGAAGATGTCGGCTCGGACCAAGGCGAGATTAGCGTGGATTGTGAAATGCCGGCGTTCCAACGGCGGAACGCAGTTGCTTGTTCGCGACCGCGATAATGCTGGTTCAGCCTTGCTGATTGTCGAAGATACGCTGCCTGTGGAACAACTAAAGTTCCGTTGCGTTATGCCCTCATGACGCGATGTCGAGCAGCGGCTTGCCTCCGGTCTTGCGCTCCTCCAGGTCGGCGTGTGCCTGGCCGATCTGTTGCATTGTGTAGCGCCTGCCCAGCGACAGCGACAGCGTGCCATCGGCGAGCCCGGCGTAAAGCGCAGCCGCGCGCGCCTGTATGGTGTCCGCGTCGGGCAAATGATCCTTCAGCCGTGGGCGGGTCAGATACAATGATCCGGCTTCGCCCAATTCGGCCGGATCCAGGTCGTTTATGGCGCCGCCGGACGCGCCGAAGTTCACCACAAGCCCCTTCTTGCGGGTCACTTTGAAATCGTCCCGCAGCGTCGGCTTGCCCACGGAGTCGAACACCACGTCCACCCCGGCGCCGCCGGTCCGTTCGAGCAGCGGTGCGACGAAGCCGCCTTGGTCCGACAGGAACACGTCCCTGGCACCGCGTTCGCGCGCGATCCGCTTGTCATCTTCGGCGCGGACGGTGCCGTAGACCGACGCCCCGAGATGCGCCGCGAAGCCCACGAGGAGCTGCCCGACGCCTCCGGCCGCGGCGTGCACGAGGCAGGACCGCCCGGGCCCGAGGCGGCCGACATCTGTTGCCAGGTAGTGGGCGGTAAATCCCTGAAATGTTGCGCCTGCAGCAAGCGACAAAGGCACGTCGTGAGGCACGTGGACCAGTTGCCAGGCCGGCACGACCGCGAATTCGGCATGGCTGTTCCAGATCAGGCAGTAGGCTACGCGGTCGCCGGGCTGGAACCCGGTGACACCGGCGCCGACCCGCTCCACCGTGCCCGCCCCTTCCATGCCGATAGTGGTCGGCAAGTGTATTTGGTAGGTCTCCGAGTTGGCGAAGAGGCCTTTGCGCGTTCCCGCGTCCATCACGTTGATTCCAGCATGGGCCATGCGCACCAGCACCTCGCCCGCGCCGGGATCGGGCACCGGAATATCCTGAAGCCGGAGCACCTCCGGTCCGCCGTATTGCTCGATGCGGATGGCCTTCATGTCCTAATCCTTTCTTGCGTCAAAATCGTGTTTTCCGTTGATGTGATGTTAGCTTGCCGAGGCGGCGTGGTCGGGCAGGATCAGGAGTTTGCCGTGTGCGTGTCCGCTCCGGGACAGTTCGAGTGCCGTGCGCCAGTCTTCCATCGCGAAAATGCGTGCCACGGGCACAGTGAAACGTCTTTCGGCGGCAAGCTGCGCGTAGTGGGCGAGGGCGTCGTAGCGAGGAACCAGGCCCGGCTCGCGGCCTGTGGTGCGAACGCCAAGCCCCTTCTCGTCGAAATCGGTGATGCTCATGATCCGACCGGCATCGCCGCCGGCGATCCTCAGCAGGTCGGGCAGCACGCCCGGCGCAAGCGCAGTGTGCAGCACCAGATCGGGCGCGCCCCCCGCCATATCCCGAACCCGCTCCACCATGCCCTCGCCATAGAGCGTGACCTTTGCCCCGAGCTCCCGCAAGCGGCCCGCGAAGGTGTCGCCGGCGGTTGCGATCACCTTTGCACCGCGCATCCGCGCGATCTGAACGGCGGCGAAGCCCACCATCGTCCCGCCGCCGTTGATCAGGACGGTCTGACCGGTCGTCAGGCCGAGCAGGTCGAGACTGCGCACCGCCGTCTCGACCGCCATCGGCAAGGCCGCGGCTTCCACGAGGTTCAGGCCGTCGGGAACCGGCGCCCAGAACGCCATGATCGCATAGTCCGATGCGCCGGCAGTGGGATATCCGGTATAATCGGGAACGCCGAACACGAGGTCTCCGACGCGGACGTGCGTGACGCCTTCACCAACGGCATCGACGGTCCCGGAAACATCGAGCCCAATCCCACCGGGCAGAGGCCCCGGCATCTGGCCGAGGCATAGGACCCAATCCATGGGGTTCAGCGCGCAGGCGTGGACCCGCACACGAATCTGGTCCGCTCGCGGATTGGGAATGGCCGCATCCTCCAGGCGCAGCACATCGGACCATTCTCCATGGGTGTGGAAGCGTATCGTCCGCATGCGGACAGGCTCAGGATTGCTCATGGCGGCTCTCCGATGTCAGCTTCATGGTTCCCGGTTTTGCCCGGCTCGCCGATCGGGCGACCAGGATCGCGGGCCATTCTCGGCAACTGACCTGATTGTATCGTCAGTCGCTGACAAGTGGTGACGGATCAATGGCGCGTGATGGAAGAGCGTGCGCATCGCCGGCTTGCCATAGGAAACGCCGATTCCACTCCGCCTTGCCGCTAAAGCCCCTGACCTTCTTTCTCGAAGCGGTTGCGCCAATC
The DNA here is from genome assembly GCA_964250215.1 of uncultured Acetobacteraceae bacterium. GTDB lineage: Bacteria > Pseudomonadota > Alphaproteobacteria > Acetobacterales > Acetobacteraceae > DAIDJM01. The sequence continues at coordinate 2,157 of CAXUEX010000063.1, read as the reverse complement.
CAGGTTGATGGTGCCAGCCTGTTGCTGCAACGTAATTTTGTCGCGATCGGCGCGCAGCGGTGTTGTGCCCAGCCGGGAGGCGAGTTCATCCAGCAAGGGCCCCGGATCGCGCAGCAGGGATTCGAGCGTGGTGTGCATCGGGGCGATGCCGTTCGCGGCGAACCACGCGTAAAAGCCGGCATTCGCGGCCTCGATCTTGCGCAGTTCGGCCTCGATCGGCGCTTGCTGGTAGGCGGGTGCGGCGGTGGCTTGCTGCGCGTGGGTCCAGGCGCCGGTTTGCGCCGCGATGACACGGGAGATGGCCTGGGCCAGCCGGTCTTGCCGTTCCAGCAGCAGGAAATGCGCGCGCGGGCGCCAGGCTTGCAGAATGCCGGTGTCGGTGAGCATGACGAGCTGATCGAGCCCGAGCTTGGCGGCGAAAACGGGCGCTTGCGGCACGAGTTGCGGCAGCAGCGCGACATATTCGTGCAGTGAGGCGAGGCCGCGTGGGACGGCGTGTTCCAGCACCGTTTCCGCATTGAAGAACTCGCCGGCTTCGTTGCAGATGCCGGTGGATGCCAGGAGTTGCGCGGCGTAGAAGGAGCCGCAGCGGTTGGTGAAGCAAAGGAACAATGCCGGGACCTGCGGCGCTTGGAAGCCGGGCGCCGGGCGGAGCGGGCCGAGCGCCGCTTCGACGATCGCGGCGTGTTCGCGCGCGAGCGAGCGCAGCGGGTGCGGAACGAACAGATCGGTCATGCGCCGCGCGGCGGGCGTGTGGCGGCGATGGCAACCGCGAGCGCCATGGAGGGAAGTGCCGTGAGCTGGTAGCGTTCGATGTTCAGGCTGATCGCGGCATAGAAGAGCAGGTTGTATATGCCGAGCGCCAGAAGGGCGAGTTGCTGCCAGTGGCGGCGGCGCAGCGCGGCGATGGTTGTCCAGATCAGGCAAGGCAATCCGAGCAGCACGAAATTGTCGATCCAGATGCCGCGCCAGGTGAGCGGCAGCATGGTGACGAGCCAGCCCGGCCAGTGCCGCACCATGCCGGCGACGATTTCGTGGTCGATCTGGTTGGCCGCTTGCCAGTATTTCAGATGGTCGCGTGCCATGCGGGCGGCGATTCGGGCATCGTAACCGTTTTGCCCGATATCGTAATAACCACCGGGCGTGTCGATCGCGAAGCGCCCCGCGAGATCGGCGCCGAACCAGCTTGTGGCGAGTTTCGGGCCGATGCTGTCGGTGAAATAGACCAGCGAGGCCGCGTATTCGCGCGGCGACATGGCATCGAACACGGCGCGGGTGGAGAGCGCGATGCCGGAGCGGGCATCGGTGAGGCGGAACATGCCGGAAACGGCCCAGTTGCGGCCACACCAGCCGCCGACGATGCCGAGATACAGCGCACCGGCCAGCCACACGGCGCGGCGCGGGCGGGCGAACGCCGCGGCGAGGGCGATGGCCGCCAGGCAGAACGGCAGAAAGGCGGCTTTCGTGAGCGTCAATGCCGCAAAGCTGGCGGCGCAGGCGGCGGCGCGCCATGGGCTTGGCCGCCGCCAGGCGAAGGCCAACGCGAGCAGGGCGAGACAGACGAGAAACACCGCGAGCCGGTCCGACATCAGATCGGCCCAGAGCTTGTTCGCGTGCGTGTTCAGCAGCAGATAGGCGGCGGCGATCAGGCCGGCGAGCGGCGTGGCGCAGAGCGTGCGGGCCAGCACGAAGAGCAGCACGGCGGCGCCGACGATGAGCGCCAGGTTGGCGAGGCTCGGGGTGCGGAACATTGCTCGCGGGCATTGCGCGCCGCTCTTCAGGCAGGCGGGCGTGAAGCGGCCGAAATCGGGATCGATGGCCATGATGGCGGCCAGCAGCAGCGGATAGGCGGGTTCGCGGCCGAGCGCGGGCCGGGCTTCGGCGGCATTCGGCGAGGCGGTGTAGGCGAATTGCGTGCGCAGGTGAAAGGCCGCGGCGAGGTAGGCGGGCAGGTCGCCGCGCTGGGGCTGCACGGGACCGCCGCGCGGCAAGCGGAAGGCCAGGCTCAACGCGATCAGCAGCGCGAGCGCGGGCCAGCCGCCGCGCCAGGCAATCGCCGCAAGGCAGCGCGCGAGCGGGCTCGGCTTCACGGTGATTGCGGCCGGGGCCATCGGTCGCGGTTCGCATGGGCGCCGGCCCCTGTCCACGGGCCGCCAT
>CAXUEX010000062.1:0-15935 GCA_964250215.1 uncultured Acetobacteraceae bacterium | reverse complement strand
GGGCGGGCGCGGCGGTGGACGGCAGCAGCGATGCCACCTGCGGCGAGGGCGACGGCGGCTTCTCGCCGGTCTGCGCCAGGCGGTCGGGGATCGGCGGCACCGTCTCCACGCGCGCCGCACGGTGTTCGGTGAACCAGTACCAGCCGCCATAGGCAGCGCCCAGAATAACGAGCCCGAGCAGCATCAGCGCACCCGCCGGCACCCCGCGCTGCGGCACCGGCACGGGAAAACTCAGGGCCGGCTGCCGCTCCACCTGCGCTTCGGCCCGGAACCGGCGCGCCACTTCCTCGGCCGGCAGGCCCAGCGCCGCGGCATAGGTTCGCAGGAAACCCAGCGCATAGGTCGCGCCGGGCAGCTCGGCCACGCGGCCGGCTTCGATCGCCTCGAGATAGACCTGGCGGATGCGCAGCCCCTGCGCCAGCTCCGGCAGCGCCCAGCCGAGTTTCTCGCGCGCCGCCCGAAGCTCCCCACCGAGCCGTGCGGCCGGTGCCAGCGTCTCGCCCTGCTGCATATGAACCTCGATGCGCGAACGCGCTTACTAGCCAAATGGCACCCGTCTCGCCAGATCGTCGCGTGCGGGCACAACCCCTGATACACTGGTACCGATGAAGCGCCTCCTCCTCGCCTTGCTGCTCACCGCCCCCGCCGCCCACGCGGCGGATTATGGCGCCTTCCTCGCCGGCCAGTTCGCGGCCGCCGAGGGCAATGTCGGGCTCGCCGCAACCCGAATGCGCACCGCGCTCGATGCCGATCCCGGCAGCAATGCGCTCAAGCGCGACGCCTTCACGCTGTCGCTGCTGGCCGGCAGCGGCGACGCGGCCGAACTCGCCCCCGCGCTGCCGGACGAGCCGGCGGCCGAGCTGATGGTGGCCGATACCAAGGCGCGCGCCGGCGACTGGCCGGGCGCCGAGCTGATCTACGCCGAACTGCCCCGCCAGGCGCTGCTCGACACGCTGCGGCCGCTGCTGATCGCCTGGGCGCAGCAGGCGCAGGGCCGCACCGACCGCGCGCTGGGCACGCTGCAAGGTGCCATGGAGAACAGCCACGCCAGCGTTGTCTATCTGCTTCATGCAGCGCTGATCGCCGATGTCGATCACCGTGACGGGCTGGCCGCCCGGCTCTATGGCGAGCTGCAGAAGGCCGCGACCGAACCCAATCTGCGGCTGGCGCAGATCCTCGCAAGCTGGCAGGCGCGCAGCGGCCATCCCGAGCAGGCGCGCGCCACGCTCCGGCAATTGCTGCGCACCACGCCGGAACTCGCCATGGTCATGCCAAGGCTGATCGCCACCGCCGACCGGGTGCAGGTGACGGACGCGAAACAAGGCATCGCCGAAGCCTATGCGAGCGTCGCCGGCGCGCTGCGCGGCCCGGATGCGGGCGACCTGCCGGCGCTGATGCTGCGCCTGGCGCTGACCATGTCGCCGGATTTCTCCGAAGCGCGGCTGATCGGCGCCGAATTGGCCAGCAGCGCGCACGATGATCGCGCCGCCGCCGCGGAACTGCGCGCTTTTCCGGCCGACGATCCGCTGGCGCCGCTCGCCAAGCTGCGCCTGGCGGCGCTGGATGCCCGGCTGGGGCAGAAGCAGCGAGCGCAGGCCACGCTGGAACAGCTCGCGCGGGATTACCCGGACAGCCCCGATCCGCTCTCGGCGTTGGGAAACATTCTGGCCGACGGCCACGAATACCCCGAGGCCGTCGCCGCCTACGATCGCGCCATCGCCCGCCTGCCCGAGCCATCGCGCAACGATTGGAGCCTGTACTATCTGCGCGGCTCCACGCTGCAACGGCTGCACGACGAAAGCCGCGCCGAAGCCGATATGCGCGAGGCGCTGCGCCTTTCGCCAGACCAGCCTTTTGCACTGAACTTCCTGGGCTTTTCCTGGACCGAGCAGAACCGCAACCTGCCGGAGGCGCGCCGCATGATCCAGCGCGCGCTGCAACAGCGGCCCGACGACGGCGCCATCGTCGATAGCCTCGGCTGGGTGATGCTGCGCCAGGGCGACGTGACCGGGGCCGTGCGCACGCTGGAAAAGGCGGCCGAGCTGGAACCGACCGATCCCACGATCACCGGCCATCTCGGCGACGCCTACTGGGCTGCCGGCCGGCATGTGGAGGCCGCGGACCAGTGGCGCCGCGCGCTGGTGCTGAAACCCGAGCCGGACGACGCGGCGCGCATCGAAGCCCGGCTGAAAGACGCTACCGCCCAGCCGTGATCGTGGATGAGCCGGCGCCCGCCAAGGTAAACCTGTTCCTCCAGGTCACCGGCCGCCGCGACGATGGCTACCACCTTCTGGATAGCCTGGCCGTGTTCGCCGGCGCCGCGGACCGGCTGAGCGCAGAACCGGCGAACGAACTCACGTTGCAAATCGCCGGGCCGTTCGCCGCGGGGCTGACCGCGGATGCCGACAATCTCGTGCTGCGCGCCGCCCGCGCCCTGGCCGCGGCCACCGGCCATGCAGCCGGCGCCCGGCTTCGCCTGGAAAAGCATCTGCCGCTGGCGTCCGGCATCGGTGGCGGCTCGGCCGATGCGGCGGCGACGCTGCGCTTGCTCATGCGGCTGTGGGGCGTGCAGCCCGCGCCGGGAGAGCTGCACGCCATCGCGCTCGCGCTTGGCGCGGATGTGCCGGTTTGCCTGGCATCGCGGCCCGCGCGCATGGCCGGCATCGGCGAGTGCCTTCGCCCCGCGCCGACACTGCCGGCTTTCGGCCTGGTGCTGGCCAACCCCGGAACGGCGGTGGCAACGGCCGAGGTGTTCCGCGCGCGGACTGCCGGCTTTTCGACCGCGGCGGTGCTCCCGGACGCTTGGCCGGACGTGGTTTGCATGGCCGCGGACTTGCAAGACCTGCGCAACGATCTGGAGCCGTCCGCCCGGGCGCTGTGCCCCGCCATCGGCGAGGTGGTGGCGGCACTGCGCGCCACAAACTGCCGCCTCGCCCGGATGAGCGGGTCCGGCGCCACTTGCTTCGCGCTCTACGACACGCCGGGCCAAGCGGAACTGGCCGCCGCCAGCCTGGCTCGAAGTGGCTGGTGGCGATGGGGCGGCGCAGCGTTTGCGCCGGTCATGCGGCACGCCGTAGAACCAGCCGCCGGTGGGGCGTAGCCAAGCGGTAAGGCAGCGGATTTTGATTCCGCCACGCGGAGGTTCGAATCCTCCCGCCCCAGCCAGGAGCTTCCGCCGTGCCCGACGATCCCTTCGCCCTGTTCGCCGCCTGGCTCGCCGAAGCCGAAAAAACCGAGATCAACGACCCGAACGGCATGGCGCTGGCCACCGCCACTCCCGGCGGCATCCCCAGCGTGCGCATGGTGCTGCTGAAGGGCTTCGATCCCGCCGGCTTCGTGTTCTACACCAACACCGAAAGCCGCAAGAGCGAGGAACTGGCCGCCAATCCGCGCGCCGCGCTGCTGTTCCACTGGAAGTCCCTGCGCCGCCAGATTCGCGTCGAAGGCAGCGTCGCCCCCGTCGCCGCTGCCGAGGCCGACGCGTATTTCGCCACACGGCCACGGCTTTCCCGGCTAGGTGCCTGGGCCTCCGATCAGTCCCGGCCGCTCGAAAGCCGGGCGGTGCTCGAAGCCCGGCTCGCGGCCGCCGAACGGCGCTTCCCCGATGCCGCCATCCCCCGGCCGCCGCACTGGTCCGGCTGGCGCCTGGCTCCGGAGCGCTTTGAATACTGGCAGGACATGCCCTATCGCCTGCACGACCGCGTGGTGTTCGAGCCCGCCGTCGCCGGCTGGTCGATGCACCGCATCTTTCCTTGAAAATCGGCCCCTGGCGCGCCGCCACCGCGGCCTCGTAAGACAGGCGTGCATGGCGGTTTTCCGAGCGGGCGCGTGAGCGGATTTTCCTGGCGGCAGATGCGGCGGCGCTGGGCCCGGCTGCCCTCGCTGCGCATCCATGTGCCCGATGCGCCTGCATCGCCGGTGCGCGACCCCTGGCCCGGCGACCCGGTGCGCGGCTCGCGCCTGCTGAAAGGCGAACTCGCCTGGCACGGCGCCACCCGCGTGTTGAAGCCGGGCGCCTGGAACGCCCCCAGCGGCGCCGCGCTGAGCGCCCACGCGCACGGCTTTGCCTGGCTGCGCGACCTGCGCGTGATCGGCACCGACGCCGCGCGCATGCGGGCCCGCGCCCTGGTGGCCGACTGGATCGAAACCGTGCGCGAACCGCTCGCCGAACGCCCCGACGTGGCCGGATCGCGCGCCGCTGCCTGGCTCGGCCATTTCGATTTCTTCGCCGCATCGGCCGACGACGATTTCCGCCGAGCCATGCTGGGCAGGCTGCTGTGGGACGCCCGCCAGCTCTCGGCCACGCTGCCGGCGGAGGAAATGGATGGCAGAGCGCTGACCGCTCTCAAGGGCCTGATCGCGGCATCGGTCGGCATGCCGGACCACGCGCCCTACCTGGCGCGGGCGCTGAAATTCCTGTCGCCGGAAATCGCCCGCCAGATCCGGCCCGACGGCGGTCACGTGGAGCGCAGCCCCGCCGCCCAGCTCCAGGCGCTGCGCGACCTGCTGGAAATCCGCTTTCTGCTCCTCGCCGTCCAGATCGAGCCGCCCGAGACGCTCTCGGCCGCCATCGAACGCATGAGCGCGGCGCTTCGGCTGATGCGCCACGGCGACGGCAGCCTGGCGCTGTTCAACGGCACGCGCGACGAGCCGCCCACTGCCGTGGAGCTCGTGCTGTCGCAAACCGGCCGCGGCGGCCGCGCGCCCGTATCCCTGCCCGATAGCGGCTTCGAGCGGCTACAGGCCGGCCGCACCGTGCTGCTGGTGGATGCCGGCGCCCCGCCGCCGCCGGGCCAGGACCGGCTCGCCCATGCCGGCACGTTGAGTTTCGAGCTGTCCATCGGCCGCGAGCGGCTGATCGTGAATTGCGGCGGCGCGCCGGGCGGCAGCGGCAACTGGACGGATGCGGCGCGCGCCACCGCCGCGCATTCCACGCTGATCGTCGCCGATACCAGCTCGTCGGAACTCAAGCCTGTGGGTTTGGGGCGGCGGCCGGAACGCGTGGAGGTGCAGCGCCAGGAGGCGAACGGCGCGCACTGGCTGGAACTCAGCCACGACGGCTGGAAACGGCCGTTCGGCGCCGTGCACCGGCGGCGCCTGTATATGGCCGAAAGCGGCGAGGACATTCGTGGCGAAGACGCGGTGGAGGCGGAAAGCGGGCTGCCTTGGGCGGTGCGCTTCCACCTGCATCCCAGCGTGATCGCCAGCGTGCAGCAGGATGGCGAGGCGGTGCTGCTGCGCTTGCCGGGCGGCGGCTGGCGGCTGCGGGCCGAGGGCGCGCGCGTGGCGCTGGAAGAAAGCGTGTATCTCGCCGGCGGCGAACCGCGTCGCGCCGAACAAGTGGTGCTGAGCGCACTTGCCGACCAGGCGCAGCAGGTGAAATGGGCGATCACCAAGGTAGCTTGAGGCTAGTTTGCAGTTGCTAGTTGCCAGTTTGCAGTGAAGATTCTTGAGATCACGAACGTCGATTTTTCGCTGCGGCATTTTTTGTTGCCGTTGATGCGCGGCATTCGGGCGCGTGGGCACGAGGCGGTGGGGGTGTGCGCCGAGGGTAAGCTGCTGGCCGATGTGCGGGGCGAGGGGTTCCGCGTGGTGCCGGTGCCGTTCGCGCGCAATTTCGATCTGCGCGCGCAACTTTATGCGTATCGCGCGCTGCTCGATCTGTTTCGATTGGAAAAGCCCGATCTGGTGCATGCGCACATGCCGATCAGCGGCGCGCTGGCGCGGCTCGCGGCGCGGCAGGCCGGCGTGCCGCGCATCGCCTATACGTGCCACGGCTTTCTGTTCAACCAGCCGGGCTCCCCCGCGCGCCGCGCCGCCAGCCTGGCCGCCGAAGTCGCCTGCGGCCGGCTCACGGATGTGTTCCTCACCGTCTCGCTTGAGGAAGCGGCCGATGCGCGGCGCCTGCGCATCCATCCCCGGCCGCAGGCGGTGGGCAATGGCCGTGACCCGGCGCGCTTCCACCCCGATGCCGCCGCGCGCGCCCGCATCCGCACCGAACTCGAAGTGCCGCCGGATCGCGCGGTGGTGGTGGCCGTCTCGCGTCTCGTGCGTCACAAAGGTTATCCCGAACTGCTCGCCGCGATGCGCGATGTGCCGGCGGAGCTCTGGGTGGTGGGCGAACGCCTCGCCTCGGACCATGGCGAGGACATGGCGCCGTATTTTGCCGCGAGCGGCCTCGGCGACCGGCTGCGGCTGCTCGGCTATCGCAACGATATCGCCGCCGTGCTCGCCGCGGCGGACATTTTCGTCCTGCCAAGCCATTTCGAGGGCCTGCCGATGTCCGTCATCGAAGCCATGCTGTGCGGCCTGCCGGTGGTGGCCAGCGACATCCGCGGCCCGCGCGAGCAGGTGGTGCCGGAGGAAACCGGCTTGCTCGTGCCGCCGGCGCAGGCAGCCCCGCTGGCTGCCGCGCTGGCGCGCCTGGCCAGCGATGCAGGGACGCGCGCCCGCATGGGCCAGGCCGGGCGGCAACGCGCATTGGCGCTGTATCAGGAAGGCGACGTGGTCGGCCGCACGCTGGAGGCGCTCGGCATTCCGGCCGGCGGCCCGGCGCCGTTGCCAACCCGCACCGGAACGGGCACGCTGGCCGGAAATTGAACCAGCACGCCAGTTGAACCAGCACGCCGGGGGAAAAATGCTCGCGAAACATCTTTGGTTGGCGGCCGCCATCGCCGCTTCCTGCCTGCTGGCCGCCTGCAGCGGCGGCGTGCGGCTCACGCAGGCCTGGGCTAATCCCGATTTTGCCGGCAAGCCCTTTGGCCGCATTCTGGTGGTCAGCGAAACGCCCGACGGCGCAACGCGCCGGGTGTTCGAGTACAGTTTCGCCGCCGCACTGAATGCGCAGGGCGTGCAGGCCTATCCCGCCTACACGCTGCTGCCCGCCGGCGCCGGCGTGCCGACGCCCGAAGCCCTGCGCGTGGCGGCCGCGAAAGTGGGCGCCGACGGCGCGCTTTCCACGCGGCTGCTGCGGGTGGAGCAGAAAACCCGCACGTCGCCTGGCTACGTGCGCACCGTGCCGGTCTATGGCTATCGCGGCGGCTTCTACGGCTATTACGGCTACTGGCGCGCCACCTACGTGACGCCGCCCACGGTTGCCGTGTACGACGTCGGCGAACTGCAAACCGATCTTTGGTCGCTGCAAGGCCAGGGGGCGCTCGCCTGGTCGGCCACGTCGCAAGCCTTGTCGCCGGGCAACGCGGCCCGGGTTGGCAGCGCGCTCGCCGCTTCGGTCGCCGAGGATCTCCGTTCGGCCGGGCTGCTCGGGCAATAACCCCCACGGCCGCGCGACCTGCCCCCAATTCACGTCATCGGCGCACCGGGCCGATCCGGTTCCGCAATATGCGCGGCGCTGCGGCAAAACGGCGACGTCGTGGTGCCGATCGCCAGAAACCCGGCCCGTTGGCCCGGGCCCGAAAGCGCGCGGATCGCTGACATCGAAGATGCCGGCGCGCTGGCCCGCGCTTTGGCCGATGCCACGCAAATCGTGTGCTGCGCCCATGCGCGCCATGCGTCCGCGGTGCTGGCCGCCTCGCCCGAAAATGCGCGCTTCGTGTTCCTGGGCAGCACCAGGAAATTCACGCGCTGGCCCGATGCGCATGGCGAGGGCGTGCGTTCCGGCGAGGCCGCGTTCCTGGCATCCGGCCGGAAGGGGCTGATGCTGCACCCCACCATGATCTACGGCGCGCAAGGCGAGGATAATGTGCGGCGTCTGGCCGCGCTGCTGCGGCTTCTGCCGGTGGTGCCCCTGCCGGAGGGCGGTCGCGCGCTGGTGCAGCCGATCTACCAGGACGACGTGACGCGCGCGGTGCTCGCGGCGCTGCAGGTTCCCGCGGCCGCACCGGAATCGCTGGTGATCGCCGGGCCGGCGGCGGTGCGCTACGCGGATTTCGTGCGCGAAGTTGCCGCCGCCGCTGGCCTGCGGCCGCCGCGTATTGTTCCGGTGCCGGTGTTTCTTCTCAGCCTCGCCGCGTGGTTCGCGCGACGGCTGCCCGGGATGCCGAAAGTGGGCTCCGACGAAATCCGCCGCCTAGCGGAGCACAAAAATTTCGCCATCGACGCGATGCGATCCAGGCTGGGCATAACCCCCATTCCTCTCGCCGAAGGGCTGGCCAAGACGTTTGTTTCTCGTAATTGAAGAAAGTTCTTTGCTTCTTTCTTTCAAGAAAGAAGACTCTTTCTTCTTCACCCGCCAAACCCCTCCTCCCGCCAAAGCCGGTAAGCATTGCCGCACACGCTCATCCATCCCGAAAGGTCGCCCCGGTCGGCGGCCCAAACCGGCGCGAACGCGGCAATGTGCCCAAGATAGAAACCACCCTCGATCCGCTCCACGGTGCCGGAAGGCTGGCGGTCGCCCGCACTCACCAGCAGCAGCGCGTTCGGCCCGTGCCGCCGCAGCGCTTGCAGGATGGCGCGCCCCAAAGCCACGCTGGCCGCGCCGAAATCGTGGAACACGAACAGTTTTTCGCCGCTTTGCAGCACCTCCAGAAACCGCCGCCGCTGAAAGCCGAGCTTCCGGATCTGCTCGTTCCGCACGTCGGCCTCCGCTGTCTCGTCCGGGTAGCGGAAGCTGTGCGCCAACATGCCGAAGCTTGCGTTGCCCAGCACGTATTCCGGCCGTGGTGCGCCTTCCACCGTGATCTGCAGCAATTGGGGATCGTCCACGCCGGCAAACCCGCAATCCAGCGCCGCGATCAGGCGTTCCGGTGTGATCGAGGCGAATCGCAGCAGGCTCATCGGCTCGGCCTCGCAGCGCCGCTGCAGCAACCCGAATTCGCAATTATGCCCGAGGCTCTCGAATTGCAGCATGAGCTCGCGCGGCGAAAGCGCGGTCAGGCCGCGCAACGCCGCGCGCGCGGCTTCGCCGAAATCGAAGGTGGCCACCGGCAGCGGAGGCCGCCGACTGTGCGCCGCCGCCAGGGCTGGCGGCGCCCGCCAGAGCGAAAGTTCCGAGATCGCAACGCCAAGTCGGCGCGGGTCGTCGCCATCGCCGTGCGCCCGCGGGCTGCTGCTGTCCGGCAGATCGAATTGCAGCCGCAACTCGCCGCCGCGCGCCCAACCGGTGCCCGCCAGCCGGTAGCCCAGGCAGGTGACATAGCAAAGCCGTTCCTCGACCTGTGTTTCGCCTTGCAAGGAAAGCCGCACGCGTTGCGCCGGAAACTGCGGCGGGGCCACGAACGGGCGCAGCGTGAGCCGCAGGAAAACTCCGCCGGCGTCCGCTCCCGGCGGGCTGGGCGGAACGGGCACGTTCAGCTGGCTTGCCGCCGCATCCGACCAGACGAAGCCAGGTTCGGGCGCCGACCAGCCCGGCCCCAGCAGCCGCGTGCCGTCCTCGCCCGGGCCAAAGCCGAACCGGGCCAGCAGGCGGTGCTTCGGATCGGGCCGCATCGGCCGCAGTTTCGCCCAATGGCGCCGCCATGGCTATGCCGCAACGCGCGCGGGCCCCCATATTCGGGGCTGCCGGGCGTGGTCCCCGGCGCAGGAGACCGTCCAGAATGTCGGAAACGCTCGTCCGGCCCGCGCCGGTGCTGTTCGTGCCGCAGAAGCAGCCCGCCAAGCCGCAAACCCGCGCCATGCGCGTGGTTTCCGAGTATCAGCCGGCCGGCGACCAGCCCGCCGCGATCGCGGCGCTCACCGAGGGCCTGGCGCAAGGCGAGCGCGACCAGGTGCTGCTGGGCGTCACGGGCTCTGGCAAAACCTTCACCATGGCCAAGGTCATCGAGGCGTTGCAGCGTCCGGCGCTGATCCTGGCACCCAACAAGACGCTGGCCGCGCAGCTCTACGGCGAGATGAAGCAGTTCTTCCCGGACAACGCGGTGGAATACTTCGTTTCGTATTACGATTACTACCAGCCCGAAGCCTATGTGCCGCGCACCGACACCTATATCGAGAAGGATGCGCAGATCAACGAGCAGATCGACCGCATGCGCCACGCCGCCACGCAGTCGCTGCTTGAACGCAACGACGTCATCATCGTCGCCTCGGTTTCCTGCATCTACGGCATCGGCTCGGTCGAAACCTATTCGAAGATGGTGGTGAAGCTGGAACGCGGCGGCCGCATCGACCGCGACGTGCTGGCGAAAGCCTTTGTGGAACTGCAATACCGCCGCAACGACGCGGCCTTCCAGCGCGGCACGTTCCGGCTGCGCGGCGAGACGGTGGATATCTACCCCTCGCATTACGAAGACCGCGCCTGGCGCATCACGCTGTTCGGCGACGAGATCGAGTCGCTCGACGAATTCGATCCGCTCACCGGCGACAAGCGCGCGAGCCTGAACGAAATCGTGGTGTATGCCAACAGCCACTATGTCACGCCGCGGCCTACGCTGCACCAGGCGCAATCGGCGATCAAGCAGGAGCTGCGCGAACGCCTGGATGAATTCGTGGCCGGCGGCAAGCTGCTGGAGGCGGAGCGGCTGCAGCAGCGCACCACCTTCGATCTGGAAATGATGGAAACCACCGGCTCGTGCAAAGGCATCGAGAACTACTCGCGCTACCTTTCCGGCCGCCAGCCGGGCGAGCCGCCGCCCACTTTGTTCGAGTACCTGCCGGAAAACGCGGTGCTCATCGTCGATGAAAGCCACGTGACGGTGCCGCAGATCGGCGGCATGGAGCGCGGTGATTTCGCGCGCAAATCGATTCTGTCCGAATTCGGCTTCCGGCTGCCCTCCTGCATCGACAACCGGCCGCTGAAATTCGCCGAATGGGAGCGCTTCCGGCCGCAGACCGTGTTCGTCAGCGCCACGCCCGGCCCGTGGGAGATGGAACGCGTGGCCGGCGTGTTCGCCGAGCAGGTGATCCGCCCTACCGGCCTCATCGACCCAGTGTGCGAAATTCGTCCCGTGGAACGCCAGGTGGACGATTTGCTGGCCGAAATCCGCAGCGTCGCCGGCGCCGGCGCGCGCACGCTCGTCACCACGCTCACCAAGCGCATGGCCGAGGATCTCACCGAATACCTCACCGAACATGGCGTGCGCGTGCGCTATCTGCATTCCGATGTCGATACGCTGGAACGCATCGAAATCATCCGCGACCTTCGGCTTGGCGTGTTCGACGTGCTGGTGGGCATCAACCTGCTGCGCGAAGGGCTGGACATCCCGGAATGCGCCCTGGTGGCCATCCTGGATGCGGATAAAGAGGGCTTCCTGCGCAGCCGCACGTCACTGGTGCAAACCATCGGCCGCGCCGCCCGCAACATCGACGGCCGCGTCATCCTGTATGCCGATACGATGACCGAGAGCCTGCGCTACGCCATCGAGGAGACGGAGCGGCGTCGCAACAAGCAGCGGGCCTGGAACGAGGCCAACGGCATCACGCCGCAATCCGTGCGCAAGCATATCGGCGAGGCGCTTTCGAGCGTGTTCGAGCAGGACTACGTGACCGTGGCGCCAATTCGCGATTCCCGCGTCACGGAGATGGTGGGCAAGGACCTGCGCACGTCGATTGCCGATCTGGAAAAGCGCATGCGCGCCGCCGCGGCCGATCTGGAGTTCGAGGAAGCGGCAAGGCTGCGCGACGAAATCAAGCGGCTGGAAGCGCTGGATCTGGGCCTGGAACCGCCGCCGGCTTCGGCGCCCACGCGCCCGCGCCGCGACCGCACGCCGGAACCGCTGGGCCCCGGCGGCGGCGGCTACGATCCCGAGAAGCGCCGCGGCCGAACTCGCCGGGGACGATAGCGACCGTGGCGGGCCAGGTCGGCGTCAGATCACATGAAACAGGTAAAGCAGAATGATGATGGGGATCGGAATCCCGAGAACCCAAAGCAGAATCCCACGCATTTTCCGAACTCCCCGTCAAACACCGGGATGGCAACGCCGGCTTACGCCGCTGGTTGCCGCGCCGAACCGAAGCGCGCCCGCAGCTTGCCGATCCGCCCCGCCCCTTCCAGCCGGCGGTCCAGAAACGCCAGCGTCGCCGGCATGTCCCCTTCCGCCTGCAGCCAATACAGCAGCGTGCTGCCATACACCCCAGCCAGGATCGCCCGCTTCGTGTACCAACTGAAATCGGCCGAACGATCGCCCGCCGCGTGCCAGATCGCATCCACGGTGCGCGCGGCCGAGCGCGCCGCTACCCCCGCGTAGCCCGGCATGGCCAGCAGCCGCACGGCCCGGCGCACCGCCGGCAGATGCGGATTGGCCCATTCCAGCCGCGCCGCGATCAGCGTGCGCACCCGCTTCGTCAGCCCCAGCCCGGGCAGCAGCGGCGCCGCGAGTTCGGCCATCCGGCGGTCGGCCAGGTCGATATAGGCCTCCAGCAGATCGCCCACGCCGCCCGGAAACAGCAGCGCCGCTTCCGCGGTGCCCGCGGCCCGCCCCCAGCCCTCGCGCGCCGCATTGTCCAGCAGCGCCAGGATCGCCGCGTCGCGTGCCTCGCTGCGTTCGGGCGGCGCGATCACGCGGCCTCGCGCGGGAAGCGGGCGAGTTCCTCGATGAACCCGAAGCTGGCAAAATCCGTCACGCGCATCGGATACAGAATCCCATCCAAATGGTCGTATTCGTGCTGCACCACGTTCGCGTGCAAGCCCTCGGCCTCGCCCCCCACCGGGCGCCCTTCCAGATCGACGCCCGAGTAGCGGATGCGTTCCCAGCGCGGCACCGCGGCGCGCAGGCCGGGGATGGAAAGGCAGCCTTCCCAGCGGTTCACCCGCGCATCGCCCACGGGTTCCACAACCGGGTTGATCACCACGCGCGGCGACAGCGCCTCGCCGCCCTCCCGCTCCGGCGGCAGGTGGAACACGAACAGCCGCAGCGGCACATGCACCTGCGGCGCCGCCAAGCCAACGCCCTGCGCATCCAGCATGGTCTCGATCATGTCGGCGGCCAGGCGGCGGATTTCCGGCGCGCCCGGGTCCGGCACCGGGTCCGCGACGCGCGTCAGCACGGGGTGGCCCATGCGGGCGATCTTCAGCAGCGCCATGCGGCCCCTTCCGGCGTGCCCGAAAACCCGCTTGGGGTCCGGCGTTCGGGTGTGATATAGCGCCGCTCCCCCGGGCTGCCATAGCTGGCCGCCATAGCCCGGCGGCGCTGCGTGCGCGGTCCGGATCGGCCGAACCCGCTATGACAGAGGAGGTAAAGTGCAGGTTCTCGTTCGTGACAACAATGTCGATCAAGCGCTCAAGGCGCTCAAGAAAAAGATGCAGCGCGAGGGTATTTTCCGCGAGATGAAGCTGCGGCGGCACTACGAAAAACCGTCCGAACGCCGCGCCCGCGAGGCCGCCGAAGCCGTGCGCCGCGCCCGCAAGATGGAGCGCAAGCGGCTGGAGCGCGAGGGCTTCTGAGCCTGTGCTGCCAGCGCCGTTTGCGCAAACGTTACGCGTCCGTCAAAGAACTTCGCACCCGTATGAGAGTTTAGGCAGGGAACCTTCCTAAGCCAGGAGCCCGGCCTGATGCGTATCGCTCAAATCGCCCCGTTGCACGAAGCCGTGCCGCCGAAACTCTATGGCGGTACCGAACGGGTCGTGTCGTTCCTCACCGAGGAACTCGTGGCGCTCGGCCACGAAGTAACGCTGTTTGCCAGCGGCGATTCCATTACCGACGCCGAGCTGGATTCCGTGTGGCCGCGCGCGCTGCGGCTGGACACGGCGGTGCGCGACACGATGGCGCCGCACATCCTGATGCTGGAACGCGCCCGCCGCCGCGCCACCGAATTCGACGTGATCCACTGCCATCTGGATTACTTCCCGTTCAGCGTATTCAGCCGTCAGACCACGCCGTTCCTCACCACGCTGCATGGCAGACTCGATCTGCCGGAATTGCAGCCCATTTTCGACACCTTCACCGAACCGCATGTGGTTTCGATATCGGAATCGCAGCGCCTGCCGCTGCCGCAGGCCAACTGGCTCGGCACCGTGCTGCACGGCGTGCCGGAAAACCTGCTGCGCCCGCAGCGCGGCGAAGGCGAGCAAGATTATCTGGCCTTCCTCGGCCGCATCGCGCCCGAGAAGGGCCCCGACCGGGCCATCCGCATCGCCCGCGCCGCCGGCATCCCGCTGAAGATCGCGGCAAAGGTGGATCGCGCCGACACGGCGTATTTTGCCCAGGTGATCCAGCCGATGCTGGAAGGCGGCGGCGTGGAGCTGATCGGCGAAATCAACGAAGCCCAAAAGCCCGGCTTCCTCTCCGGCGCCCGCGCGCTGCTGATGCCCATCGATTGGCCGGAACCCTTCGGCCTGGTGATGATCGAAGCCGCCGCTTGCGGCACGCCCGTCATCGCCTTCAACCGCGGCTCGGTGCCGGAAATCGTCGAACCGGGTGTCACCGGCTTCATCGTGGAGGACGAAGCCGCCGCCATCGCCGCCACGCGCCGGCTCGGCAGCCTGTCGCGCGCCCGCGTGCGGCAGCGCTTCGAACAGCGTTTCACCGCGCGCCGCATGGCCGAGGATTACCTGGACCTCTACCGCGCGCTGGGTGCCGGCCGCCGGCCCGCGCTGCGACTGGTGGGGCAATCCGCCTAGCCACGCTTGCATTCGCCTGCCGCGCTGCGTAGGTTAACAGCGTTACGAAGCGCAGGAGGGTTGTGCCGTGAGTGATGCGGTCGCGGCCGTGCTGCCGCCCCAAGGCCCGATTGGAACGCTGCGCATCCTGCGCAAAACAGTGCGCAACCCGATCGATACCTGGCCGGCGGAAGTCTATACGGAAAAGCTCGTCCGCTCCAGTTTTCTGGGCCGAACTACGTATTTCGTGAACGGGCCCGACGAAGTGCAGCAGGTTCTCGTCGATAAGGTGGATTGCTTCGAGAAAGCCGAAACGATGCGCCGCGCGCTGGAACCGGCGCTGGGCCAGGGCATCCTCACGGCCGAAGGCGCGCGCTGGCGGTTGCAGCGCCGCATCGCCGCTCCGGTATTCCGCCCGGCGCATGTGAATCGCTTCATCCCGGCGATGCTGGAAAAAGCCCGCGACATGCGCGATCGCTGGGCCGCGCTGCCGGACGCCACGGAGCTCGATATCGGCCACGAAATGATGGCGGTCACGTTCGAGATCATCCTGGAAACCATGCTCTCCGGCCGCGGCGATATCGACGTGGCGAAGGTGGAGCGCAGCATCCGCGATTTTCTGGAGTCCACAAGCTGGGCCATCGTGCTTTCCGCCTTGCGCGCGCCGATGTGGACCCCCTATCCCGGCAAGCGCCGTGCCGATCGCGGCCAGAACTATCTCCGCCGCATGACCCACGCCCGCGTGCAGGAGCGCCGCCGCACCGGCGAACGGCATGACGATCTTCTCTCGCTGATGCTCGATGCCACCGATCCCGAAACCAGCGAGGCGCTCGGTGATGCCGATATTACCGATAACCTGCTCACCTTCATCGGTGCCGGCCACGAAACCACCGCGCTGGCGCTGACATGGACACTATTCCTGCTCGCGCATAACCCGGACGTGGAAGCGCGCATGTTGCAAGAAATCACGACAGTGACCGGCGGCGGCGAATTGCAGCCCGAACAGGTGGCGGAACTGACCTACACCAGGCAGGTGGTGCAGGAATCGATGCGCATCTACCCGCCTGTCGCCATGGTAGTGCGCCAAGCCACGGAAAATGTGCAAATCGGCGCCGAACCGATCCACGCCGGCGACAACGTGTTCGTGCCGATCTACGCCATCCACCGCAACGCCGAACTCTGGCCCGATCCCGAACGCTTCGACCCCGAACGCTTCGCGCCGGACGCCGTGAAATCCCGCCACCGCTGGGCCTATCTCCCCTTCGGCGCCGGCCCACGCATCTGCATCGGCATGGGCTTCGCGCTGGTGGAAGCTGCCGCCATCTTGGGCGTGCTGCTGCCACGCCTGCGCGCCGAAGCCCGGCCAGGATTTAAACCCACGCCGAAATCGCGCATAACCACGCGGCCGGCGGAAGGCATGCCGATGCGGGTTTTTGCGCGTCATAAACACTAAAAAGAGAAAGTATGTTCTTTCTTGAAAGAAAGAACCAAAGAACTTTCTTTC
>CAXUEX010000061.1:0-15981 GCA_964250215.1 uncultured Acetobacteraceae bacterium | reverse complement strand
CTGGAAATCACCCGCGCGCAGGTGGAGCGCGTGGCCGCGGAGGTGTTCGCGCGCGCCGGCAACACACTGCAGTACACCGTGGGCACGATGATCGAATTGCCGCGCGCGGCGCTCACCGCCGACCGCATCGCCGAGGTTGCGGATTTCTTCAGCTTCGGCACCAACGATCTCACGCAGACAACTTTCGGCCTGTCGCGCGACGACGCGGGAAAGTTTTTGCCGCATTACGTCGAAGCCGGCATTCTGCCCAAGGATCCTTTCGTTTCGATCGATGTGGAAGGCGTCGGCAGCCTGGTGCGCATCGCCGCCGAACGCGGCCGCAGCACCAAACCCGACATCAAGCTCGGCATCTGCGGCGAACACGGCGGCGATCCGGCCAGCATCGCGTTCTGCGAAAGTGTGGGGCTGGATTACGTGAGCTGCTCGCCCTACCGCGTGCCGGTTGCGCGCCTGGCCGCGGCGCAGGCCGCGCTCGGCGTCGGCACCGACCGCACCGCATAAGGGCGGCAATGCGCCCGCGGAGCCCGTCTGGCGCAGGGCGTGGATTACGATGCCGAGGCCGCCTGGGCGCAGGCGCCGTTCAAAATCGCTGGGACGCCGAGTGATGGCGTGGCGAGCGGCAAACGGCTATAACCCGCTACGGTGGGGAGGATATCTCTTGGCGACGATACAGTATGAAGTTCTTGAAGCGCTCCGGGCGATCGGCGTGCCCGAAGGGCAGGCCGCGCGCGCCGCCGAGGCGTTGGCCAGCGGAGACACGAGGCGGTTGGACAGCATCGACACCCGGCTCGACAAGATCGACACCCGGCTCGACAAGATCGAAACCGGCGTGACGGCGCTCAAGGATATCGTGGGGCTCACAAAAGCCGACCTGGCGATCACGCGATGGACGCTTGCCGGGATATCCGCCGGCATCTTCGCGATCGTGGTTCGGCTGCACTGATCTGTAATGAGCGGCGGCCCTACGGTAGGGAAAGACGACAACAGCAGAGACAATCATGAACGTCACGATCGAATGCGCCGATACGGTCGCCACCGTCACGCTGAACCGGCCGCACGCGATGAATGCGCTGTCGAAAGCGCTGCGCCTGGAATTCGCCCGCGCCATGCGGGAACTGGATGGCGACGACTCTATCCACGCCATCGTGCTCACCGGCGCCGGCAACCGCGCCTTCACCGCCGGCCTCGATCTGAAGGAGCTCGGCGCCGCCGCCGCCGCCATGGCCGCGGCCAACGCCACCACGCCGGAGGAAAACCCGGTTCTGGCGGTGGAACAATGCCACAAGCCCGTGGTCGGCGCGATCAACGGGGCCGCCATCACCGGCGGCTTCGAACTGGCGCTGGCCTGCGACGTGCTGATCGCGTCCACCGACGCCCGCTTCGCCGATACCCACGCCCGCGTCGGCATCCTGCCGGGCTGGGGCCTGTCGCAGAAACTGCCGCGCCTAATCGGCCTGCACCGCGCCCGCGAACTGGCGCTCACCGGCAATTTCCTCGAAGCCGAAACCGCCGCCGCCTGGGGCCTCGTCAGCCGCGTCGTCGCGCCCGAAGCGTTGCTCCCGGAAGCGCAAAAGCTCGCCGCCGACATGGCGAGCATCGATCCCGCCGTGCTGCTGGCCTACAAGCGCCTCATCGAGGAAGGCTACGCGCTGCCGTTCCGCGAGGCGATGGCACTGGAACAGCGCGTCTCGTCTTCGTTCAACGCCAGCGTATCGCCGGCGCAGATCGAAGGCCGGCGCGAAACCGTGCGGGCGCGAGGCCAGGCGCAGCGATAGTGAACGGACGGCCCGCGACAGGGCCGCCCCGGCCGGCGCAACCGTCTTGACTTCGCCCGCCCCCGCCAGTAGCTAACCGCCTCTCGGCCACCCTCGGGTTCCGGCCGCTGAATTGCAGGCACCAGCGCGCACGGCGCCGCCGGCCCACGAAAGGCCGGCCTAGGCCGTGAGCCCAGTCTGGCCCCCGCGCGGATGCCCTCCGTTGCGGGTGCTTTGCTTGGCAATCCGGCGATCCGCCCAGGACCATGGCCCGGAACAGAGGTGCAAACAGAGGCCGCATGCCGACGATCAACCAGCTTATCGCCAAAGGCCGCGAGCCGGCGCCCAAGCGCAACAAGGTGCCCGCGCTGCAGGGCTGCCCGCAGAAGCGTGGCGTGTGCACGCGCGTCTATACCACTACGCCCAAGAAGCCGAACTCGGCCTTGCGCAAGGTGGCCAAGGTGCGGCTCACGAACGGCTACGAGGTGGTCAGCTACATCCCAGGCGAGGGCCACAATCTGCAGGAACACAGCGTGGTGCTGATCCGCGGCGGCCGGGTGAAGGATCTGCCCGGCGTGCGGTATCATATTCTGCGCGGCGTGCTGGATACGCAGGGCATTGCCAAGCGAAGGCAGCGCCGGTCGTTGTACGGCGCGAAGAGGCCGAAATGAGCCGCCGCCGCCGCGCGGTGAAGCGCGAAATCCTGCCCGATCCGAAATTCGGCGACATCGTCATCACGCGCTTCATGAACGCGCTGATGTACGACGGGAAGAAATCCGCCGCCGAAACGATTGTTTATGGCGCGCTCGACGTGCTGAAGAAGCGCGGCGGCAGCCAAGCCGACCCGGTGCGCATGTTCCATGAGGCGATGGACAACGTGAAGCCGGCGGTGGAAGTGCGCAGCCGCCGCGTCGGCGGCGCGACCTACCAGGTGCCGGTGGAAGTGCGCACCGAGCGCCGCCAGGCGCTGGCCATCCGCTGGCTGATCGACGCCGCCCGCAAGCGCGGCGAGCACACCATGGAAGACCGGCTGAGCAACGAACTGCTCGACGCCGTGAACAACCGCGGGTCCGCCGTGAAGAAGCGCGAGGACACGCACCGCATGGCCGAAGCCAACAAGGCATTCAGCCACTACCGCTGGTAATAACCCCCAAGTTTCCGGGACCGGAGAGACGACGATGGCGAAGGCGAAATTCGAGCGCAACAAGCCGCACTGCAACATCGGCACGATCGGCCATGTCGATCATGGCAAGACGTCGCTGACCGCGGCGATTACCAAGATCCTGGCCAAGACCGGGGGCGCCACGTTCACCGCCTACGATCAAATCGACAAGGCGCCGGAGGAGCGCGCCCGCGGCATCACCATCAGCACCGCGCACGTGGAATACGAAACCAAGAACCGGCATTACGCGCATGTCGATTGCCCCGGCCACGCCGACTACGTGAAGAACATGATCACGGGTGCGGCGCAGATGGACGGCGCCATTTTGGTGGTCTCCGCCGCCGACGGCCCCATGCCGCAGACGCGCGAGCACATCTTGCTGGCCCGCCAGGTCGGCGTGCCGGCACTGGTGGTGTTCCTCAACAAGATGGACATTGCCGATCCGGAACTGGTGGAGCTGGTGGAGCTGGAAGTGCGCGATCTGCTCACCAGCTACCAGTTCCCGGGCGACGACATCCCCATCATCAAGGGCTCGGCCGTCGCCGCGCTGGAAGACAAGACGCCCGAAATCGGCGAGCAGGCGGTGCTGGAGCTGATGGCCGCGGTGGACGCCTACATCCCGCAGCCCGAGCGCGCGATCGACCGGCCGTTTTTGATGCCGATCGAGGACGTGTTCTCCATCTCCGGCCGCGGCACGGTCGTCACCGGCCGTGTCGAGCGCGGCATCGTAAACGTCGGCGACGAAGTCGAGATCGTCGGCATCCGGCCGACGCAGAAAACGGTTGTCACCGGCGTGGAGATGTTCCGCAAGCTGCTCGATCGCGGCGAGGCCGGCGACAACATCGGCGCGCTGCTGCGCGGCACCAAGCGCGAGGACGTGGAGCGCGGCCAGGTGGTGGCTAAGCCCGGCTCGATCACGCCGCACACCAAGTTCAAGGCGGAAGCCTATGTGCTGACCAAGGAGGAGGGCGGCCGCCACACGCCGTTTTTCACCAATTACCGGCCGCAATTCTATTTCCGCACCACCGACGTCACCGGCGTCGTGGAGCTGCCGGAAGGCGTGGAGATGGTGATGCCCGGCGACAACATCTCGATGGATGTCACGCTGATCGCGCCGATCGCGATGGATGAAGGCCTGCGCTTCGCGATCCGCGAGGGTGGCCGAACCGTTGGCGCCGGCGTTGTGGCGAAGATCACGGCCTGAGCGGGGCAGGGCACGGACATACCGCCATGGACAACCAGAACATCCGCATTCGCCTCAAGGCGTACGATCACCGCGTGCTGGACAACAGCACTCGGGAAATCGTGAACACGGCGAAACGCACGGGTGCGCGCGTCCGCGGTCCCATTCCGCTGCCCACGCATATCGAGCGGTTCACCGTGAACCGCTCGCCGCATATCGACAAGAAAAGCCGCGAGCAGTTCGAAATTCGCACGCATCGTCGGCTGCTGGACATCGTCGAACCCACGCCGCAGACGGTCGATGCGCTGATGAAGCTCGATCTCGCCTCCGGCGTGGATGTCGAGATCAAGATTTAGAGGATGCGATGCGCACGGGATTGATCGCCCGCAAACTGGGCATGACCCGGATTTTCCGCGATGACGGCACGCATGTGCCCGTCACCGTGCTGCATCTCGATGCGGTGCAGGTGGTGGATGCGCGGAGCCAGGAACGTGATGGCTACACTGCGGTGCAGCTCGGCACCACGCTGGCGAAGGTGAAGAACGTCAGCAAAGCGCAGCGCGGCCATTTCGCGCGCGTCAAGGTGGAGCCTCGCCGCCGTCTTGTGGAATTCCGCGTCAGCGCCGATGCGGTGCTGGAACCCGGCGCCGTGCTCACCGCGGCGCATTTCGTGCCCGGCCAGAAAGTGGATGTCACCGGCACCAGCAAGGGCAAGGGTTTCGCGGGCGTGATGAAGCGCTGGAATTTCGCCGGGCTCGAAGCCAGCCACGGCGTCTCCATCAGCCATCGCAGCCCGGGTTCCACCGGCAACCGCCAGGATCCGGGCCGCACCTTCAAGAACAAGAAGATGGCCGGCCATCTCGGCCACGAACGCATCACCACGCAGAATCTCGAAGTGGCGCGCATCGATGTCGAGCAGAACCTGATCATGCTCACGGGCGCCGTGCCCGGGGCGAAGGGCGATTACGTGCTGGTGCGCGACGCGGTGAAGCGCGCCCGCCCGGCCGATGCGCCCTATCCTGCCGCGATCGCGGGCTGAGGCCGATCATGCAGACCGAAATCCGCACGCTCGACAATGGCAGCGCCGGCACCGCCGACCTGCCGGACGAGATTTTCGCCGCCAGCCCGCGCGCCGACATCATGGCCCGCGTGGTGCACTGGCAATTGCAGAAGCGCCGCGCCGGCACGCACAAAACCAAGGGCATGGGCGAAGTCTCCGGCACCACGCGCAAGCCCTACAAGCAGAAGGGCACCGGCAATGCGCGCCAGGGTAGCCTGCGGGCACCGCAATTCCGCACCGGCGGCCGGGTGCACGGGCCGGTGGTGCGCGACCACGGCTACGATCTGCCGAAGAAGGTGCGGCGGCTCGGCCTGATTTCGGCGCTGTCGCAAAAGCAGGCCGAAGGCAAGCTGATTGTGCTCGAAGCCGCCGCCAACGGATCGGGAAAAACCAAGGAACTCGCCGCCAAGTTCAAAACGCTCGGCTGGCAGTCGGTGCTGATCATCGATCGCGCGGTCGAGCCGGCGTTTCTGCGCGCCAGCCGCAACATCCACGGCATCGACGTGCTGCCCACCGCCGGCGCCAACGTCTACGACATCCTGCGCCACGACATGCTCGCCATCACCGCCGACGCCGTGGCCGCGCTGAAGGAGCGCCTGGCATGAACCGCATCGCTGCCGCGCAATCCCGCGCCGCGAACATGTCGCGCGAGTCGATGTACGAAATCGTCCGCTCGCCGGTGATCACGGAAAAGGCCACGCTGCTGTCCGAACGCAGCCAGGTGGTGTTTCGCGTCGCCATCGACGCGAGCAAGCCGGAAATCAAGCGCGCGGTGGAAACGCTGTTCGGCGTGAATGTTACCGGCGTGAACACGCTCGTGCAGAAAGGCAAGGCCAAGCGTTTCCGCGGCCGCCCCGGCAAGCGTTCCGACGTGAAGAAGGCCTATGTGCAGTTGCAGGAAGGCCAGTCGATCGATCTCACCACGGGCCTCGCATAATGGCGCTCAAGCATTTCAACCCGGTCACGCCCAGCCTGCGCGGCACGATCCTGATCGACCGCTCCGAGCTGCACAAAGGCAAGCCGGTCAAGCAGCTCACCGAAGGCAAGTCGCATAGCGGCGGCCGCAACAATCATGGCCGCACCACCAGCCGCTTCCGCGGCGGCGGCCACAAGCAGAGCTACCGGATCGTCGATTTCAAGCGCCGCAAGTTCGACATGCCCGCCACCGTCGAGCGGCTGGAATACGATCCGAACCGTACCGCCTTCATCGCACTGATCAAGTATCGGGATGGCGAGCTCGCCTATATACTGGCACCGCAGCGCCTGCGCGCGGGCGATGCCGTGGTGGCGGGCGCGCGCGTCGATATCAAGCCGGGCAACGCGATGCCGTTGGCGGCGATTCCGGTCGGCACCATCATCCACAACATCGAAATGAAACCAGGTGCTGGCGGCAAGATCGCGCGCGCCGCCGGCACGTATGGCCAGTTGGTGGGGAAAGATGCCGGCTACGCGCAGGTGAAACTGCAATCGGGCGAGCTGCGCATGGTGCGCGCCGAATGCATGGCGACGATCGGCGCGGTTTCGAACCCCGACAACATGAACCAGCATATCGGCAAGGCGGGCCGCAGCCGCTGGCTTGGCCGCCGGCCGCACAACCGCGGCGTGGTGATGAACCCGGTGGACCACCCGCATGGCGGCGGCGAAGGCCGCACCAGCGGCGGTCGGCATCCGGTCACGCCCTGGGGCAAACCCACCAAGGGCTACAAAACGCGCGTCAACAAGCGGACTGATCGCTTGATCATCCGCCGCGCGAGCAAGGGCAAGTAACGATGGCGCGTTCCGTATGGAAAGGCCCGTTTGTGGACGGGTATCTGCTGGCCAAGGCCGATGCCTCCCGCGCATCCGGCCGCAACGAGATCATCAAGATCTGGTCGCGCCGCAGCACGATCCTGCCGCAATTCGTCGGCCTGACGTTCGGGGTGTATAACGGGCACAAATTCCTGCCCGTGCAGGTGAACGAAAACATGGTTGGCCACAAATTCGGCGAATTCTCGCCCACCCGCACGTTCACCGGCCACGCGGCCGACAAGAAGGCGAAGCGAGGCTGAGATGAGCAAGCCCGGAATGCCTCGCATGTTGGCGGACACCGAAGCGCAGGCGATCGTGAGCAACCTTCGCTGCAGCCCGCGCAAGTTGAACCTGGTTGCCGCGATGATCCGCAACAAGCGCGCCAGCCAGGCGGTCGCCGATCTCACCTTCAGCAAGCGCCGCATCGCCCACGCGGTGCGCAAGGGGCTGGAGAGTGCCATCGCGAATGCCGAGAACAACCACCAACTCGATGTCGATCTGCTGGTGGTGACGCACGCCGAGGTTGGCCGCTCCGTGGTGATGCGCCGCTTCCATGCGCGCGGCCGCGGCCGCGCGGCGCGCGTGGAAAAATGGTTCAGCCACCTCAAAATCGTGGTTGCCGAGCTGCAAAGCCCGGCCGACGAGAAGGCAGCCTGATACATGGGTCACAAGGTCAATCCGGTCGGGCTCCGCCTCGGCATCAATCGCACCTGGGATAGCCGGTGGTTTGCCGGCGGCGATTATGCCAAGCTGCTGCATGACGATCTGGCGCTGCGGTCGCATCTGCGCCGCAAGCTCTCGGGCGCCGGCGTGTCGCGCGTCGTCATCGAACGGCCGGCGAAAAAGCCGCGCGTGACGATCTATGCGGCGCGCCCCGGCGTGGTGATCGGCAAGAAGGGCCAGGACATTGAAAACCTTCGCCGCGATCTGGCGAAGATGGCGAATGCCGACGTGTCGCTGAACATCGTCGAAATCCGCAAGCCGGAAATCGATGCCACGCTGGTGGCCGAGAACATCGCGCAGCAGCTCGAACGCCGCGTGGCTTTCCGCCGCGCCATGAAGCGCGCCGTGCAATCGGCGATGCGGCTGGGCGCCCAGGGCATCCGCATCAATTGCGGCGGCCGCCTCGGCGGTGCCGAAATCGCCCGCGTAGAATGGTATCGCGAAGGCCGTGTGCCGCTGCACACGCTGCGCGCCGATATCGATTTCGGCACGGCCACGGCAAAAACCACCTATGGCACCTGCGGTGTGAAGGTGTGGATCTTCAAAGGTGAAATTCTGGCGCACGACCCGAGTGCGCAGGATCGCCGGGCCGCCGAACAGGCGCCGCAGCGGTAACGGTCGGAAATCATGCTATCCCCGAAACGCACCAAATACCGCAAGGCCCACAAGGGCCGCATCCACGGCGTCGCCAAGGGCGGAACCGCGCTCAATTTCGGCCAGTTCGGGCTGAAGGCGCTGGAGCCCGAACGCGTCACCGCGCGCCAGATCGAAGCCGCGCGCCGCGCCATCACGCGCGCCATGAAGCGAGCCGGCCGCGTGTGGATCCGGATTTTTCCGGACGTGCCGGTTTCCACCAAGCCCGCCGAGGTGCGGATGGGTTCCGGCAAGGGCAGCCCGGAATTCTGGGTGTGCCGCGTCAAGCCCGGCCGCATCATGTTCGAGATCGACGGCGTGCCGCCCGATCTCGCGCTGCAGGCGCTCACGCTCGGCGCGGCGAAACTGCCGATCAAGACGAAATTCGTCACCCGCGCGGGGGAGGGCTGAGCCATGACCAAAGCCGCCGACATCCGCGCCAAAAGCCGCGATCAGCTCGAAACCATGCTGCTCGATTTGCGTCGCGAACAATTCAACCTGCGCTTCCAGCGCGCCACCGGCCAGAACGAGGGGCTCGCCCGCGTCCAGGTCGTGCGGCGCGACATCGCGCGCGTGAAAACCATCTTGGCCGAGCAGACGCGCTCGGCCGCGAAAGCGTAGAGGAACCGATGCCCAGGCGTGTGCTCACCGGCCGCGTGACCAGCGACAAGATGGACAAGACCGTCACGGTGCTTGTCGATCGCCGCATCATGCATCCGCTCTACAAGAAATTCATCCGGCGCTCGAAGAAATACGCGGCGCATGACGAGGCGAACGAATGCCACACCGGCGATCTCGTGCGCATCGTGGAATGCCCGCCGATCAGCAAGCGCAAGACATGGACCGTGATCGAACGCAACGGCACCGCGCTCGGCACCGCGCCGGAAGATGCGGTGGCGGCCGCCGCGGCGCAGCACGCGCATCCACCGGCGTGAGGGAGGCATAGATGATCCATCCCGAAACCAATCTCGATGTCGCCGACAATTCCGGCGCGCGCCGCGTGCAGTGCATCAAGGTGCTCGGCGGCTCGAAGCGCAAGACCGCTTCGGTGGGCGACGTCATTGTCGTTGCTATTCAGGAAGCGATCCCGCGCGGCAAGGTGAAGAAGGGCGACGTGCACCAGGCGGTGATCGTGCGCACCGCCTATCCGGTGCGCCGCCCCGATGGCAGCGCCATCCGCTTCGATCGCAACGCCGCCGTGCTGATCAACAAGCAGCAGGAACCGATCGGCACGCGCATCTTCGGCCCCGTGGTGCGCGAGCTGCGCGCGCGGAAGTTCATGAAGATCATCTCGCTCGCGCCAGAGGTGCTGTGATGGCCGCGCGCATCCGCAAGGGCGACCGCGTGGTGGTGATCACCGGCAGCGACCGCGGCAAGCAGGGCGAAGTGCTGCGCGTGCTGCCGAAGGAAGACCGCGCCGTGGTGCAAGGCGTGAAGATCGCCCGCCACCACACCAAGCCGCGCGGCATGGGCCAGCCCGGCGGCATCGTGGAACGCGAAGCCACGATCCACCTCTCCAACCTCATGCTGCTCGATCCGAAAACCGACAAGCCCACGCGCATCGGCTTCCGCGTGCTGGAAAACGGCGCCAAGGTGCGCGTCGCGCGCGCCACCGGCCAGGTCATCGAAAGCTGATTTGCCATGAGCGAAACCCGACAAGTGCCCCGGCTGCAGCAGCAATATACCGATCGCGTCCGCCCGGAGATGCAGAAGCAGTTCGGCTACGTGAACGTCATGCAGGTGCCGAAGCTGGAGAAGATCGTCATCAACATGGGCGTGGGCGAAGCCGCGGGCGACCAGAAGAAGCTCGATGCGGCGGTGGCCGATCTGGCGCTGATTGCCGGCCAGAAGCCGGTCAAGACGGTGGCCAAGAAAGCCATCGCCGGCTTCAAGATCCGCGCCGGCCTGCCGATCGGCACGAAAGTCACGCTGCGCCGCGCCCGGATGTACGAATTCCTCGACAGGCTGATCACCATCGCCCTGCCGCGCGTGCGCGATTTCCGCGGCATCACCGGCAAAGGTTTCGATGGCAACGGCAATTTCGCCATGGGGCTGAAGGAACAGATTATCTTCCCCGAAATCGCCTACGACAAGGTGGATGCGGTGCGCGGCATGGATATCGTGTTCGTCACCACGGCGAAGACCGATGCCGAGGCGAAAGCGTTGCTCAAGGGTTTCGATCTGCCGTTCGCGGCATAACCGTAACGAATATCAGGAAAACCCCCGGGTGCCCGAAAGCCCGGCAGGTTCCGGAGGACAGAATATGGCGAAGACATCGCAGGTGAACCGCAACAAGAAGCGAGAAAAGATGGCGGCGCGGGACCGCACGAAGCGCACGAAGCTGAAGGCGCAGGTGATGGACCGCAGCGCTCCTGTGGAAGAGCGTTTCGAGGCTTCGATCAAGCTCGCGCAGTTGCCGCGCAATGGTGCCCGCAACCGCATCCGGCTGCGCTGCGAACTCACCGGCCGCGCGCGCGCCAATTATCGCAAGTTCAAGCTTTGCCGCATCATGCTCCGCGATCTCGCCAGCGCTGGCCAGATCCCCGGCATGGTCAAGGCAAGCTGGTAGGAACCGCCCATGTCCATGACCGATCCGCTGGGCGATCTGCTCACCCGCATCCGCAACGCGCAAGGCAGCCGCCACAGCTCCTGCGTCTCTCCGGCCAGCCGGCTGCGCGCAAACGTGCTCGAAGTGCTCAAGCGCGAGGGTTATATTCGCGGCTATTCGGCCGAGGAGCTCCGCCCCGGCGTCAGCCAGCTGCGCATCGAGCTGAAATACAGCGAGGGCGAACCGGTGATCAAGGAAATCCACCGCGTCTCCAAGCCCGGCCGCCGCGTCTATTCCAAAATCCGCGAACTGCCGCGCGTCTATGCCGGGCTCGGCGTATCCATCCTCTCCACGCCGCGCGGCGTGCTGAGCGATGCCGAAGCCCGCGCCGCCAATGTCGGCGGCGAAGTCCTCTGCCGCGTGTTCTGACGCAGGAACGATCATGTCCCGCATAGGCAAATACCCTGTCGAAATCCCGGCCGGCGTCCAGGTGGCGATCGCCAACGGCGTCGTTACCGCAAAAGGCAAGCTCGGCGAGCTGAAAATGCCGCTCACCGAACACGTGGAAGCCGCCGTGGAGAACAACAAAGTCAGCGTGAAGCCGCGCGGGCCGGAACGTCAGGCCCGCATGATGTGGGGCACCACGCGCGCCAACATCGCCAATTTGCTGCACGGCGTTTCCACCGGCTATGCGAAAACCATGGAAATCACCGGCACCGGCTACCGCGCCGCGGTGCAGGGCCAGAACCTGGTGATCAATCTCGGCTTCTCGCACGATGTGGTTTTCCCGGTGCCGGCCGGCATCAAGATCACCACGCCGCGCCCCACCGCCATCACCGTGGAAGGCATGGACAAGCGCCAGGTCGGCCAGGTTGCCGCCGAAATCCGCGCCTGGCGGCCGCCCGAGCCCTACAAGGGCAAGGGCGTGCGCTACGATAACGAAATTATCCGGCGCAAGGAAGGCAAAAAGAAATGAGCGCCAAGCAGCATCTGCGCGATCGCCGCCGCACGCGGCTGCGCTACCAGCTCCGGCAGAAATCCGCCGGCCGGCCGCGGCTCTCGGTGTTCCGCTCGGGCAAGCACATCTATGCGCAGGTTATCGACGATGCGAAGGGCGCCACGCTTGCCGCTGCCTCCAGCCTCGATGCCGGCCTGAAATCCGGGCTGCGCACCGGCGCCGACCGGCAAGCCGCGGCCGCCGTCGGCAAGCTCGTCGCCGAACGCGCCACCGCCGCCGGCGTCAAGGAAGTCGTTTTCGATCGCGGCGCGTATCTGTATCACGGCCGCGTCCGCGCGCTGGCCGAGGCCGCCCGCGAAGGCGGGCTGTCGTTCTAGGGAACCGCAAGCATGGCACGTGAACCCCGCGAAGGCGGCGATCGCCGCCGCGATCACAACCGCGATCGCGACCACCGCGACGGCGACGAGCTGATCGACAAGCTCGTCACCATCAACCGAGTGGCCAAAGTGGTGAAGGGCGGCCGCCGCTTCGCCTTCGCTGCTCTGGTCGTGGTGGGCGATCAGAAAGGCCGCGTCGGTTACGGCGCCGGAAAGGCACGCGAAGTGCCGGAAGCCATCCGCAAAGCCACCGATCGCGCCAAGCGCGGCATGATCCGCGTGCCGCTGCGCGAAGGCCGCACGCTGCACCACGACAGCCTCGGCCATTACGGTGCCGGCCGCGTCGTGCTGCGCACCGCCGCCGCCGGCACCGGCATCATCGCCGGCGGCCCGATGCGCGCGGTGTTCGAATCCCTCGGCATCCACGATGTGGTTGCCAAATCGCTCGGTAGTCGCAATCCGCACAACATGGTGAAAGCCACCTTCGCGGCATTGCAGAGCGCCGCCAGTCCGCGCTCGGTGGCCAACCGCCGCGGCAAGAAAGTCACCGAGATCCTGGGCAAGCGCGAAACCGCGCCCGCCGCCCCGACGGAGGCCGAAAATGCCGGATAAGCGTGTGACGGTCGTGCAAACCGGCTCGCCCATCGGCCGCAAGCCCGGCCAGCGCGAAACCCTGATCGGCCTCGGCCTCAACAAGCTGCACCGCCGCGCCACGCTGGAAGATACGCCAGCGGTGCGCGGCATGATCCGCAAAGTGGCGCACCTGCTGCGCGTCGAAGAGAACACGCCATGAAACTCAACGAGCTGCGCGACAATCCCGGCTCGCGCCTGAAATCCAAGCGCCTCGGCCGCGGCATCGGCTCCGGCAAAGGCAAAACCTCCGGCAAGGGGGTGAAAGGCCAGAAGGCGCGCGAGGGCGTCTCGCTCAATGGCTTCGAAGGCGGCCAGTTGCCGATCTATCGCCGGCTACCGAAGCGCGGCTTCACCAATCTGTTCCGCCGCGAATACGCCGCCGTCAATCTCGGCGCGCTGGAAGCGGCGATCGAAAGCGGCCGCATCAATGCCGCCGTGCCGGTCACGGAAGATGTGCTGCGCGCCGCCGGCCTGGTGCGCGGCGGCCGCATCGCCGGCGTGCGCCTGCTCGCGAAGGGCGAAATCACCCGCGCCATCACCATCACCGTCGCCGGTGCCTCGGCCGCGGCCATCGCGGCGGTGGAGAAGGCGGGGGGCGCGGTCACCACTACCGTTGCCAGGGCCTAGGGCTGAGATTTAGATAGCAAGCAAAGCGCCAAGGGGCTTTGCCCCCTGGACCCCCGCTAAGGGCGCGCCCTTAGAACCCTTCAGTTAAGGAATGGGGTCCCATGGCCTCCGCCGCCGAACAACTCGCCGCCAGCTTCAATCTCGGCACGCTTTCCAAAGCCACCGAATTGCGCAAGCGCATCTGGTTCACGCTCGGCGCGCTGATCATCTATCGCCTCGGCACCTACATCCCGGTGCCGGGCGTCGATGCCACCATCATGGCCGAACGCCTCGCCAGCCACGGCGGCGGCGGCATCCTCGGCATGTTCGACATGTTCACCGGCGGCGCGCTGGGCCGCATGACCGTGTTCGCGCTCAACATCATGCCCTACATCAGCGCCAGCATCATTGTGCAGTTGATGACCACGGCGATCCCCACGCTCGAAAACCTCAAGAAGGAGGGCGAGAGCGGCCGCAAGAAAATGAACCAGTACACGCGGTACCTCACGGTGCTGATCGCGCTGTTCCAATCCTACGGCATCTCCGTCGGCCTCGAATCGATGCGCGGCGCTAACAATATTCCGGCGGTGATCGATCCCGGCCTGCTATTCCGCTTCTCCTGCGTCGTCACCCTGGTCGGCGGCACCATGTTCCTGATGTGGCTCGGCGAGCAGATCACCGCGCGCGGCATCGGCAACGGCATCAGCCTGATCATCTTCGCCGGCATCGTCGCCAACCTGCCGCACGCGCTGGCTAACCTGCTGGAGCTGGGCCGCACCGGCGGGCTCTCGCCCATCTTCATCGTCAGCTTCCTGGTGATCGGCGCGGCGGTGATCGCCTTCATCGTGTTCATGGAACGCGCGCAGCGCCGCGTGGTGATCCAGTATCCGAAGCGCCAGGTGGGCACGCGCATGTTCGGCGGCGATGCCACGCACATGCCGCTGAAAATCAACACCGCCGGCGTCATCCCGCCGATCTTCGCCAGCTCCATCCTGCTGGTGCCGGCCACGATCGCGAGCTTCTCCGGCAACATGCAGCTCCCCGCATGGATGCCGCTTTGGCTCGGCAACGCGCTCTCCACCGTCACCAGCCAGCTCGCGCACGGTCAGCCGCTGTACATGTTCCTCTATGCCGCCACGATCGTCTTCTTCTCGTATTTCTATACGGCCATCGTGTTCAACCCGCAGGAAACCGCGGACAATTTGAAAAAATTCGGCGGCTTCGTTCCCGGCATCCGCCCCGGCACCAACACGGCCGAGTATTTCGACACCATCCTCACCCGCCTCACCACGGTGGGCGCGCTCTATCTCGTCGCCGTCTGCCTGCTGCCGGAAATCCTCATCAGCCGCTACGGCGTGCCGTTCTATTTCGGCGGCACCAGCCTGATGATCATTGTCTCCGTCACCATGGATACGATCACGCAGATGCAATCGCACTTGCTGGCGCACCAATATCAGGGCCTGATTAAGAAGGCGCGCGTGAAAGGCCGCGGCCGGTGAACCTGATCCTGCTGGGGCCTCCGGGCGCCGGAAAAGGCACGCAAGCGAAGCGCCTGCAGCAACACCACGGCATCGCCCAAATCTCCACCGGAGACATGCTGCGCGCCGAGGTTGCCGCCGGCAGCGAAATCGGCTGCCGCGCCGACTCCATCATGAAAAGCGGCGGCTTGGTGCCGGACGAAATCATTGTCGCCATGCTCGCTGGCCGCGTAAGCCAGCCCGACTGCGCCCGCGGCTTCATCCTGGATGGCTTCCCCCGCACCGTGCCGCAGGCCGAAGCCCTGGATGCGATGCTCGCGAAAATGGGCATCGCGCTCGATGCGGTGATCGAGCTGAAAGTGGACGACACCGCCCTCGTTGATCGCATCGCCGGCCGCTTCACCTGCGCCAGTTGCGGCACCGGCTACCACGACGATTTCCACCCCACGCAAGCCCCCGGCATTTGCGACGTCTGCGGCCATCACGAATTCGTCCGCCGCGCCGACGACCGCCGCGAGACGGTCGCCGCCCGCCTCGCGCACTACCACGAGCAAACCGCCCCCATCCTGCCGCACTACGCCGTCCAGCAAAGGCTGCATGAGGTGGACGGCATGGCGGATATCAAAACGGTATCAGAACAGATAGCTGCGGTGCTGGCCAAACTGCCCGATAAGGAATCCGTCGCGGCAAGGTAGCATTGTGCCGTGCACATAAACCTGACGCTCGAGCTGGAACGCCGGATCAGCGGGAAGATCGAGTCCGGCCAGTATTCCAGCGCCGGTGAAATCGTGCAGGAGGGGCTGAAGCTCCTCTTGTAATCCGACACGCTGCACGAGGCCGTTCTCGCGCGGTTGCGACAGGAACTGTAGAGTTGGCTCGACGACCTCGATCGCGGTGAGGGAATACCGGGCAAGGTTGTGCTTGCCGAAGTGAACGAGCGCATCGCGGCGCGGTAGGTGAGCACATATTTCGTCTCGCCAACAGCCCGCGCGGACACCAGGGGCCGGCAATCAGGCTGTCTATCTCGACAGCACGGTACCTCTTCCGCCGCCTACCCGTTGGCGATGCGCATGACCTA
>CAXUEX010000060.1:0-16404 GCA_964250215.1 uncultured Acetobacteraceae bacterium | reverse complement strand
CTTCTCGCCGCTCCCCCCGCACGCCAAGCAAAGCCAGCGCCGCAATCACCCAATCCTCCAGTCCCTGCACATACAAATGCAGATCGCGCGCCGGCACGCGCCCATGCGGCCGAGTCAAATCCAGCATCACGTAAGCCACGCGCTGTCCCGGCCCGTGATACGTCCACTGTCCGCCGCGCCCGCTCCGGTGCACCGGCAGCCGTCCAGGCGCGGCCAAATCGGCGTCCCGCGCCGAACTGCCGGCCGTGTACAGTGCCGGGTGCTCCAGCAGCCACACGCACTCCGCCCCGCCTTCCGCGATCTCCGCCACGTCCTGCCGCATCCGCGCCACGGCGGCCTCGTAAGGCACCAGCCCGGCCGACCGGCGCCACCGCGGTGCTAGGGCGGTGAGCCCGTCAATTGAAGCGGCAGCATCCATCGGTTATAGCCCCGGGCTCCGCGCGGCCGTGGCGGAATGGTAGACGCGCAAGCTTGAGGTGCTTGTGGGGGAAACCCTGTGGAAGTTCGAGTCTTCTCGGCCGCATACCCGCCTTAGGCGTTCAGTTCACATCCGGCCCCGCTCGTCGCGCTCCGGCGCCCGCTCCGCAGGGCCGTTCACGCTCACATCTTCGCTGAGCCGGTCCTCCAGCGGCGCCACCCGATCCACATCCGTGGCCTTTTCGATGTTCGTCACCGGCCGCTCGACATTCTGCGCCCCGGCGCGCGTGCCGCCGAACCGGTCGGCGCCGCCCGCGTCCTTTGCCCCTTCTGTTTTGTGATTTCCGGTATTCTGCTCCTCGGCATCGCGCTGAATGAGCGTCTCGGAATTTTCCATGATCGCGTTCTCCTTCAGGCGAATAACGCGCATCCCTTCAGCCGGTCGCAAAACTCTGAGTCAGCCCCCCCGCCACCATGCGCCAGCCATCCACCATCACAAAGAAGATCAGCTTGAACGGCAACGAAACGCCGCCCGGCGGCAGCATCATCATGCCCAGCGACATCAGCACGCTGGAAACCACCAGATCGATCACCGTGAACGGCAGGTAGAGCAGAAACCCCATCTCGAACGCCCGCCGCAATTCGCCTACCAGAAAGGCCGGGATCAATGCCCGCCAAGCCGGATGCGCCGGATCGCCTGGGACGAGATGCCCCAGATCCTTGAACAGCAGCAGATCGGCCGGCCGCACGTTCGCCCCCATGAAGTGTCGGAACGGTTCGGCCGCCAGCCGCAACGCATCCAGTTCCAGCAGCTTGCCCTGCGTCATCGGCAGAATCGCGCCGTTCCAGGCCTGATCCAGCGCCGGCTGCATCACGAAGAACGTCAGGAACAGCGCCAGCCCGATCAGCACCGTGTTCGGCGGCGTGCCCTGCGCCCCCAGCGCGCCGCGCAGCAGCGAAAGCACGATCACGATGCGCGTGAACGCCGTCACCATCACCAGCAGGCTAGGCGCCAGCGACAGCACCGTGAACAGCGCCGTGATCTGCACCAGCCGACCCGTGGTGCCGGCATCGCCCGCGTGCCCCAGATCGATCGTGACGGATTGCGCCACCGCCCCGCACGGCACGAGCAGCAGCAACGCCAAGAGCAAGGATCCTCTCCCGCGAGGCGGCGGAGGAAGGCCCTGCAAAGCATGGTGGACGGGGCGAAACAGCAACCGCATCACGACGGCGGCAGCAACAGCGCCAGATCCGCGCCGCCGCCGGTCACAATCAGCGCCCGCGCGCCCTCCGCCTCCACCAGATAAATCCGCCGACGCGGCCCGAGCGACACCGCCCCGCGCACCCGTAGAACCGACGCATCCTGCACCACGAATCCCGGCGTCGCCCGCCGCGCGATGCGGCCAGCGCCCAGCACCAGAAGCAGCACCGCCGCCAGCGCCAGCGTGGCCGTGCCTGCCTCGCCCCACAATCCGCTCAGGAGCAGTCCCCCGCCGCCGCCAGCATCGCCCCAGTCAGGGCATCGAGCTGCAATCGCACCTCTTCCAAGGCCGGCAACATCGCCCGCGCCTCCGCCGGCTCCAGGTCCAGCGATTTCGCGCAAAGCCGGCCCACCCCGTCCTGAATACCCGCGAGATCCACCTGCCGGCCGCCGCGCACCAAGGCCCGAGCCACGGAAAGCGAGCGTGCGATCCCATCCGCCAGCCGCGCCGCCTCACCGCCGTTGCCGAAAGCCGCCATGCGCATAGCGGCAAATCTCGCACCACCCGGTTAGCAATCCGTCAGCGGCCCGATTCAGATTTTATCAATCCCGACTTGCCACTTTCATCCCGTATTTCGGGAGGCAAGCATGATCGAGATAGGCGGCGCACTCCCATCGGCCCCGCACGGCGATTTCTTCGCCCTTGCGGAACAGCGTTTCTCCTGGCTCGATCAGCGGCAGCAGGTGCTCGCGCAAAACATCGCCAACGCCAACACGCCGCGCTATGAGCCGCGCGATCTGGTCCCTTTTTCGCAATATCTCGCAAGTGCACCCGCCGCAAATGCATCCGCCGCGCCTTCGCGCACAGATCCGGCGCATCTCGCGGGCACGCTGCCCCCCATCGCCACCGTCGTCCCGCCGCCACGCGAACGCGCGCCTGACGGCAATGCCGTGGAAATCGAAGGCGAGCTCACGAAAGTGGCGGATACCGAAACGCAGCAGGCGCTCGTCGGCAATCTTTGGAAGAGCACCATGGGCCTATATCTCGCCGCACTCGGCCGCAGCGGCTGACATGGATCTCACCCAGGCACTCACCATTTCCGCCAGCGGCATGGACGCGCAGACCGAGCGGCTGCGCATCATCGCCGAAAACATCGCCAATCAGGACAGCAGCGGCTCCACGCCCAGCGCCACACCCTATCGCCGGCGCACCGTGCTGTTCGCCGACGAGCTCGATCGCAACCTCGGTGTCGCCACCGTGCAGGTCAAGCAGGTGCTGCCCGATCCCACCGATTTCCCGCTGAAATACGATCCGTCGAACCCGGCCGCCAATCCGCAGGGCTATGTGAAAATGCCCAACGTCAACGGCTTTGTCGAAATGATGGACATGCGCGAAGCCGAACGCACCTACAGCGCCAATCTGAACGTCATGCAGGCCTCGCGCGCCATGCTGAACCGCACGATCGACCTCCTGAAATGACCGCGTCGCCCCTCACCGCCGCGGCGCTCGCCGCCTACCGCGGCATCGATGCACCCGCGCCAGCCACCGCGCCCGCCGGCGAATTCGGCGCCATGCTCGGCAACCTCGTGGACCAGGCCATCGCCACCGGCCGCGAAGCCGACGCGCAATCGGCGCAGGCCATTTCCGGCCACGGCGACCTCACCCATGTCGTCACGGCCGTATCGCGCGCGCAACTGGCTCTGCAAACCACGGTCGCGGTGCGGGACCGGGTGCTGCAAGCCTACCAGGACATCATCAAGATGCCCATCTAGGGATCCGGTCCATGTCCGCCATCGACATCGCCGCCATGCTACAGGATGCTACCCTGCTCGCGTTCAAGCTCAGCACGCCGCTGCTCGCCGCCTCGCTGTTCGCCGGCGTCCTGCTCGCCGTGATCCAGGCCATCACCCAGATCAGCGACAGCACGCTGGCCTTCCTGCCCAAGCTCATCGCCACCGCCGGCGCCGCCTGGTACGCCGGCCCCTACATGTCCCGCACCCTCGCCGACTACATGCACCTGAGCTTTGACACGCTCGTCCGCATCGGTGGCAACTGAAACAAACGCGCGGACACGCGATCGCGACGCAAAAGCATGGCAGCCGATCTGCTCCCGCAAGCCTTCGCCTTTCTCCTCGTCCTCTGCCGCTGCGCCGCTTGCGTCATGCTCCTCCCCGGCTTCGGCGAAAGCGAGCCGCCGGCGTTGCTCCGCGCCGGCATGGCGCTGGCGCTCGCCGTGCTGCTCGTGCCCACGCTCGAACCAAGCCTGCCGCCGCCGCCGCCCGACTTTCCCAGCCTGCTGCGCATGATCGCCGCCGAACTCCTCGCCGGCGCGCTGCTCGGCTGGCTCGCCCGATTGATCGCGCTCGCGCTGCCCGCCGCCGGCCAGGTAATTTCGCTCATGACCGGGCTTTCCAGCGTGCTGCAGCCCGATCCCATGCTCGGCGCGCAATCCGCCGTGATCGGCCGCTTGTTCAATCTGGCCGCGCCCGTGCTGATCCTCGCCACCGGGCTCTATGCCCTGCCGCTTTCGGCCCTCGCCCGCAGCTATGCCATCTTCCCGGCCGGCGCCTTTCCGCCCACGGCCGATCTCGCCCAGGTCGCCGTCCGCGCCGTATCCAACAGTTTCGCCCTCGGAATACGGCTCGCCGCCCCCTTTCTGCTCGCCGGCACCGCATGGCAACTCGCCCTGGGCATGATCTCGCGCCTCGTGCCGCAGCTCCAGGTCTATATCGCGGCCTTGCCCGGCCAGGTGCTCGGCGGATTGCTGCTGCTCTGCCTCTGCGGCGGCGCTCTGCTGCACGCGTGGCTGGATGCGGCCCGCGACGGCTTCGCCGCCCTTTACTAGTTCAAGTTCCGTCACTGCACATCCCAAAGATCCAAAACTGAAAACTGACAACTGAAAACTGACAACTGAATCATGAGCGAAGACCGCAGCGAAGCCGCCACCCCTCGCCGCCTGCAAAAGGCGCGCGACGAAGGCAATGTTGCGATCTCGCGCGAAGCCGTGCTGCTCGCCTCGCTGGGCGCCGGCGGCCTCGCATTGATGGCGCAAGCCGCGCACGCACCGGCCGCCGTCGCGTGGTTCGCATCCAGTCTCCATGATCTGGGTGCCGATCCCACAACCCGGCTCCGCCAAGCCGTCCCCGCCGCCATCGCCGTCGTGCTGCCCGTCGCCGCGGCCGCCGCCCTCGCCGCTTCCGGCGCCACAATGCTGCAAACCGGCTTCCTTCTTCGCCTCGCCGCCATTCAGCCCGATCTCGCCCGGCTCAGCCCGCTGCGCGGCCTCGGCCGCCTGTTCGGCCTGGAAACCGCCGCGCAAGCCGTCCGCGCCGTGCTAAAGCTCGCGATCCTCGCCTTTCTGCTCTGGTTCGCGCTGCTGCGCCTCGCCCCGGGCCTCGCCGCCGCAATCCGCTTCAGCCCCGCCGCGCTCTGGCCCGTTCTGCTCGCCACGCTCCAACGACTCGCCCTGCCGCTGCTCGCCGCCCAGATCGCCATCGCCATCGCCGATCTCGCCTGGGTGCGATACCGGCACAACAGCAAACTGCGCATGTCGCGCCAGCAGGTGCGCGACGAACATCGCGAAACCGAAGGCAACCCCGAAATCAAGCAGCGCCTGCGTCAGCTCGCCCGCCGCCGCGCGCGCCGGCGCATGATGGCCGCGGTGCCGAATGCCACGCTGGTAATCACGAACCCGGAACACTACGCGGTCGCGCTGGCCTACCAACGCGGTTCCAGCGGCGCGCCGCGTCTGGTCGCCAAAGGCGCCGACAATATGGCCGCCCGCATCCGCGAAACCGCCCGCGCCGCCCGCGTTCCGCTGGTTGCCAATCCACCGCTGGCACGCGCACTATACCGGTTGGAGCTCGATACCGAGATTCCGCCGGAACATTTCCGGGCCGTGGCGGAGATTGTTGCGTATATCTGGCGGTTGGGCGAACGGGCAAAATTGTGAAGGATTCTTCTTTCTTGAAAGAAAGAAGCAAAGAACTTCCGTTCATTAGGGCCGGATGACATCTCGGGCCCTTTCAAGGTTGCTCGGCGCCGATCGGGCGCTCCTGCGCGCGGCCTGCGACGCGGCGCCAGACACGCTCTGGGTGCTCGATCGCGCCGGACGCATCTTGAACATTGCCGGCGAGCCAGATCGCTGGCACTACCCGAGCCTCGAGGCGCTGCCCGAACCCGCCCGCCACATCCTGGGTGCCGCCTTGCGCGAAAGCGTGGCCGCCACGGCCGAAGCCGATCTCCCCGTGCCCCACCGCCTGCGCTTCGCCCCCACCGCCGTCGGCGCCATGGCGGGCGTGTTGCACGTCACCGATCTCGGCCACCAACGCACGCTGGAAACGCAACTCCGCCAGGCGCAACGCCTGCAGGCCGTGGGCGAACTCGCCGCCGGAGTCGCGCACGATTTCAACAACCTGCTCACCGCCATCCTCGGCGCCACCGCCGATCTGCGCGGCCGCGCCGCGGTGGCCGACATCGCCGACCTTGAACAAATCCGCGAAAGCGCCGAACGCGGCGCCGCCCTGATCCGCCAGCTCATGGCGTTCGGCCGGCAGCAGGTGCTGCAGCCCCGCACGCTGCCTGTGGACCAGGCCGTGCGCGCCGCCGCTTCGCTGCTGCAACGGCTGCTCGGCCCGCAGATCGAGCTGCGCCTGGAATTGGAGGAACCCGGCCGCCGCGTACGCATCGATCCCGACCAGTTCGATCGGGTGCTCGTCAACCTCGCCATGAACGCGGCCCACGCCATGCCGGAAGGCGGCCGGCTCACCATCGCAACCGGCCACTCAATCGTGCTCCGCCCGCGCCCGCTCGGTGCCGAAACCGTGCCCCCTGGCCGCTACGCCACGATCGAAATGCGCGACACCGGCAGCGGCATCCCGCCCGACATCCTGCCCCGCATCTTCGAACCCTTCTTCACCACCAGGCGCGACGCCGGTGGCACCGGCCTGGGGCTCGCTACCGTGCACGGCATCGTCCGCCAATCCGGCGGCTATCTTGGCGTCGAAAGCACACTCGGCCGCGGCACAAGCTTTCTCATCCTGCTACCCCGGAACGAAGCCGAACGGCTGCCCGCGCCGCCGCCGCAACCCGCCGCGCCCATGTCCGCAGCCCCTTGCTACGCCCGGAACCGGCGCCGCCTGCTGCTCGTGGAAGACGAAGCCCCCGTGCGCAAGCTCGCCGCCCGCGCCTTGGAACGTGCCGGCTACGACGTGCTCGCCTGTGATTGCGCCCAGGCGGCACTGGAACAATCCGCCGATCTCGACGACGGGCTCGGTGGCGTTGTGTCGGATGTGGTGATGCCGGGCATGGACGGCCCGGCCCTGGTCCGCGCGCTCCGCCTGCGCATCCCTAGCCTGCCCGCCGTGCTAATCTCCGGCTACGCCGACGCGCAAGCCCGCCAAGCGCTGAGCGACGAACAAATCGTGTTCCTCGCGAAACCTTTCGCCATGGCCGAACTCGCGGCCGCCGTCGAAGCCGCTGCCAATCCGCTCGGTTCCGATGCGGAAACGCCGTCCTCCCTCTGATCCCGAATCTACACCCCTCCGCACCTTTCGAACAGGTCTTGCTCTTCCCCTCGCCAAGCGGGGCAGATATCGGCGAAGCCGACGGAGGGGGCGGCACGCTCCGGTTTCCGGCAATCCGGTAACACGTCGCGACGCCGAAACTTTGGCATAGGGCTGAGGAAGCTGGTGTGGATGAGGTTGCACCCGCTTCTCGTCGCCGCCATCATCCCGGCGATCGTCAAGGCGATCCAGCAAGCGCAGCGGCGGTCAGCGCCGATATTGTTCGTCCGTAACATGCTCCAGCCAATCCACGGGCAGCCCGTCGAGTTTCTCCTGGATAGCGATATGGCTCATCCCCGTGGTGGGCGTTGCGCCATGCCAGTGTTTCTTCCCGGGTGCGAACCAGACCACGTCGCCTGGGCGGATTTCCTCGACGGGCCCGCCCTCAAGCTGCATCCAGCCGCAGCCGGCGGTGACGATCAGCGTCTGGCCCAATGGGTGCGTGTGCCACGCCGTCCGCGCGCCCGGCTCGAACGTAACGAGCAAGCCAGAGGCTCGCGCAGGTCCGGGCGGGCTGAACAGAGGATCGGTCCGGACCTTCCCGGTGAACCATTCGCTCGGCCCCTGGGCGGATGGCTGGCTGCCCGCGCGGCGGATTTCCATTTGCCTCTCCAGGTTCGTCGTTTGCCGCCGGCGTTTGGCGCGCGAGTTGTTCCCGGGGCTACCTCGCAGGCAGATAGGGATGCGACGTGGCCGGATCAGCCTGGGGCCGTCAAGGTGATCCGGATGGCGATCGGCCAATGAGCGGCACGTTCGGGAGCGGCGGCCATGGCATTCCTGCACACCCTGTTCGCCCTGGCCGTCGCCTTCGTCCTCGGCACCGCCATCGGCTTCGAACGCCAGTGGCGGCAACGCAGCGCCGGGTTGCGCACCACCGTGCTGGTGGCGCTCGGCGCCGCCGCCTTCGCCGATCTCGGCCTGGACCTCAGCGGCAACGACGGCGCTGTGCGCATCGTCGCCTACGTCGTCTCCGGCATCGGCTTCCTCGGCGCGGGCGTGATCCTGAAGGACGGCACCAGCATCCGCGGCCTCAACACCGCCGCCACGCTGTGGTGTTCGGCCTCCGTCGGCACCTTCGCCGGCGCCGGCCGACCGGCCGAAGCCGCCGCCGTCACCGCCTTCGTGCTGGCCGGCAACACCTTGCTGCGGCCGCTGGTCGATTGGATCAACCGGCGTCCGATCACCGAAGGCACCACTGAGGCGAACTACCGCGTCTATGCCACCTGCGACCGTGCCAATGTCGCCGATGTCCGCGATCTGCTCGACGAGGTGCTCTCGCGCGCCAGCTATCCGGTCCGCGAGGTCGAAATCATGTCGGAAAGCGAAAGCCAGGTGGAACTCGAGGCCGATCTCATCCCGACAACCGCGGAGGCTGCCGAGTTGGATGGCGTGGTCGAGGAACTGGAGCGCTCCCCCCTCATTCTCTCGGCGACTTGGACGGCGGGCACCACGGCCTAGCCAGGGCCATCGCGCCGTTGTGAGGCATCGCCGCGACCTTCTAGCGAACGCCTTGATGTTTTGTGCATTGACCGACTTGTAGCCCAAGCTACATTGGCCCTGTCGCCCCGTGCCGGAATCATCCCACGGCTTCGACATGCCGGAGATACGCGTGAGCCAGAATGTCATGCGCATCGGCCGCCCGGACCTTCCGCATCCGGCAGGCCAGGACGCTGCCACCCGCGAGGACAGGCTCCGTGCGCAGGACCGCCGCGAGGTTCTGCGTACCCGCGCCGCCGGAAGGGGCCTGCGCCTGCTGTGGCTGCTCGCCGGCCCCGGCGTGCTCGTCATGCTCGGCGAGAACGACGGCCCCAGCATGGTCTCCTACGCCACCACGGGCGCCACCTACGGCATCGGCTTCTTCGTCCCGTTCATCCTGCTCACCTTCGTCATGGCCTTCGTGGTGCAGGAAATGACCGTTCGGCTGGGTGCCGCCACCCATCGCGGCCACGCCGAACTCATCTTCCAACGTTTCGGCCCCTTCTGGGGCTATTTCGCGATGGCCGACCTGGTCTTCGGCAACGTGCTCACGCTCGTCACCGAGTTCATTGCCATCCAGGCCGGCGGCCTCTATTTCGGCCTGCCCGCCGCGCTCTCGGTCGCGTTCGGCGTCGCCGTGGTGATCGCCTCGCTCGCCCTGCGCCGCTACGCCACCTGGGAGCGTCTGCTCATGGGCGTGGCCGTGTTCAACCTGCTGTTCATTCCGGCAGCGTTATACGCGCATCCGCGCGGCGCCACCCTGGCCCACGCGATCGCCACCTGGGGCCCGCTGCCGGGAGGTTTCGGCGTCGCCTTCATCACGCTGATCCTGGCCAACATCGGCGCCACCGTCACGCCGTGGATGATCTTCTTCCAGCAGAGCGCCGTCGTGGACAAGGGCCTCACGCGTGCCGACGTGCCGCAGGGCCGTGCCGACACGGCGATCGGGGCCGGGCTGGCGGCCATCGCCGCGATCGCGACGGTCGTCGCCACCGCGCCCCTGTTCGCCGCGCATATCGACGTCTCGCAATTCGCGAGCGGCGCCGACTTCGCAACCGCGCTCCGCCCCATTCTCGGCACCACCGGCGCCACCCTCTTCGCCCTCGGCATCATCGAGGCCGGCCTCGTCGCGGCAATGACGATTTCCACCAGTTCCTCTTACGCACTGGCCGAAACCCTCTCGGTCCGGCACAGCCTGAACCTCGATTTCGCCCGCGGCCGGCTGTTCTATGGCGCCGCAATCGTCTCCACCCTGATCGCGGCCGCAATCGTCCTTATCCCCGGCGCGCCGCTCCTCGCCATGACCCTCACGGTGAACGTCATCGCCACCTTGCTGATGGCGCCCGCGCTGCTGTTCCTGCTGCTGCTGGTGAACGACCGCGACATCATGGGCGACCTTGCGAACCGCTGGAAAACCAACCTCGCCGGCGGAACCATCGTCGTGGCGATCTCGGCGGTGGGCGCATTCTATGGCCTCATCACCGTCTTTCCAGATATGCTCGGCAAGTAAGGAGCCCTGCGTGAACCACGATGCAAAGCTGCTGCAGGCCCTGGAACCCAGCCAGCTCGCGGCCATCGCGGAAAAACCCCTGCCACGCCGGCGCCTCGACCGTTTCACGCTCGGCCTGCTGATCGCCTTGCGCATCTACGTCATCGTCGCCATTCCGATCGTTGCCTACGCATTC
The DNA here is from genome assembly GCA_964250215.1 of uncultured Acetobacteraceae bacterium. Lineage (GTDB taxonomy): Bacteria > Pseudomonadota > Alphaproteobacteria > Acetobacterales > Acetobacteraceae > DAIDJM01. Next base: position 6,060 of record CAXUEX010000060.1, on the reverse strand, counting down.
GTCCACGCGCTCCGGACCGCGAAATGATCCGGTGAAAGCCGACCGGCCCGCTCATGCCGCAACCGGCTGCGGCCGATACCGGAAATCCGCCTCCCGTCGCGCCGCCTGCTGCCAATCCTTCCCCGACCATGCCCAGCTCTCGATGACCCCGGCGCCATTGTCGATCGCGATGCGATTGAACGCGTTCGGCTCCCCCCGCAACCGCGTGGACGTGGCCGACCCGCCCTGCAAAATCAGCGGCGCCGGCCCCTCCGGCCGCGCCATGCGCGCGTAGCTGCGGTGCAGGTGCCCGGCCAGCACCATCGCCACTCGCCGTTCACCGAACGCCGCCAGCGCGCGCTGCGAACCACCCACTACCGTGGTGAACGGCAACGCCTCGGGCGGCAGCAGCGGATGGTGCGCCACCACGATCCGCGTCAGCCCCGCCGGCAAGGCATCGAGCTTCGCCAACGCCCGCTCCAGCCGCGACCGCGTCACCCGGCCGCGCGACCAATCCAGGTGCGGCCCCGCGCGCCGCGCCGTGTTCAGCCCCACCACGCCCACCTGGGCATCCTGCCAAACCGGTTCCGTCTCCGCACCAATCTCGTCGTGCCAGCGCTGATACGGAAACAGGAAGCGCTCGCCCAGGCGATACGGCGTGATGTCGTGATTGCCCGGCACCGCGAGCCAGGGCGCGCCGAGACTGTCCAGGAAGCCCTTCGCGGCGCGGAATTCGGCATGGCGCGCGCCCTGCGTCAGATCGCCGCTCACCGCCACCAGATCGGGGGGAAATTCACGAACCCATGCCACCAGCGCCTGCACCAGCGCCTTGTCGGTGGCGCCGAAATGCAGGTCGGTCAGGTGCACGATCGTGGTCATGGCGCCGGCGCGATCACCGTCAGCGTCCGGGGTTTGATGCTAAACCGCAACGGCGGCGCCAGCAGATGCGCCTCGCCGTCCAGCAGCACGCGCAAGGCGCCCGCCGAGCTATGCAGCTCGATATCCCGCCCGCGCAGCACCGCCATTTTCCGCCCCTGCGGCACCCGGCCGCGCAGCACGCTCGGCAGCAGCCCCAGCAGCCTGCCGCGCGCCACATAGATCGCGAACCACCCGGTATCCAGCCGCGAGCGTCCGAACGCGCGGCCGGTCGCGTCGTCCAGCGGGTTCACGGTAATGGTCAGCGCCGCGGTGCGCAGCCGCACCTCCCGCCCGTCGATCACCGCCCGCAACCGCAGCCTCGGCTCGCGCCGCATCGCCCGCCACGCCGCGCGGCCGAAACGCGCCCAGGCCAGCGGCCCGTTGCCGTGCTGCCGTCCGTGCTCGCGGTGCTTTGCCAATCGAGCCGGCGCGCCCAGCATGGCCGCGCACAGAAACGGCCGCTCGCCCATCATGCCCACGTCGATCGTCCGGCGCTGTCCCGAAACCAGCACCGCCATCGCCGCCTCGGGGTCGCCCACCGGCAGCCGCAGGTCGCGCGCCAGCAAATCCATCGTGCCGCAGGGCAGCAACCCGAGCGCCACGTCGCGCCCAGCCAGCGCCTCCGCCGCACACGCCGCGGTGCCGTCGCCACCCGCCACGGCCACGATGTCCGCCCCGGATGCCGCCGCCTGCGCAATGCGCACCGGCAGCTCGCCCGGCTCTACCTCCACCAGCTCGAAACCGGCCTCGCGCACCAGCGCGTGAAGCCGTTCCGCCGCATCCGCCCGCGCCAGCAGCGCGCCCGCCTTCTCATTCAGAACCAGCGCAAGCCTCACGGCACCGCCCCGCGATCCCGTCTCGCCCTTCGCGCGCAAGCTTGTTGTCATTTGCGATCCCCCGGCCCGGCGCCGTGGACAAAACGCAGAGCCGGCCGGATGGTGCCGCCGCCAGCCGTGCCCGAACCCCAGGGCGCGGACCCCACGGATTCGGATCGCCACCCATGGACCTCTTCTCCGGCCCGTTCTTCGAACAGGCCCGCGGCCAGTTTCGCGTCATCGCCGACTACCTGGAAATCCCCGACGACGAGCGCGACCGGCTGCTGCTGCCCAAGCGCGCCATCGCCGTAAGCTGCCCGATCCACCGCGACGACGGCACCACGGCCGTGTTCATGGGCTACCGCGTGCAGCACCACCTCACCATGGGTCCCACCAAAGGCGGCACGCGCTACGCCCCCGATCTGCACATGGGCGAGGTCGCGGCGCTGGCCATTTCCATGAGCTGGAAATGCGCGCTGGCCGGCCTGCCCTACGGCGGCGCCAAAGGCGGCATCGCGGTGGATCCGCACAGCCTCAGCCACCGCGAGCTGGAAGGTCTCTCGCGCCGCTACATGCAGGAGATGATCCCCTTCGTCGGCGCCAAAGTGGATGTGATGGCGCCCGATATGGGCACCAACGAACAGACCATGGCCTGGTACATGGACACCTACTCCATGTACCACGGCCAGACCGTCACCGAGATCGTCACCGGCAAGCCGGTCAGCGCCGGCGGCACGGTGGGGCGGCGCGAAGCCACCGGCCGCGGCGTGGTGCACCTGGTGAGCCGCGCCATGGAACGGCTGCAGATCGCGCCCGCCGGCGCCACTGCCATCATCCAGGGCTTCGGCAACGTCGGCAGCGTCACCGCACTTTCGCTGGCGCAACAAGGTGTCAGGGTGATCGGCGTCTCCGACCACTCGGCCTGCTACTACGACGCGAAGGGGCTCGATGTCCCCGCCATGGTGCGCCATTGCGAGCAGCAAGGCTGCCTGCGCGGCTTTTCCAACGAACTCGCCTTCGATCCGCACGAGCTGCTGGTGCAGAAATGCGACATCCTGGTGCCGGCCGCCATGGAGCAGGTGATCACCGCCAACAACGCGCCCCAACTGCAATGTCGCATCCTGGCCGAGGGCGCCAACGGCCCCACCACACCCGAAGCCGACCGCATCATCAACCAGCGCAACGGCGAAATCTTCGTCATCCCCGACATCCTCTGCAACGCCGGCGGCGTGGTGGTGAGCTATTTCGAATGGGTGCAGGATCTGCAACAGCTTTTCTGGACGGAACCGGAAGTGCGCGACCGCCTGAACCGCATCCTGGAACGCGCCTTCCAGGCCGTGATGCACCGCAGCGAACGCGACCACGTGCCGCACCGCACCGCGGCCATGGCGATCGGCGTGGAAAAGGTGCGAAAAGCAAAACAAACCCGCGGCCTTTTCCCCTAAAACCATCCGCCGATCCTCCCCGCGCGAAGCAGGGGAGGGGGACCATGCGCAGCATGGTGGAGGGGGCGAGCCGTGCCGCAAACTGCGGCAATTACGCGAACCGGAAATTCATCTGCGGCCCCAGCGCCACCAAACTCGTGCTGCTTGTGCCGAACCCGGCCGTGTCCGGAATATGCAGCCTTTCCCGCAACGCGCCCGCTTCATCCGCCAGCAGAACCGGCCAATCGCGCCAATCCGGCGGCTCGGGCATGGCCGCCGCGGCAAACCGCGGCAGATGGCGCGCGATGCGGCGATCGGCCGGATCGTTCGGCTCGCCCGACGTGAGCATCGTCAGCCCCGCCGCCAACCGGCGTGCCTCGGGTCGCCCCGAGCCGAGCCCGCGCACGAACCACACGCCGTGCCGGTCCGCAATCACCAGGTTGAACGGCCGCCATTCCCCCGCATCCAGCGCCGCCATGGAATCGGCCGCCGTATCCGCGTCGGAATGTTGCAAAGCCAGCAACGGCAGCTCGCCCCGGCTGCGCTTGTCCGCCGCCGGCCCCAGCGATCCCGTGCGGTTCAGCACTGCCGCCAGCAAACGGTTGCTGCGCACCGCCAGCCACGTGCCGCCGGCCAGTCTATCCAGGCCACCCACCACGTCCTGCTGCGTCGGCCAATGCGTCGCCGGCGGCAACCACGGCCGCGCCAGCATCTCGTCGCGATTGGCACCCACGCAAACTGGCCATTCATGTTCCGGCCGGAACAGAATCACGAGCGTGCACATCAGCCCGCCGCGCGCGTGCTTTCTGGCAACGCACCACTGGCAACTGGCAACCGAGAAGGCAACCACACAGAGAACGTCGCGCCCGCGCCTTCCTCGCTTTCGATGGCGAGCTGGCCGCGATGCCGGTTCACGATGTGCTTCACGATCGCCAGCCCCAGTCCCGTGCCGCCCACGGCGCGCGAACGGCCCGCGTCCACGCGATAGAAACGTTCCGTCAGCCGCGGCAGATGCCGGTGCGGAATGCCGGGCCCGTCATCTTCCACCGAAAGCACCACGCCCGGCCGGCTCGGCCACGGCGCACCGGCCGGCACCGCCGCAAGCTGCACCCGCACAATGCCGCCTTCCTTGCCATACTTCACCGCGTTGTCCAGCAGATTTTGCACAACCTGCTCCAGATGATCCGGATCCCCAACAACCGGCGGCAGCGCCGCGGGCGGCGACCACGCCAGGTGCAGCGAGCGCTCGTGCATCCGGAGCTGGAACGAAGCCAGCATGCGCTCCACCAGCTCCACCAGCTCCACTTCCTCGGCCGGCGGCTGATGTTCCACCAGTTCGATGCGCGACAGGCTCAGCAGATCGTCGATCAGCCGGTTCATCCGCGCCGCCTGCTCGGCCATGATCGAAAGAAAGCGCGCCTGCGCCGGCGGATCGTCGGCGGCCGGCCCGCGCAATGTTTCAATAAAGCCCGTAAGGCTGGCCAGCGGCGTGCGCAATTCGTGGCTCGCATTGGCCACGAAATCGGCGCGCGTCCGCTCGATGGCGCGTTCCCGCGTCCGGTCGGAAAGCACCAGCAGCGCGCCGGCCCCGCCGGTAAGCGGGCTGTCGAGCGGCGTGACCGTGGCGTGCACCTCGCGCGGCACCGGCACCGGCAGCCGCAGCTCCGCGGTCTGCGGCGCGGCGCCGGCCAGCAGCGCCCGATCGATCGCCGCGCGCAGATCGGGATGCCGCAGCACCGCCGCCGTATCGCCGCCGAACGCAACCCTGGCCGCGGCATTCAATTGTCTCACGGAACGGTCCGGACCCAGCACAATCAGCGGGTCGGGCAGGCGCTCCAAAATCCCTTCCTCGGTGCGCAGCAGGCGTTCGAGCTGTTCCGAACTCGCCTCCAGCGTCGCCGAAAGCGCCCGCACGCCGCCCAGCACGGATGGCGGCAGCGAAAGCGGTGCGATCGCGGGCAGCTTCATCTGGCGCGAACCCGCCCGCGCCAGCAACTCGGCGAACCGTCGCAGATCGTGCGTCCACACCAATCCAAGCCCCGTCGCCGCGGCCAGCACCGCGATCCCGGCCAGGAAAGAAGCTGCGGGTTCGGCGCGGTGCAGCCACACCAGCAAGCCCAGCGCCATCACCGGCACCGCCGCAATCGCCGTGACCACGCGAAGCAGCAGCCACATGCCGATTTTCAGCTCGGCGGCGCGGAAAGATCACTCGGCGCCGGGCTCACCAGCTTGGCGCCGCCGCCCGGCAGGATCTGGTAGATCGCGAGCGCCCGCCGCACATGCCCATCGCCCAGCAGCAGGATCGCGCCATCCACGCCGGTGAAGCCTTCCTGGCGCGTAAGTGCGTTGTCGGAATAATCGTTCTCGCCCGCCAGCACGCGCGCAATCGCCGCCGCATCGAAGCCGAGATCCGCCAGCGGCGTCGGCAGCGCGCCGTATTTCACCTGGAACGCGTGCACGAATTCCGGCCGCGTGTTGTCGTCCAGCCCGACATACCAGGCGCCGGCCAACCGCCCCAGACGCGTCGCCTGCGCCGCCCACAGCGCCGGCCCCAGCACGCGCACCTGCGGCGCGCTCACGTCGTAGCCGGGCAGGGTTTCCGCCGCCTGGCGCAGCAATTCGCCAGTCTCGCCCAGCAGCAACGCATCGAACGGCACCGCGGCGGCCGGTTCCGCGGCCAGGATGCCGGCCTGGCGCCGTTGGTCCGGATCGGTGCTCTCGCGCATGGCGCGGATGCGGTTCTCCAGATCGCCGCGGCGTTGTTCATAATTCGTAACTGTCTTCAGCGCCGTGGTGAAGCCGTCCAGCGTGCCGTCGTCGCGCTGCACGTTCGGCGGTTCGAAACCGGCCGCCTCGCAGGCTTCGGCCAGCGCCGCCTGCAACGCATCGCCGAACGCGCCCGCCGGCAGGATGGCCGCGATGCG
>CAXUEX010000059.1:0-16922 GCA_964250215.1 uncultured Acetobacteraceae bacterium | reverse complement strand
CCGCATGACCCCGCCGCAAACCCTCGCCCACTCCCTGCGCCCCCGCCACGTCGCCATGATCGCCTTCGGCGGCATCATCGGCGCCGGCCTGTTCGTCGCCTCCAGCACCGCCATCCTCCAGGCCGGCCCCGCCGTGCTGATCTCCTACGCACTCTCCGGCACGCTGATCTTCCTGATCATGCGCATGTTGGGCGAAATGGCCGTCGCCCGCCCTGGCCTGGGCTCCTTCGCGAGCTACGCCGCGCTGGGCCTGGGCGCCTGGGCCGGGTTCCTCACCGGTTGGCTCTACTGGTATTTCTGGGTGGTCACCGTCGGCATCGAAACCATCGCCGGCGCCCGCCTGCTGCACGATTGGATCGCGCTGCCCATCTGGGCCATCGGCCTGGTGCTGATCGTGCTGATGACCGCCACCAATCTGTTCTCGGTGCGCAGCTATGCCGAGTTCGAGTTCTGGTTCGCCTCGCTCAAAGTCGCCGCCATCGCCATCTTCATCCTGATCGGCTTGGGCTTCATCTTCGGCTTCGGCCCGGGCCCGTCCGCCACGCTGGCCACGCTCGTAGGCCACGGCGGCTTCTTTCCGCGCGGCATCGGCGCGGCGCTCGCCGCCGTGCCGGTGGTGATCTTCTCCATGATGGGCAGCGAGGTCGCCACCATCGCCGCCGCCGAAACCGCCGATCCCGCCGGCAACGTCGCCCGCGCCGGCCGCACGGTATCCCTGCGCATCCTGGTGTTCTATGTCCTCTCCATCGCCGTGATCGTTGGCGTGCTGCCCTGGAACAGCATCGCGCAAGGCAAATCGCCGTTCACGCAAGCGTTGGGCGCGATGCACATTCCGGGCGGGCAGACGGCCATGTCGAGCGCCGCCATCACCGCCGTGCCCCCCTCCCACAATCCCGGCCTCTACACCCCGCCCCGCATGTTCCACGAGCTCGCCGGCCGCGGCGAGGCGCCGGCGCTTTTCGCCGCGGTTTCCGAACGCCGCGTGCCACGACACGGCATCCTGTTCGGCACCGCCGCCGGCTTCCTCGCGGCGCTGGCCGAAATCGTCTGGCCCAACAGCGTGTTTCCGTTCCTGGTCAACACTTCGGGCGCCACCATCCTGTTCATCTACATGATCGTCGCGATCGCGGAACTGGCGCTGCGCACCCGGCTGGAACGCGCGGGCGAAACCCTGGCGCTGCGCATGTGGTGGTTCCCCTGGGCCAGCCGGCTCACCATCGCCGGCATCGCCGCGGTGCTGCTCAGCATGGCCTTCGTGCCGGGCCAGCTCTCGCAACTGCTGCTCAGCGGCGCCGCCGCGCTCACGGTGCTTTCCGCCTTCGCGATCCGCCGGGCGCTCTCCCGCCGCACGGCGGCGCTCTCTGGATTTGCGAGATAAGCATGCGGCGCACCCTGGCACTCACCCTGCTCCTCGCCACCGCCGCGTGCGGCGTGGCCGGCGTCGGCGGTTTCGATCGTTACGATGGCCGCTGGGTGGCGGATGTGGCGCCCCGCGTTGGTTGCGGCAGCCTGCGCGTGGCGATCGATGTGGACGGCCACCAGCTCAGCGGCAGCGCGGAAAGCGACCAGGGCGTGCTGCAAATCAAGGGCCGCGTGGACGACCACGGCACCGCCGCCATCACCGAGGACGGCAAGCCCGGCAGGCTGCGCTTCGCCGGCGAAAACTTCACCACGCGCCTGCCCGGCGATGCGTGCGGCCGCGAGGTGACCGGCAATCGCGGCGGCTGATCCGGCGCTGCCTCATCTTGTGGTTGACGGTGCCGCTTCCGCTGGCATGATCCGAACGCCACGAAGAAAGGAAACGCTCCCGATGAAAACGACCGGATTGGCACTCGCGGCGCTGGCCGCGCTTTCGCTCGCGAATGCACGGGCCGAGACTTACCGCCCGATCTTCGAGCGCAGCCCCGGGCTGCACCCCAATATCCGCATCCACCCGCCCGCCGGACTGCCCACCTGGACGTTCAACTACAGCTATGGTGGCAGCAACTACAGCGAAACCTTCGTCGGCACGAACCCGTCCGGCAATCAATCCACCACGGTGCCGGTCTATATCATTCCGGTGCGGCTCACCTTTTCGGGCACCGTCGCCGAGCCCAGCGGCATCGTCAACAACACGATCGCCTCGCCGATTTTCCAGAATTATCCGTTTGCGCAGGGCGGCGTAAGCCTGGGCAACACGCAATACGAAGATGCGTTCAACCGCGCGAATGCCTGGGGCATCGGCGGCGCCGGCGGCAACTATCACCTGCTGCTCGGCAATCCCACCGTGCTGCGGGAAGTTTCGCTCACCGTGCCGAGATCGCAGGGCAAACTAGGCACCTATTTCGGCATCCGCGTGATCACCGCGAGCCTCAACTGGTTCGATGCGCAGATCCAGCCGCTCGTCGCCTCGCTGGGCATTCCGGCGAACGCGCTGCCGATCTTCATCACCACGCAATCCTATCTGCTGGACGGCAGCGGCAACCGCGCGCCGTGCTGCGTCGGCGGCTATCACAGCGTGAACGGCAGCAACATCCCGTATGCGCACTTCACCTATATCCAGAATAGCGGCGGCTCGCTGGCCTTCGCGCAAGACGTCTCGGCGCTCAGCCACGAAATCGGCGAATGGCTCGACGATCCGTTCACCAACAACAATTCGCCTTGCGGCATCTACGAAACCGGCGATCCGCTGGAGAACACGGCGAATTACGGCGACTACAATTACACGCTGAACGGCTTCACCTATCATCTGCAGGATCTGGCCAATCCCGTGTATTTCGGCGCGCCCGCCAGTACGATCGGTGCGCTGAGGGGCACCACGTTCGTGGGCACCAGCCTTTCGGTGTGCCAGAACGGCGCGTAACCCGAACCGGGCCGGGGCGCCGTCGCCTCGGCCCATCATCCGCCATGCGGCTCGATTTCTCGCCAAATCTGTTCATCGACTCGCGCGAGATCGAGCTGCGCTTCATTCAATCGTCCGGACCCGGCGGCCAGAATGTGAACAAACTGGCCAGCGCCGCGCAGCTTCGCTTCGACATGCTGGGTTCGCCATCGCTGCCGGAAGCGGTGAAGCAGCGCGTGCGAGCGCTGGCCGGCCGGCGGCTGACATCGGAAGGCGCGATCGTGATCACCGCCAGGCGTTTTCGCTCACAGGAGCAGAACCGTCAGGACGCGATCGATCGCCTGCTGGATTTGCTGCGCCGTGCCGCCGCGCCAAGAACGCCGCGCCGACCCACGAAGCCCTCCGGCGCCGAAAAACGCGCCAGGCTGGCCGCTAAATCCCGCCGCTCGACGCTGAAGTCGCTACGCCGCCGCATCCCCGAAGAATGAAAGTTCTTTCTTTCAAGAAAGAACAACTTCCTTCCTATTCCCGCCCATCGAAAAACTCCCGCATCTTCGCGAAGAATCCCTCATGCTCCGGATGGCTGCGAGACTGCGCGCTGGAATCCGCCTCGAACTCCTCCAACAATTCGCGTTGCCGACGAGTAAGGTTCTGCGGCGTTTCCACCTTGGTCTGGATAACCATGTCGCCGCGCGCGTTGCTGCGCAGCACCGAGAAGCCGCGCCCACGCAGCCGGAACTGCGCGCCGGTCTGCGTGCCGGCGGGGATTTTCAATTTCTGCCGCGTGCCATCGATCGCCGGCACCTCGATCTCGTCGCCGAGCGCCGCCTGGCTCATGCGCAGCGGCACTTCGCAATACACATGCGCGCCTTCGCGGTGGAACAGATTATGCGGCCGGATGGCCACGTGAACGTAAAGGTCGCCGTTCGGCGCGCCCTGGCCGCCCGATTCGCCTTCGCCGGCCAGCCGGATGCGCGTGCCGTCCTCCACGCCCGCCGGCACACTCACCTGCAAGGAACGGTCGCGCTGCACGGTGCCGGCGCCGCGGCAGATGCGGCAGGGATTGCGGATGATGCGTCCGGTGCCGCCGCAGGTGGGGCAGGTGCGCTCCACGAGAAAGAACCCTTGCTGGGCCCGCACTTTCCCCGCACCACCGCACGTGGAACAATTCTCCGCGGCGCGCTGGCCATCCGCGGAGCCGGTGCCGCGGCAGGATTCGCAGGCCACCCGCGTGGGCACGCGCACCTGCACCTTGGTGCCGGCAAAGGCTTGCGTGAGTTCGATCTGCACCTGCGCCTGCACATCGGCGCCCGCGCGCACGCGCTGCCGGCCGCCGGCACCGCCGCGACCGACGAAATCGCCGAACATTTGATCGAAGATGTCGCCCAGGCCGCCAGCACCCGAGAAATCGAAGCCGCCGGCTGCGCCGCCGCCATGCTCGAAGGCCGCGTGGCCGAATCGGTCGTACGCCGCGCGCTTCTGATCGTCCTTCAGAACGTCATAGGCTTCGCTGACTTCCTTGAACTGCGCTTCCGCCTGCTTGTCGCCCGGATTGCGGTCCGGATGATATTTCATCGCCAGCTTGCGGTAAGACCGTTTCAGATCCTCGCCCGTTGCTTCGCGGCTGACTTCAAGCGTCGCGTAATAATCTCGTTTAGCCATCTGCACTGATCTCGGGCCTGGGTTGGTTGGCGCCGGTCAGCCTGTGCGCCAAGCAAATTTGGCAGACACAAGACAGCTCGGTGAAGTGTCTGATGCCCACGGCAACCGAGCCGCTCCTGTCGGCCCGCGACAGAATGCGACCCATCAGGTCTGTCTCATCGTTCTCCAGGTACCGACGCAGCGCATACGCGCATAAATCTGCAACCTGGACCATGCTGGTCAACCGGCTATCGACAAATAATGGCGTTTCGATGATCCGCCGGACCGCGGTCCATGGCGTACCTTGTTCATGGAACTTGCGCATCAGCGCAGTATGCCGTCGAGCCACCGTCTCGTTGTTGTCATGAACCAGCAGCCCATATAAGCGATTGCCGCCCGCTTCGGTGCGAGCCAGATACTGTTCAAATCTTGACACGATCTGTTCGAATGCCTGCTCGTCGATTGCACACCCAGCCCGAGACGAGTCGAAATGCAACTTGTTAATGCATTCCGCGAACAGTCGAGCAAAACCCCAGCGACCAATAAGGTCTGCAAAATCCCGCACCAATGACACGCGCTCCTGGTGAGTGAGGTGTACGTAGGAGGCTGTGTGGGCGTAGTTCTTGCGAGACTGATTATACTGCTTGCGCTTTTGCTGACGTTGTAAATCTAGAAGATAGGTGTTCCTGGCGCGAACAACCATCGTCCGCCGGCATTCCCAATCGAGTCGATCAAAGCCGGGGATATGTTTCTGTTCGATGTAAGGGCGCAACAACCACGCGGTGTGCAGCTCGGCGTCGCGCAGGCCGTATCTGCCAGCCAGCGTCGAAACCTCTGCATCGGCCTGCCGCCAATGCCAGATCGGCACAGAAATTCCGGCGAGAACAAAGTGGGATGTGTTACCGGGAACATCCGACGTGCCCGATTCGTCCACGTAGCAGAGATACAATGGCGTCAGCCCACGAGGCGCGACTGGGCATTAGAGCTCGGAGCCCTAAGCTGAGACGCTTGGCGACTCGTCCCAGACGCTGCGGCGTTCATATACCGCCGATCCTTTCCGCTTGCAAGAAAATGTGCCCGTGGCTGTGGCCACCGCGCCCCCGGAAAGCGGCCGACCGTCAGAAGGCCAGCAACACCGCTCCCCGGTGCGACGATCGGCCTAAGCCGACTTCTTCTTGTTCTCGTCAACTTCCTCGAACTCGGCATCCACCACGTTATCGCCGCCAGGCGCCTGCCCGGCTCCGGGCGCCGCGCCCTGTTGCGACGCTTGCTCGGCCTTGTACATGTGCTCGCCGATCTTCATGGCCGCCGCCGAAAGCCGCTCCGTCGCCTGTTTCAGCGCCGCCGCGTCGCTGCCTTCCAAAGCCGATTTCGCCGCCGCCACTGCGGATTCGGCTTCGCCCTTCTCGGCCGCCGGCAGCTTCTCGCCATGCTCGGCCAGGTTCCGCTCCACCTGGTGCACCATCGCCTCGGCCTGGTTCTTCGCCTCCACCATTTCGCGCCGCTGCTTATCGGCCACCGCGTTCGCCTCGGCCTCCTTCACCATGCGCTGGATGTCGGCATCGGTCAGGCCGCCGCTCGCCTGGATTTTTATCTGCTGCTCCTTGCCGGTCGCCTTGTCCCGCGCACTCACCGAGACGATGCCGTTCGCGTCGATGTCGAACGTCACCTCGATCTGCGGCACGCCACGCGGTGCCGGCGGAATGCCCATCAGGTCGAACTGGCCGAGCATCTTGTTGTCGGCCGCCATCTCCCGCTCGCCCTGGTACACCTTGATCGTCACGGCCTGCTGGTTGTCGTCGGCGGTGGAGAAGATCTGACTCTTCTTCGTCGGTATCGTGGTGTTGCGGTCGATCAGCCGCGTGAACACGCCGCCCAGCGTCTCGATGCCCAGGCTCAGCGGCGTCACGTCCAGCAGCAGCACGTCCTTCACGTCGCCCTTCAGCACCGCGCCCTGCACCGCGGCACCGATCGCCACCACCTCGTCGGGGTTCACGTTGCGCGCCGGCTCGCGGCCGAAGAAGCCCTTCACCGTGTCGATCACCTTGGGCATTCGCGTCATGCCGCCCACCAGGATGACGTCGTCGATCTTGCTGGAATCCACGCCCGCATCGCGCAGCGCCGCCCGGCAGGGCTCCAGTGTGCGCTGGATGAGGTCGTCCACGAGTTGCTCCAGCTTCGCGCGCGTCAGCTTCACCACCAGGTGCTTCGGCCCGCTCGCGTCGGCCGTGATGAACGGCAGGTTGATCTCGGTTTCCTTGCTGGAAGAAAGCTCGATCTTCGCCTTCTCGGCGGCTTCCTTCAGCCGTTGCAGCGCCAGCTTGTCGTTGCGCAGATCGATGCCCTGCTCGCGCTTGAACTCGCCGGCCAGCCAGTCGATCACCCGCGCATCGAAATCCTCGCCGCCCAGGAACGTATCGCCGTTCGTGCTCTTCACCTCGAACACGCCGTCGCCGATTTCCAGGATGGAGATGTCGAAGGTGCCGCCGCCGAGATCGTACACCGCGATGGTGCCGCCCTGCTTCTTGTCCAGCCCGTAGGCCAGCGCCGCCGCGGTCGGCTCGTTGATGATGCGCAACACCTCCAGCCCGGCGATGCGGCCCGCATCCTTCGTGGCCTGGCGCTGCGCGTCGTTGAAATAGGCGGGAACCGTAATCACCGCCTGCGCCACCTTCTCGCCGAGATAGGCCTCGGCGGTCTCCTTCATCTTGCCGAGCACATAGGCGCTGATCTGGCCCGGCGCATATTTCTGCCCGCGTGCCTCCACCCAGGCATCGCCATTGTCGCCGCGCACGATGTCGTAGGGCACCAGCCCCTTGTCCTTGGCCACGGTCGGGTCGTCGTAACGCCGGCCGATCAGCCGCTTCACGGCGTAAAGCGTGTTCGTGGGGTTCGTCACGGCCTGGCGCTTGGCCGATTGCCCCACCAGCCGCTCGCCGCTGTCGCTGAACGCGACCATGCTGGGCGTGGTGCGGGCGCCTTCGCTGTTCTCGATCACGCGGACGTCGCGGCCTTCCATGATGGCCACGCAGGAATTGGTCGTGCCGAGGTCGATGCCGATGACCTTGCTCATGTGCGGAAAACTCCTTTTAGCGACGGTGGGCGGCCCGAAGCACCGCACACAGCCCTTGGTGACGAACAGATATTGAGCCTCAGCCCGCCGAACAAGGCCAGAGGCACCTCAGACGGTGGTATCCACCGCCGGAGGCACGGCCACTTCGCCCTTGGAAACCACCACCATGGCCGGCTTCAGCAGCCTGCCGTTCAGCGTCCAGCCGCGGCTCCAGGCCTGCACCACCGTGCCGGGCGGGTGCTCGGCGCTCGGCTGCTCGGCCATCGCCTGGTGCAGATTGGCATCGAAGCTCTTGCCCACCGGGTCGTCGGCGACGATGCCGTTGCGTTCCAGCAGGGCGAGAAAACTTCGCTCCACACCCTCGAAACCCTCCCGCAGCTTGGCCACCAGCTCGGGCTCGCCGGCGGCCGGCTTTGGCAGGCTCTCCAGGCCGCGGCGCAGATTTTCTGCCGCCTCGGCCACGTCACGGCCGAATTTCTGAACCGCATACTGCCGCGTCTCGTCCACCTCGCGCTTGGCCCGCGCGCGCACGTTCTGCATCTCGGCCTCGGCCCGCATCCAGCGGTCGCGGAAATCCTGGCACTCGGCCTCCAGCGCGCGGATCCGCTCCGCGGCCTCGCTCATCAGGCTTTCGGCACCCGGCTCCCCGGCCGGCGCCGCTTCGGGGGCATCGCTCATGGCCGCGGACGTAGGGGATCGGCCGGCCCGGAACAAGCCTCCACACCGGGCAAGTTGCGCCGTTCGACGATTTTTGTTCTCCTTTTGTGCAAAACAGCGCCGCCCGGTTCCAGGGCGCGATCAGCCCAGCAGCCGGCCGATCACTCGGGCCGTGTAATCCACAACCGGAATGATGCGGCCGTAATTGATCCGTGTCGGGCCGATCACCCCGATCGCCCCCACGATCTTCTCCGCCGCATTCCGCGCCGGCGCCACGATCATCGAAACGCCCGAGGTGCCGAACAGCGCGCTCTCCGCGCCGATGAAAATCCGCACGCCGTCGCTGGTCTCGGCCAGTTCCAGCAGCCGCAGCATCGTCTCCTGCGTTTCCAGCCGCTCGAACAGCACCTGGATGGCGGCCAGGTTCTCGATCTGCGTAACATCGGATAGCAGCCGCGCCTGGCCGCGAACGAACAGCGCGCCGCCGCGCTCATTTCCCGTCCATGTCGCCAGCCCCGCTTCCGCCACCTGCGCCGCCAGCGTATCCAACTGCCCGCGATCCGCCACCATCTCCTCGGCCACGCGGCGTCGCAGTTCCCCCAGCGTTCGCCCCTGCGCCCGGGCGTTCAGGTAGTTCGCCGCCTGCGTCAGCGCCGATGGCGGCAGCCCGGGTGGCACTTCGATCACCCGGTTCTCCACCTGCCCGTCCGCACCCACCAGAATCACCAGCGCCCGGCCGGACCCCAGCGCCGCAAATTCGATATGCCGGATCGCGCCGTCCGATTTCGGTGCCAGAACGAGCCCGGCGGCCTGGCTGAGGCCCGACAGCATGGAAGACGCATCGGCCAGTGTATCCTGCAGGCTGCGCCCCTGCGCCGCCAGCGCGCGGCCGATCGCCTCGCGCTCCTCCTCCGGCAAATCGCCCGATTCCAGCAGCCCATCCACGAACAGCCGCAAGCCTTGCTCGGTCGGCAGCCGCCCGGCCGAGGTATGCGGCGCGAACAGCAGCCCCGCATCGGTCATGTCCGACATCACATTGCGGATCGTGGCCGGCGAGAGCGACAGCGGCAGCCGGCGCGAGAGGGTGCGGCTGCCTACCGGCTCGCCGGTTTCCACATACTGCTCTACGATCTCGCGCAGCACGGCGGCGGCGCGGGGATCCAGGCCGGGGGGAAGAGGTTTTTCTGTCACCATGAAGAAAGATGTTCTTTTTTGAAAAAAAGAACCAAAAAACTTTCAGTCCACCGTCAGTTTTGTCAGGTCGAACACGCCGCGCACGAACGTATGGTCGCCCGGCACCAGCAGCCTCGGCGCATCCAGCTTCTGCCCATCCTGGGCTAACGCCACGATCACCTGCTTGTTCTCGCCTTCCGGCAGAAACTCGCCGAACGCCACACGCACCGCATAGCCATCCGCGCCGGCCGCCAGAACCGAGTGACGCAGCCGGGTATGCTTCCCCGGCACATCCTGCACCGCCGCCAGATCGAGCACATCCTTCAGCAACGGCCCACTCCAGCGATGCTTGGCGGCGCCATGTATGGTCGCGAAGCTGGCCTCCACATTCACCTGCTTCAGCCCCGCCAGAGCCGACGCCGCCACCGGACCCGGATGCGCCACCTGCCCCTCGATGATCAGCGGCGAGGCGGCGCCCAGAAACAGCGCCGCGCACACGACCGCGAAGCCGCGCCTCACGCAAAACTCCCATTCAATCGCACGATCGTCCGGTTCAGATACGCCGCGAAACTCACCCAAGCCAGATACGGCACCAGCAGCCAAGCCCCCCGCGCCGAATACCCACCCACCTCCAAAATCAGCAGCAGCACCGATCCCCAAAGCGGCACCACCTCCAGCAACGCCCAATCCGGCCTACGCCACTTGAAGAAGAACAGGCTCCAGCCGATGTTCAGTATCGAGTTCAGAACAAACAACGCCATCACCATCGCGCGTTCGGGCACGCCGGGCGCATGACGCCAGGCAACCACGCCCGACCACGCGGCCAGCGCCATGATCACGGTCCAGGCCGGCCCGAACAGCCAATCCGGCGGCTGCCAGCTCGGCTTGCGCAGCCCCCGGTACCACGGACCGATCTCCGTCAGCACCCCGCCCACGCCAAGCGTGACCGCCCCGGCCAGAACCGCGCCAACCCAGAGCATCCAACCGGTCAAGCGGCCAGCAGCCCCGAAAGATAGCCGACGTTCTTGAGAAAAATCTTCGCGTGCGCCGCCGGTTTCGCGCGCACCAGCTCCTTGTTCATATACGCGTCCCAGGTGAGCTGCTGCACGTCCTGGTCGCGGCAGATCGCCACGAACCGCTCGCGCCGCCAGTCGTTCTTATACCAGAATTGCTGCATGAAGCGCAGCACGAAGAACACCTGGCCGTGCGCCTTCATGAACCGTGCCCGCGCCTGCGCCAGCTTGCGTCCGTCGCCGCTCGCCAGCACCGCGCCCACCGCCTCGGCCGCAAAACGCCCGCAAGCCATGGCGTAATAAATTCCCTCGCCCGAGGCCGGCGCCACGCAGCCCGCGGCGTCGCCCGCCAGCAGGATGTCCCGCCCATTGTCCCATTTGTCGAGCGGCCGCAGCGGCAACGGCGCGCCCTCACGGCGGATTGTCTCCACGCCATCCAGCCCAAAGGCCGCGCGCAATTCGCCCACCGATTGCCGCAGCGAGAATCCCTTGTGCGCGGAACCGGTGCCGATGCTCGCCGTGTCGCCATGCGGGAACACCCACGCATAGAAATCCGGCGAATACTGCCCATCGTACACCACGTCGCACGACCGCGCCCGGTAATCGCCCTGCCCTTCCGCCGGCGCGCGTACGATTTCATGATACGCGAACACGTGCTGCGGCCGCCCCAGCTCCGGCACGCATTCCCGGCCCACCGTGGAATTGGCGCCATCCGCGCCCACCACCACGCGCGCGCCCACACGCAGTTCCGCGCCGTCCTTCTGCCGATACACCACGATCGGCGGTGCCGAATTTTCGCGTTCCAGCCGCAGGAATTGCCCCGTCGCCCGCGCCGCGCCCTGCGCCACCGCGCGCTCCCGCAGCCATTCGTCGAACACTTCGCGGTTCACCATGCCAACCCAGCCGTTGATCGGCATATTCACCTGTTTGTGCTTCGGCGAGACCATGCGCGCGTTGTTCACCTTCGTGCACAGCAGATCTTCCGGCACGCCGAATTCGCGCAGCAGCCGCGGCGGAATGGCGCCGCCGCACGGCTTGATCCGCCCAGCCTTGTCCAGCAGCAGCACATCGCGCCCCGCCGCCGCCAGATCGAGTGCCGCCTGCGCGCCCGCCGGCCCGCCGCCCACCACAACGCAATCGTAAGTGCGCATGATCTATCCTCTCAGCGCGAACGCGGTTGCCATCATGCCCAGCACATACAGCGTGGTGCCAGTGCCGTTATACCACGGCGCCCGTTCCCGCGGCTGCCGCAGCAATTTCAGCATCAAAACAAACTGCGCGCCCAGCAACGCGCCCACGATTGCCGCGTAAATCGGATGCCCCCAAGCCGAAAGCAGGATCATCACAATGCCCTGCGGCAAAGCCATCGCGCCGCACGCCACCACCACGGCCCGCTTCACGCCCAGCCGCACCGGCAACGATCCCACACCCATCGCCGCATCGCCTTCAATGGATTTGAAATCGTTCAGCGTCATGATCCCATGCGCGCCGAAACTATACAGCGCCGCCATCAGAAAAATCTTCCAATCCGGCACGCTCACCAGCATCACGCCCGCGCCGGTGATCCACGGCAGGCCTTCATAACACGCCGCCACCGCCGCATTGCCCCACCAGCCGTTCAGCTTCAGCCGCGCCGGCGGCGCCGAATACGCCCAGGCCAGAATCAGCCCGATCGCCGCCGCCACCAGGCACACGCGCCCCAGCGACGCAGCCAGCAGCAGCGAAATCCCCGTCCACACCAGTGCAATGATCAGCCCCCACGCGCCCGGAATGCGGCCCGAGGGGATCGGCCGCTGCGGTTCGTTGATCGCATCCACGTGCCGGTCGTACCAATCGTTCACCGCCTGGCTGGTGCCGCACACCGCCGGCCCGGCCAGCGCCACGCCGGCCAGGATCACGCCCCAATGCCCACCGAACGGCACGCCGCTGGAAATCACGCCGCAGGAAAACGCCCACATCGGCGCGAACCACGTGATCGGCTTCAGCAGCGTCAGAACCGCCGCCGGCTGCGGCAGGCCGCGCACCGCACCCGCAGGTCCGTCCATTACCGGATCATTCCTTGCCGTCATCCAGATCCCCAAGCCCGTACCGGCGCATCTTCACATACAAGCTCTGCCGGCTCAGCCCCAGCATCTCGGCCGCCGATGCGCGATTGTCGCCGGTCACCTCCAGGGCCGCCTCGATGCAAAGCCGCTCGATCATGTCGGTGGATTCGCGCACCAGGTCCTTCAGCGACACGCGGCCGATCAGCTCGGTGAGCTGCTCCACGCTGCGCGGCAGCTCCACCAAGGCGCGCCGTTCGCTCGCCAACCGTCGCGCCACGTTGCGGATCGCAAATCCGAACCGCCGGCCCTCCCCCTCCCCCACGGCCACCGCCGAAAGCTCCACATCGAGCTGCGCGCCATATTCGCCGCGCAGGATCGTGGAGAACAGCCGCACCGATCCACGCTGCTTCAAATTCGCCAGCAGCACGTCCACTTCCACGCCCGGCCGGCCCAGCCACCGATCCAGTCGCTCGCCCCGCGCGTGCTCCTCGGCCGCCAGTTCCGCCATGTCCAGGAAAGCCGCGTTCGCCGACAGCACCGAGCCGTCGGCCGCGCACATCACGAACCCGTCCGGCGCTTCCGCCACAAGCTGCAGAAAGCTCGTGTCGCTCGCCGCCACCGGCACCGGCCGCGGATCGGGAAAACTCAGGCGCGCCAGGAAATAGCTGGCGTTCTCCTGCCGGAACAAGGAGGCGGAAACCAGCACGTCGCGCGCATTGTCCGAAAGCCGCGCCCGCACCTCCTCGCTGCGCGCCGCCACCCGCATCCCCGCCAGCAGCGCCTGCACCGCCAGCACGCTCTGCCCGGCGAAAATCTCCGTGAAGCTGCGGTCCTGCACCTGGCCGCCCAGCTCCGTCAGCAGCTTCGTCGCCGCCGGGTTGGCCTCCACCACGCGCTGCGTCAACGCATCCAGGATCATCACCACTTCGGGCGACATCTGGAACAGCATCCGGTAGCGCGTCTCCACATGCCGCAGCTTGCTGTAATCGCGCTCCATGGATTGTTGCGCATCCAGCAAGCGCCGCTGCAGCGTGGAAATGGTGCGCAGGTCCCGCCCGCAGGCGATCACCTGCTTCTTCTTGCCCACCCGCACCGCGGAATACTGGATCGGCACATCCACGCCGCCTTCGGATGGATGGTTCACGTGCCGTGTGCGCGTGCCGTCGCTGGCCCCCGCATCGCGCAGCAGCGCCCGGATTTTCGGCTGGCTCTCCACCGTCGCGGTTTCGCCCCAGGCGCGGCCAATCCAGCTCCGCTCGCCCTCCAGCTCCGTCGCCAGCTCCTCGGTGGCGAACTGGCGGTCCAGGATCACGCCGTCATGGTCCAGCACCAGCGCCACGTCGGTCGCCGCGGACAGCATCGCCGCCGCCGCCTCGGCATCCAGCTCGCCGAGCGTCGTCTTCGGAGCAAAGAAGGCCTTCACGAGCGACAGCGTTCTCACCCTCTGGCGACCTCCAGCGCCCCTGTCATGACAGGATCATGGCGCGTGCAGCCGTGCCCCCAGCAAATTCTCCGCAAGATACGTCGCCTGCAGCCCGTCCGCGGCGGTGCCGTCGGCCCCCACGTCCTGCGCCAGCGACGGCGTTTGTGCGAAAATCGGACCGCCGATCATCACCCCGATCGAGCGGTTGCGCGAAATGCAACGCAGCGCCGCGATTTCGTCGCGAATCGGCCCAAGCTGCGCCTCGCTGCCCACCGAAAGCCCCAGCACGCCGAACCATTCGTGGCGCAGCCGGTTCGCCAGCTCGCCGATCGTGCCGCCCGAAAGCGCGGTCACGTTCCAGCCCGCCCGATGAAAAAAGCTTTCCACCATGCTCAGCCCGAACGTGTGCTGCTCGCCCGGCACCGGCGCCAGCAGAATGCGCCGCCGCCGGAAACCCTCCGGGCACGCGCCGCCATGCGCGGGCGCCAGGCCGTGCAACGCATGTTGCAGGTGCAGGAGCCCCAACGTGACATCGGCGAAACTGCACAAATCCTCCACCCAGAGATCGCCGAGGTGCCGCGCGGCCGGCCCCAGCAACGAAAAACATATCGACTCGAACGGCAGGTGCCCGGCCGTGGCCTGCACGTAATGCCGCGTCGCCTCGGCGTCGTGCGCGATCGCGAACGCCGCCAGGTCCAGCACCTGCTGGCCGTCCACCGAGATGGTGTCCGACGCAGCCTCGGCACGGGCCCGGCGCGCCAGCAACCGCGGCACGATCTGGCCCTCGATGGTGGCGGCAAGCCGGTCCTGCAACGTGCCCGACGCATCGATGCCCCGGCTCCGCGACGATAACGCTCGGCTCACCGCCGCAACAGCAGAACCCCGATCGAGCCGCGACATGGATGCGGTCATGCGCCTTCTCCCCGCTGTTTCATTCAGCCCGGTTCATCCGGGTCTGTCAATCTGGATTGACGTTCGCTTTGCTTGACAGACGAAATCGGGACGGCTTAGCCTTCGCTTGCAGCGGGAGAGGCCGGGTGAACCACCTTTTGGCCATTCTGAAGAAGCTCCGGGCCGGCACGGAATTCCGTTGCCAGAACCGGATCAGCGGACTGCCGTAGGGGAGCGGTGTCAAGCTATGTTTACTGAAAATACGATCGAAAAATGGCTCGCGCAGATCGATGGCTGCCCTTGGGGTGCGGCCGCCGGCCGCGCCGCACCGCAACAAGAGCGCGAGAAGCAGCGCCTGCGCAAACTCCTCTATACCGAGGAGGAACGCCGCCGCCGCGATGCCTCGCCATGGACCGTCGTCCAGGCCGTGCTCGCGCCGGTGCAGTTCGCCGTGTTCCTGATGAGCCTCGGGCTGGTGCTGCGCTTCCTAGCCACCGGCGACGGGCTCACCGCCGCCACCGCTTCGGTGGTCGTGAAAACCGGTGTGCTCTACACCATCATGGTCACCGGCGCGATCTGGGAACGCCAGGTGTTCGGCCGCTATCTGTTCGCCCGCGCCTTCTTTTGGGAGGACGTGTTCAGCATCCTCGTGCTGGCGCTGCACTCGCTCTATATCGTGGCGCTGCTCGCCGGCGGCGTGGCACCACGGGACCAGATGCTGATCGCGCTGGCCGCCTACACCGCCTATTTCGTGAACGCAACACAGTTCGTGCTGAAGCTGCGCGCCGCACGCCGCGAATCGGGCCCGCTGGGGCACGGCACGTGAGTTCCGCCGCCGCTGCCTCCCGCCTGCACGCGCCGGCGGGTTGCGGCGCGGCGGTGGAGCGGGGCCAGCGCGAGGTTTTCTGCGGCCTCACCGGCATCGTCTGGCTGCACCGCAAAATCCAGGACGCGTTCTTCCTCGTCGTCGGCTCCCGCACCTGCGCCCACCTGATCCAATCCGCCGCCGGCGTCATGATCTTCGCCGAACCGCGCTTTGCCACCGCCATCCTGGAGGAACGCGACCTGGCGGGTCTCGCCGACGCGAACGACGAGCTGGATTGCGTGGTGCAGCGCCTGATCGAACGCCGGCCGGACATCAAATTGCTGTTCCTGGTGGGTTCCTGCCCGTCTGAAGTCATCAAGCTCGATCTCTCGCGCGCCGCGAACCGGCTGTCGCAGAAACTGATGCCGCAGGTGCGCGTGCTGGCCTATTCCGGCAGCGGCATCGAAACCACGTTCACGCAGGGCGAGGATGCGTGCCTGGCCGCGCTCGTGCCGGTGCTGCCGGAAGCGCCGGTGAACGCGGCGCCGAACCTGCTGATCGCCGGCGCGCTGGCCGAAGCGGTGGAAGACCAGTTCGCGCGGCTGTTCGGCGCCATGGGAATCGGCCCCGTGCAGTTTTTGCCGCCGCGCCGCGCCGCCGCCCTGCCGCCGGTGGGGCCCGCCACGCGCGTGCTGCTGGCGCAACCCTATCTCGCCGAAACCGCACGGCTGCTGGAACAGCGCGGCGCCCGCATCCTGCCGGCCCCTTTCCCGCTCGGCGTGGAAGGCACGCGGCTGTGGCTGCGCGCTGCCGCCGAGGCCTTCGACGTGGCCAGCGAGCGTTTTGCCACCGCAACAGCCTTGCCGGAGCAGCGGGCCCGCCAGGCGGTGGCGAAAACCGCCGCCCCGCTGGCCGGCAAGCGCATCTTCTTCTTCCCCGATTCGCAGCTCGAAATCCCGCTGGCCCGCTTCGTCGCGCGCGAGTGCGGCATGGCGCTGACGGAAA
Source organism: uncultured Acetobacteraceae bacterium (assembly GCA_964250215.1). Lineage (GTDB taxonomy): Bacteria > Pseudomonadota > Alphaproteobacteria > Acetobacterales > Acetobacteraceae > DAIDJM01. The sequence continues at coordinate 375 of CAXUEX010000059.1, read as the reverse complement.
TCGGCACCCCCTATCTGCACCGCGCGCATCTCGCCCCGGAACTTGCGCTGCTGCCCGAAGCGTTCATCGTGGAAGGCCAGGATGTGGATCGCCAGCTCGATCGCTGCCGCGCCGAAAAACCCGATCTCACCGTCTGCGGCCTCGGCCTCGCCAATCCGCTCGAAGCCGAAGGCATGGCCACCAAATGGTCCATCGAGCTGCTGTTCACGCCCATCCAGGGCTATGAATGCGCCGCCGATCTGGCCGGATTGTTCGCCCGGCCGCTGGCCCGGCGCGCGGTGCTGGAGGTCTGATGCAGCTCACGCTCTGGACCTATGAAGGGCCGCCGCATGTCGGCGCCATGCGCATCGCCACCGCCATGCGCGGCCTGCATTA
>CAXUEX010000058.1:0-16928 GCA_964250215.1 uncultured Acetobacteraceae bacterium | reverse complement strand
CTGCCGGAACCGGCCGATTGTCGGCGCTTCCCCCCAGCGATCCTCGGCGCCGGCGGCAAAAATCAGCCAGCACAGCGCAATCGCATCCACCGGCTGCGTTTCGTGGAAAGCAATGAAGTCCTGCACGCCGGCGAACATGCCGGTATCGAAAGCGAAATACTCATCGACATCCAGAATGGCCGTCCAGCGGTAATCGAGAATCTGTGGCAGCAGCGTGAGCGCATGCGCATAAGCCTTGAGCTGCGGGCCGTAGTGCAAGCCAGGCTCGTTGCGTATCCAGGTGATCACGCCGGCAGCCGCCAACGCCTCCAGCAGCTCGTCGGACCCGTCCTCGTTCTCGTTCGAATACAAAAATACATGCTCGAACCCGTTGGAGCGGTGATAGGCGAGCCATTCGAGCAGATACGGGCCTTCGTTGCGCGCGCTGGCTAGCACGCAGGCCGCTTGGTGCGCCGATACGCGGCGCCGCGCCAGCGCCACCAGCGCCCCGCCGGCCTGCGGCTGGCCATGCCCCTCCACCGCGTCGCCCGCGAATTCGTCCGCCGCCGGCGAGGCGATCGGCCGCGCGAGCCGCGCCCGCGCGCGATTCCATTGCGCCAATTCCGGCAGCACGCGGACGAAATAGGGATTATCGGGCGCGGCCTCGTGCAGCAGCCCGAGATCGGCGCCGTCTTGCAGCAGCCGCCCGGCCATCAGTTCCAGCTCATCCAGCGGCAGCAGCCGCATCAGCGGCTCGGCCAGCGCCGGCCGCACCACTCCATCGCGCAGCAGCGCCAAAAGAGTCTCGGCCCGATACGGCCGGCCCGTCGCCTCGGCCAATTCCAGCGCGGCGAGCCGAACCCCTTCCGTCACCACGCCGGGTGGCAGTTCCTCGAGATGAAACGCATCCAGAGCCGACCGGCCGAAACTGTCGAACACGCAGCAGCCCAGGGCCGAGCCCTCGCCGGGCCAGGTAACCCCAAGGTAGCGGTTCGCCGCTAGCGGGTGCCTGATGCGCACCGTCTCTTCCGATCCGGCCTGCACCCGAAAGCCGGAAATAGCGATGGCGGCCAGCCCGTCCGCCTGCACCTCGATGCGTTTCAGGCCGGGCGCCATCAGGAACAGGAACTGCCGATTGGCGTCCGGCACCGCGGCAACGATGCGGCCGGCATCCGCCTCTACACCCATGCCTATCCGGGGCTGGCCGGCGCGCAGCCAGTCCCCCCGCCCGGTACGCAAGTGGAAGAACCGCACGCCGTCCAGCCTGGGCGTGCGCCGGCCAAACGCGGGGACAGGCGTTGCCAAAACGGACGCGGCTGGCGCAGTGCGGGGACGGAAGTTGAAAAAGCCCACGCGAAATCCTCAGAACACCGACCGTGTAAAACAGGCAGCGGGCTTCGCCCCGAACACATTACTTATAGTAGAAGAATTATCAAACGATGAAACCAGACGATCCCATGCCCCGCCTGCTCCACATCATGGCCCAGCTCCGCGCGCGCCAAGGCGGCTGCCCTTGGGACCACGTGCAGAGCTTCGCCACGATCGCGCCCTACACCATCGAAGAAGCCTACGAAGTCGCTGATGCCGCCGTGCGGCGCGATATGCCGGCACTGGCCGACGAACTGGGCGATCTGCTGTTCCAGGTGGTATACCACGCCCGCATGGCCGAGGAGGCAGGCGCTTTCGCCTTCGCCGACGTGGCCGCCGGAATCGCCGAGAAAATGGTGCGCCGCCACCCGCACGTATTCGGCAACGAAACCCGCGACGCCGCTGCCCATTCGGTGGGTTGGGAAGACAGCAAAGCCGCCGAACGCGCCGCGCGTGACGAACGTGGCGCGCTGGCCGGCGTGCCGCTCGCCTTGCCAGCGCTGCTGCGCGCCGAAAAACTCACACGCCGCGCGGCGCGCGTGGGTTTCGATTGGCCGGATGCCGAGGCGGTGCTCGCGAAGCTGGCCGAGGAAACCGCGGAACTGCGTGCCGAACTGGCCGACGCCGACGCCGACCGCCTGGAGGACGAAGTGGGCGACATGCTGTTCGTGCTCGCCAATCTGGCGCGCAAGCTGAAACTGAATCCGGAATCCTGCCTGCGCCGCGCGAACGCGAAATTCACGCGCCGCTTCGCCGCCGTGGAACGGGCGCTGGCCGCCCAAGGATTGACTCCCGCCGAAGCCGGCCTGGATGCGATGGAAGCGGAATGGCAACGCGCAAAGGCCACGGAGCCGCGAAACGAACGATGATCGTTGCGGGCCTGCTGCGGCCGCACCTTGATCGCGCTCCTACTCGCGGGTGCAGCACCGGCCGGACATAGTATCTCGCGCCCAGGATGCCGGCGAGCAGACTTATTTCACACCCGCCATCCCGTTCTGGCGAAAACCCACCACGCCGGAACTCCGCAGCCGGCCTCGTAAACCGGACGCGGCTACCAGATCGGGATAGATCAACGGCACCATTGCCGGACGGGATTCCCCGCGCCAGAACGCTTCGGCCAGACCATTCCATCGCGCCTGCAACTGCGCCACGCGCCAGCCGATCGCGGCCTGTTGCGTGAGCATCACCATCGCCGCACTGGCCGCCAGCCAGGGCAGCGCCGGCTGCCAGGATCGCCGCCGCGCAATCCAGCCCAGTGCCGCCCAGGCCAGCCCCGCCTGCGCTGGAATCAGGAGCACCGCGTAGCGCAACGGCACCACGCCATCGGCGCCAGCGCCGCTCCGCCGCGCCGCCGCCAGCCCCGCAATGCCGAGCGAAACGATCATCCCGGCCCCGGCAAGTCGCTCGATTCGTGCCGGCCGCCGCCGCGACCAGCGCCAGAGCAGACCGAGGCAAGCCGCGAGCAGGAGCCCGCCCAGGCATCGCCCGGCGCCGACCATGGCTGCGGCGGCGGAAAGCGGCAGGCCGAGGAAAGCCAGGGCGAAGCCGGCGACGCCGCCCGCCGGCGAACCCGCCGCCAAATTGCGCTGCAAGCCGGGCAGATAAACCGCCGCGAGGGTAATGGCAGAGAGCGCCACGGCCGCTTGCCAGCGCCGCCCGACACCGCCGCGCCAGGCGCACCAAAGCAGCGCGGGCCAAACGACAAAGGCCGCGGCGTTGGCCAGCACCGCGCCCGTTGCTGCCAGCATGGCGCCGATCCGGCGCGGCTGCGCCCACGGCCCAGTTTCCTCCGCGCAATCGAACAGCGTCAGCGCCAGCAGCGAAAAGAAGAGCGCCAGCACGTAGGGGGCATTTATCGGCGCCGCCACATCGAGCGCGGCAGCCGGGCCCAGCGCCAGCAGCGGCACCACCCAGCCGGCCAGCACCCGCTCACCCGCCAGCATTCCGGCCCGCGCCGTCTCGGCAGCCAGCAGCGCGGCGCTCCCCGCCACGGCCAGCATGGCGGCTGCCTGAAACGCCAGACCGTGGGCGCCTAGCCACGCCGCGTCGGCCGCGGTGAGCAGCCGCATCCACACGAGATGGTGCTCGTTGTGCGGCAGCCAGAGATACTGCATCGCACACACCGCTCCCGGCGCGCGGTCGAGCCAGGCACTGAGCCAGTCCAGCATGTCGGAAACTGGCAGCCGCATGCGCCCGCGCACCACGATGGCGGCGAAAATCGCCCCGCATAGCGCGAACACCGCCATTCCGGCCGCTGCTTTGCCCGCGGCCGCCTTCATGCGACCATCGCGCCCATGATCCTGCTGATCGATAATTATGACAGCTTCACCTTCAACCTCGTGCACTATTTCGGTGAGATCGGCGCCGAATGCGACGTCCGGCGCAACGATGCGCTGACGGTGGCGGAAGCCGTCGCGCTGGCACCGCAGGCGATCGTGCTCTCGCCTGGGCCGTGCACGCCGAACGAGGCCGGCATCTGCCTGGACCTGATCCGTGCCGCCGCCGGCCGCATTCCGGTGCTGGGCGTTTGCCTGGGGCACCAGGCGATCGGCCAGGCCTTTGGCGGCGAGGTGATCCGCGCGCCCGTGCCGATGCACGGCAAGATCAGCGAAATCCACCACGGCGGCACCGACATCTTTGCCAGCCTCGGCAATCCGTTTTCGGCCACGCGCTATCACAGCCTGATCGTGCGCGCCGACACGCTGCCGGGTTCGCTGATCGCCACCGCGCACACCAAGGATGGTTTGATCATGGGACTGCGCCACCGCACGCTGCCGATCTACGGCGTGCAATTCCATCCCGAAAGCATCGCCAGTGAGCACGGCCACGATCTGCTGCGCAATTTTTTAACGCTTGCCCGTGCGCCCGCCGAGGCATGAAAGAGCTGCTTGCCGTGCTGGCCACCGGCCGCCGGCTGAACGAAACGGAGGCGGAACAGGCCTTCGCTGCCGTCATGGATGGCGAAGCAACCCCAGCGCAGATCGCGGCCCTGCTGATGGCGCTGCGGGTGCGCGGCGAAACGCGCGAGGAGCTGGCGGGGCTGGTGCGCGCCATGCGCGCGCGTGTGTTGCCGGTGGCCGCACCCCCCGGCACGCTCGATCTCTGCGGCACCGGCGGCGACCTGGTCGGCACGCTCAACGTCTCCACGGCAGCCGCTTTCGTGGTGGCGGCCTGCGGTGTGAGCGTGGCCAAGCACGGCAATCGCGCCGTCTCTTCCAAAAGTGGCGGATCGGATGTGCTGGCCGCTCTCGGCGTGCCGGAAATCCCCGTTGCGCAACTCGCTGCGGTGCTCGCGGCAACGGGGCTGGTGTTCCTGTTCGCGCCGAACCACCATCCGGCGCTGCGCCACGCCGCCGCGGCGCGCGGCGAGCTTGGCTTTCGCACGCTGTTCAACCTGGCGGGGCCACTCGTGAACCCCGCTGGCGTCCGGCGGCAGCTCGTGGGCGTATCCGATCCCGCCTGGGCGGCCCCTATGGCCGAACTGCTCGGCCGGCTCGGCGCCGAATACGTTTGGGTGGTGCACGGCCAGGGGCTCGACGAACTCACGCTCGCCGGCGCTACGCTTGTGGCCGAATGGCGCGCCAGCGTTGCCCGCGAATTCGTGATAACGCCGGAACAGGCGGGGCTCGGGCGCGCGCCGATCGGGGCGATCGCCGGCGGGATGCCGTCCGAAAACGCCGCCGCGCTGCTGGCGTTGCTGGAAGGCGAGACCGGGCCATATCGCGAAACGGTGCTGCTGAACGCGGCCGCGGCGCTGCTGATCGCGGAGCGCGTTGCGGATTTGGCCGAAGGCGTGAGACAAGCGGCAACAGCCATCGATAGTGGGGCGGCCCGTGAAAAACTTCTGGCTCTGCGGCGATATGGCGACAATTAAGGAAGATGTTGCCGTCCTGGCGTTCCAGATCGATGAAGGGAAGTTCTTCGGTTCTTTCTTTCAAGAAAGAACAGCACCTTCTTCCCATGCCGGATAGCATCCCAGAACTTCCCAACGCGCTGGCGCGCATATGCGCGACGACACGCGAAGAGACTGCGCGGAGGCGTGCGTCCCTCTCCGAATCAAAGCTAAAGTCCAGGATCGCCTCGTCTCGGAACCGCCCACGCGGTTTCGGCATCGCGCTGAAGGCAGCACTGATGCAACGGCGCTGCGGGCTGATCGCGGAATTCAAGCGCGCATCCCCCTCGGGCGGCCCGATTCGGCCCGATGCCGATCCGGGCGAGGCGGCGCGCGCTTATGGAGCCGGCGGGGCTGCCTGCCTTTCGGTGCTCACCGACGCGCCATTCTTCGGCGGCTCGCTCGCCGATCTCGCAGCGGTCCGGTCGGCGGTGGATTTGCCGGTGCTGCGCAAGGACTTCATGCTCGATACGTGGCAGATTCTGGAAAGTCGGGCTGCCGGCGCCGACTGCGTGCTGCTGATCATGGCCGCCCTTTCCGATGCCCAGGCGCTAGAGCTGGAAGCGGCCGCGCGGGATTTAGATCTCGATGTGCTCGTGGAGGTGCACAGCCGAGCGGAGCTGGATCGCGCGCTCGGTTTGCAAACGCCGTTACTGGGCATCAACAACCGCGATCTGCGCACGCTGCGCACCGATCTCGCTACCACGCTGGAGCTGGCGCCGCACGTGCCGCCCGACCGTATCCTGGTCACCGAAAGCGGCATTCGCACGCATGCCGATCTGCACCGCCTCGCTGCCGTCGGCGCGCACTGCCTGCTGGTGGGCGAAAGCCTGCTGCGCCAGCCGGATATCGAGCGCGCCACGCGCGACCTGCTAGGCAAAAAAGCGTGAAGGAGCTAACACACCTCGACATGTCCGGCCATGCGCGCATGGTGGATGTCGGCACGAAGGAAATCACCGAACGCACGGCCGTGGCGCGCGGCTTTGTGGTGATGCAGCCCGAAACCGTTGCCGCTATTCGCGACGGCAGCACCGCGAAAGGCGACGTGCGGGCGGCCGCGCGCAGCGCCGGCATCTTGGCGGCGAAGCGCACGGCCGAGCTGATCCCGCTCTGCCATCCGCTGCCGCTGAACGCGGTGTGGATCGAACTGGCGCCGCAGCCGGAGGGAATCGCTATCGAGGCGGCTGTGCGCAGCACGGGCCGCACCGGCGTGGAGATGGAGGCGCTTACGGCAGTTACGATCGCGGCACTGACTGTGTATGACATGTGCAAGGCGATCGATCGCGGCATGCGCATCGAAGCCGTTTGCGTGGTGCTGAAGGATGGCGGCAAGTCTGGCCGGTTCGCCCAAACCTGAGCTTCTGCCGGTGGCGGAAGCCCGCGCCCGGGTGTTGGCCGGGCTCGGTCCGCTGCCGGCGGAAATCGTGGGGCTGGATCGGGCCGCCGGCCGCGTGCTGGCGCAACCCGTGCGTGCGCGCGTGGCGCAGCCACCGCAGGATGTTTCGGCCATGGATGGCTACGCTTTGCGCGCCGCTGATGGCGGCGGACCGCGCCGGGTGATCGGCCGTGCGGCGGCGGGACGACCCTATGCCGGCACGCTCGGGCCCGGCGAGGCGGTGCGCGTGTTCACCGGCAGCGCGGTTCCGGCCGGCGCCGATTCGGTCATGCTGCAGGAGGATGCGGATCACGACGGCGCCACGCTGCGGCTGCGCAACGCTCCTGCAGCCGGACAGCACATCCGCCGATTCGGCCAGGATTTCGCGGCCGGCGAGCCGGTGCTGCCCGCAGGCCGACGCCTCGGCCCGCGCGATATCGGGCTTGCGGCCGCTGCCAACCACCCCTGGGTTGCCGTGCACCGGCAACCCGCCGTGGCCGTGCTCTGCACCGGCGACGAGATTGCCATGCCTGGCGAGCCGATCCCGTCCGCCGGCATTCCCGGATCGAACGGCCCCATGCTGGCGGCACTGATCGCAGAAGCGGGCGGCATCGCGTCGCTGCTGCCGATCGCGGCCGACAACCCCGACGCGATCGCCGCCGCGGCCGATCTGCTGATCACCACCGGCGGCGCCAGCGTGGGCGAGCACGATCTGGTTCGCGCCGGGCTGGAAGCGGGCGGGATGAAGCTGGATTTCTGGCGGATTGCGATGCGCCCGGGAAAGCCGATGCTGCACGGCCGGATCGGTGCAATGCCGGTCCTGGGTCTGCCGGGCAACCCGGTATCCGCCTATATCTGCGCCACCCTTTTCCTGTTGCCGGCGCTGCGGATTCTGGGCGGCGAATCGGGCGAGCCTGAGACGCAAACAGCGCTGCTCGCCGCTGCGCTGGGGCCTAACGACCACCGCGCCGACCATTTGCGCGCCCGGCTGCGGCACGACCCGGAAGGCAGGCTGCTGGCCACCCCGTTCGGGCGGCAGGATTCGGCCATGCTCTCGGTGTTGGCAGCAGCCGACTGCCTGATCCTGCGGCCGCCCTATGATCCGGCGCTGCCGCCCGGATCGCCGGTGCGGATCCTTCGCCTGTAGATCGGCTGCCAACCCTTTGCGACGCAGGCATTGACGCGGCTCCGGGAATGAACATAGAACATGGGTTGCCGGTTTGTTCCGGCGATCGGAGACGGGCACCGCCATGTTAACCCGCAAGCAGCACGAGCTGCTCAGCTTCATCGACCAGCATCTGAAGGAAACCGGCGTATCGCCGAGTTTCGAGGAGATGAAGGATGCGCTTTCGCTGCGCTCGAAATCCGGCATTCACCGGCTGATTTCGGCGCTGGAGGAACGCGGCTTCCTCCGCCGGCACCACCACCGGGCGCGGGCACTGGAGATTATGCGGCTGCCGGAGAATATGTCGCTCCAGAACGTGGCGCCGCGCCCCGCTTCGCCGGGCTTCGCACCGAACGTGATCCGCGGCGATTTTTCGGCCCGCCTGCCCGCCGTGCGCGCGGCGAGCGAGGCGGCGGCCGTTGCGCTGCCGCTGTATGGCCGAATCGCCGCCGGCATGCCCATCGAGGCGATTCGCGACGACGCGGCGGAGATACAGGTGCCCGTGGCGTTGCTGGGATCGGGCGAGCATTTCGCGCTGGAAGTGGCCGGCGATTCGATGGTGGATGCTGGCATCCTGGATGGCGACACGGCGCTGATCCGGCGCGAGGAGACGGCCGAGAACGGCCAGATCGTCGTTGCCCTGATCGACGACAACGAGGTGACGCTGAAGCGGCTGCGCCGGCGCGGCCACTCGATAGCGCTGGAACCGGCAAATCCGCGATACGAAACGCGGTTGCTGCCGGCGAACAAGGTGAAGGTGCAAGGCAGGCTGATTGCGCTGATGCGCAAGTACTGACTCCCGAATTCGTGTTGTTCCGCACAGGTTTGTGATGCTGCCTCCGTAATGGCGCGTGCTTTGCTGCGCGCAACCAGCGGGAGGAACTAGATGCGTGATCGCGGCACATTCTGCAGCGGCACAGCTGCACCAAATTGGTTCGGCTGCTTGCTGCTTTGCGGCACGGCGCTAGCCGCCCCTGCTATCGCCTGGTCGCAACCGATTCAGCAATGCGTCGGTTATTCGAAGTGTCCCGAGGTGAATTATTTCCGGCTGCTGCAAACCAGCCGCGATGCCCGACAAGTGCTCGCGGAAGACAACGCCACCGAAGCGGCGGCGCTGAACCGGTTCCGCCAAGGCATATCCGGCAACGCTGCCACGGTTCTGCTGGGCAAGCTCGTCATCTACGATGCCAATCTCTCGGTGAACCGCAACGAGCCTTGCGCCGCTTGCCACAGCCGGCAGGTGGGTTTCACCAGCGCGGTTTCCTCGATAAACCGCGAAAACGTCGATCTCGCCGGCTCGACCGATGAACGCAGCTCCAAGCGCAAGCCGCTGAGCTATGCCTATGCGCCGTTCGCCCCCGTGCTGCATTACGATGCGGCCACGCAGCAATTCATCGGCGGCAATTTCTGGGACATGCGCGCCACCGGCCTGATCACCGGCAATCCGGCTGGCGATCAATCGCTGGACCCGCCGCTGACACCCACCGAAATGGATGATCCTGATTCCGCCTGCGTCGTGTTCCGGATTGCCACCGGGCCCTACCGCGATCTGTTCACGCAGGTATGGGGCTCCGGTTCGCTCGACATCCACTTTCCCGGCGATGCACAGCAAAGGTGTTATATACCGCTATCGACTCATCAGATGCATCCGACGATCCTGCAACTCAGCCCGGCCGACCGCGCGCTGGCCACCACCGCCTATCACGACATGGGCAAAGCCGTCGCGATGTACGAGGCCAGCCCCGAAGTCAGCTCCTTCTCCTCAAAATTCGACATGTTTCAAGCCGGAAAAGCCACGCTGACGCCACGGGAGATGCAAGGCTACAAGCTGTTCACGGGTGTGGCGAATTGCAGCCAGTGCCACGCGGCTTCCGGCGCGCACCCGCTCTTCACCGATTTCTCCGCGGCCAATATCGGCGTGCCGCGCAACCGAGATCTGCCTTATCTCTACGAGAACCGCCCCGACCAGTATGGCTTCGTCGCCAACCCGGCTGGTCCCGAAAAATTGGACAATGGCGTCGGCGCGTTCCTGGCCAGTTCTGCGGATACGAACCCGCAATGGAAAGCCTTGGCGCCTCGCTTCATCGGCACGTTCCAGGTGGCCACGGCGCGCAACACAGCTCTCGTGCCATACGCCACGTTCCAGCGCGACTACATGCACAACGGGTATTTTAAGTCACTCAAGCAAGTCGTGCATTTCTACAACACGCGCGATGTGCTCCCGCGTTGCCAGGGCGATCCGGAGATCGGCACCGACGGCGCGGGGATAACGTGCTGGCCGGCGCCCGAACAGGCGGCGAACGAGAATAAGGCACTGCTTGGAAATCTGGGTCTGACGGACGCGCAGGAAAACGCCATCGTCGCGTTCCTAGGCACGCTATCCGATACTGCGTTGCAGCCGTAAGCCGCAGTCGCGTTACGGGTCGTGCGGGGGATTCCGCGCTTCGTCCGAGACTACCGCGTGCTCGGTCCGGTGCCGGTCGTTGTTCGGCGTGCCCTTCGCTTCGTGCTCGGCGGTTCCCGGCGGAATGCCGTGGTCAGGAACGGTGTCGGTGCCGGTCTTTTGGGCGGCAGGGTGGTCGTGCTCGGGTCGGCTCATCGTGCGGTCTCCTCGTCGCCTTGAACTCGAACTGGGCCGCCCGGTTGCGCAACCGCCGCGCGCAGGGCGGCAGCGACCAGATCGGCATCCGGCAAGGCGAGATCGGGGTGGATCGGCAGGGCCAGGATGCGGCCGGCGATCGCTTCGGCCACCGGCAGCGGGTTGCCCGTGTGCTGCGGACGGTAGGCCGGCTGATGGTGCAGCGGCCGCGGGTAATAAACCGCGCTGGGCACGCCCTCGCTGCGCAGCGAGGTCTGCACGCGATCCCGGTCGGCGCCATCCGGCAGCAGCACCGCATAGATCGCCCAGGCCGCGCGGCTGTCCGGCACGCGCGCCGGAATCTGCACCGCACCGGCCAGACGCGCATCGTAGCGTGCCGCGATGGCCTCGCGCTGCGCCAACTCGGCCTCGAACACCTCCAGCTTTGTCAGCAGCACCGCCGCCTGCAATGTGTCGAGCCTGCCGTTCATGCCGGTGCGCAGCACCTCGTAGCGCGCCGCGCCTTCGCCATGCGTGCGCAGGCTGCGATACAGCGCGGCGCGGTCGGCCGACTCGGTCAGCAGCGCGCCGCCGTCGCCATAGCCGCCGAGCGGCTTGCTGGGAAAGAAGCTGATCGCGGTCGCATCCGCCTCGCGGCCGAGCTTCCGGCCGGCCAAACTCGCGCCGAAGCTTTGCGCGCAATCGTCCAGCAGGAACATTCCGTGCTTCTCGGCGATGGCGCGAAGCTCGGGCCAGGGTGCGGGTTGGCCGAACAGATCGACGCCGACGATGGCGCGCGGCTGCGCGGCGCCGACCGCCTGCACCGACGCGATACGCCGCTGCAGATCGGCGGGATCGATCTGGAAGGTATGCGGATCGATATCGACGAACACCGGCGTGGCGCCCAGCAGCAGCGGCACCTCGGCGGTGGCGGTGTAGGTGAAGGCGGGCAGGAACACCGCGTGGCCGCGGCCTATGCCTTCCGCCATCATGGCGATCTGCAGGGCATCGGTGCCGGAGCTGACACTCACGCAATGCGCGGCGCCGGCATATTCGGCCAGGCGCTGCTCCAGTTCGGCCACCTCCGGGCCCAGCACGAACTGGCAATGCGCGAGCACCTTGTCGATGCGGGTGCGAAGCGCTTGGCCTAGACGGCGTTGCTGGGCGGCGAGGTCTAGAAACTGGATGGGCATAAGGCCAGGGCTCTGCCCCTGGACCCCGCCAAGGACAAGTCCTTGGAACCTGATTCTTAGAATTTGTAGGTGGCGTTCACCCCGACGGTGAGCGGGCGCAGCGTGAAGCCCTGGGTGTTTGGCAGCAGTGGACCGCCGCGGTAGCTGAAGCCGTAGATCGGCGACTGGCCGGCGATATCCACGCCGGAACCCTGCACGGACGGATGCTGAATGATCTTGTTGTTGTTCGTGAGGTTCTTACCGAACAGCGAGAATTCCCAGCGACTGTAGTCCAGGCCCAGCACCGCATCGATCGTGGCGTAGGACGGGCGGTTGTAATCCGAGTTGCCGGCGATCGCCACGCCACGGCTGCGGCCCACCCAGGGTGTATCGATATAGCCGAAGCCGGTGATCGCGTCGCTGAACACGAAATCCTGTCGCGCATTGAAATCCACGCTGTAACGCGGCACGCCGGGCACGATGTCGCCCGGATAGGTACCGATCAGCCGTGTGCTGCCGACGAACACGCCGTTATCCAGCGTGGCATGCGTGTAGCCGCCGTTCAGGCCGAGCGTGAGCTGCTCGGTGGCGCGGCCGCGCAGCTCGAATTCGGCGCCCCAGATGCTCGCATTGCCGGCGTTGGTTTCGAAATTCAGGCCGCTGGTGGTGAGCGGGATCATCTGCTGGATATTGTCCCAAAGGATGTAATACACGTCGCCGGAACCCACGATCCTGCCGCCAAGAAAGCGGAATTTGTCGCCCACCTCGAAATTCCACAGCTTGTCCGGACCGTAGAAGGTGGGCGAGCTGTGCAGGCCGAGCTGATTCAGATCATAGGAGGGCGTGCCGATCGCGCCGGCCTGGGCCGGAATATAGGCAATGATGCGGTTCTCGCTGCCCAGACGGTAGCCCTTGGAAGCGTTGGCATACAGCGTCTGTTCCGGTGTGATGTCGAAATCGGCGGTGAAGCGCGGTGTGAAGGCATAGAACTTGCCCACGGCGCTGGTGGGGCCTTGCAGGCCATAGCTGTAGAACAGCGTCTGGTCGGATTTCTCGCCATCGCGCGCGAACAGATATCGCGAGCCGACGGTGAGGCGCAGCGCGGGGATCGGATAATAGGTGAGATCGCCGAACACGGCGTATTGCGTGGTGTCGTATTGCTGGATGCCGTTGAAGACATAATCGGCGGCAATGGAGTTCGGGAAGGCGTTGGCGATCTGCGTGGGGTCGTTCAGGTTCAGGCCGTATTTGTCGATCGCGGCGCTGGCGCCGTAGACTTTTTCGATGTCGCGGAATTGCGCGTATTCCTGACTGTAATATAGCCCCGCTATCCAGGTGAACGGGACACCCTCCGGATCGTAGGGCTTGGATACCAGCCGGATTTCCTGCTGGAATTGTCTGGTGTTGTTCTTGTACAGAGTACTGCTGGGCAGATTGTTCAGCGCCTGATACAGGCCCTTCGGTGAATTATACACCGGATTGCCGTTGCTGTCCGAGCAGGTGATCACCGGATCCATCGGATCGCAGAGATAGAAGGCGAGGTTGTTGTAGATCGTGCTGTCCTGCACGCGGTCGAACGTGCGGCGGAACGCGCTGGTGACGGAGATCAGGCTCGCCCAGCCGAGATCGGCATTCACGGTCACGCTCGGCACGAACAGCCGATCGGTGCCCGGCTCGGCCACCACCTTGGGCGTTTGGAAATTCGGCAACGATGTGTATTGCGCGTCGTTGTCGCGCGCGATGTCCTCCTGCCAATAGATCGATGGCGTGACGGTCAGCCAGTCGTTTGGTTTCCATAGCAGCGTCGCGCGGCTGTCGTCGAAGCCTTCGGAATTGATGTTGGCCTTGATGGTCTGCCCGGTCGTTGGATCGATGTTGTTGATATAGCCGGAGTTGCCGCCGGTTTCGCCGGCCACGCGCAGCGCGAGCTGGCCCGGGATCAGCGGGATGTTGGCCACGCCCTGCTCGTCCCAGTTCACGCTGCCGTGGTAGGTGCCGGAGAGTTCGCTGAAGACGCTGCCGCCGTATTTTTCCAGGTCCGGCTGGTTGGTGATGTAGCGCAGCGTGCCGCCGAGCGCGCTGGCGCCATACAGCGTGCCTTGCGGGCCGCGCAGCACTTCGACGCGCGAGATGTCGAGGAAACGCGGCTCGGCGGTTCCCTCGGTGTAGATGTTGCGTGTCGTGAGAGACACATCGTCGAGATAAAGCGCTACCGTTGCGGTGCCCGCCTCGCTCGCGACGCCGCGGATTTCCAGTGTGGAGGTGCCGGGTCCGGCGCCGCTGGAAAACGACAGGTTCGGAACGGCGCGGGTGAGATCGGCGAAGTTCTGGATGTGGTCGGCTTTGAGCTGCTGACTGCTCAGCACGCTGATGCTGATCGGCACCTTGCGGACGTTCTGCGCGCGCTTCTGCGCGGTGACGGTGACTTCCTCGATGTGCTTGCCGCCGGTCACCTTAGCGGTGCCGGCGGTCTGCGCCGATGCCGCAACAGGAAGCAATCCGGCGCCGATGATGACCGGCCAGGCAGCACATCGCTTTCGTCCCATGATTTCCCCCCGGAGAAAATTCCAGCTTGGTCCCGCCGCGCCGCGCCGCGCAAGCCATAAGGCCGATCGCGGCCCTGCGAGAACCATGCCGGCTTTGCAAGCGCGTATCCGGCCGCCAAACTGGCGCCATGGACCTTTCGTCCCGCGCCGCCGAGGCGCTGCCCGATGGCTGCGAATTCCTCGATGCTTTCGTCTTCGACGTGAACGGTATCGCCCGGGGCAAGCGTTTGCCCGCGTCCGCGTGGCCTGGGCTGTTGCGCGAGGGCATCACCTTTTCGGCGAGCGCGCTGATCCTGGATGCAACCGGCGCCTCGCGCGGGCCGCTGGGATTGGGCGCGGAGGACGGCGACCCGGATGCCATCGCGATGCCGCTGCCCGGGACGCCGATGCCGGTGCCGTGGCGCGTGGGGCTGGCGCAGGTGCAGCTCGGCATGGCGGGACAATGGTTCGATCCGCGCCGCGTGCTGGAAGATGTGGTGGCCATATGCCGCGCCGATGGGCTGCATCCGGTGGTTGCGTGCGAGTTGGAGTTCTACCTGATTGTGCCGGATGCGCAGGGCCGGCCGGTGCCGCCACGTTTGCGCAACGGCGACATTGCCGGATCGGCCGGGCATCTTTGCGTGCAGCGCATCGAAGACCATGGCGAATTCCTGCATGCGTTGCACGCGGCGCTGGCGGCGCAGGGCATTGCCGCCGGCGCGCTGGTTAGCGAATACGGGCCGGGGCAGTTCGAGGTGAACCTGCCGCATCTTGCCGATCCGCTGCTGGCCGCGGACCAGGCGGCGCTGCTGCGGCGGGCGACATTGGGGGTGGCAGCTGCGAGGGGCGCGCGCGCGAGCTTCATGGCCAAGCCCTATGCCGATCAGCCGGGCAGCGGGCTGCACATGCATCTTAGTTTTGTAGATGAAACAGGCCGCAACCGCTTCGCGGCCGATGGCGGCGAGGCGCTGCTGCGCCGGGCGATTGCCGGGATGCGCGCGCTGCACCGGGAGAGCATGGCGTTCTTCGCGCCGAGCTTCAGCGCGTATCGCCGCTACCGGCCGGGCGCGTTCGTTGCGCTGGACGGTGCGTGGGGCGAGAACCGGCGGGATGTGGCGTTCCGCATTCCCGCCGGCGCGGGCGCGGCGCGACGCGTCGAGCATCGGGTGGCTGGCGCCGATGCCTCGCCGCATCTGGCGATGGCGGCGGTGCTGGCGGCGGCGCATCATGGCATTGCGCAGTCGCTGGCGGTGGATGCGGACGCGCCGCCGCCGCCGCGCGATATTTTCGCGGCGCTCGGAGCGATGTCGGGCGCGCGAGTGCTGCCGCGCTATGTGGGCGCCGATTTTCTGCGGCTGTTCGTGGCGCTGAAACAGGCGGAAGCGGCGGCGCTGCTCGATGCCGTGACGGATCCGGAATACAGGTTCTATTTATGAGTATTGGGCAAGCCGACACGAGCGTGGTGGCGGCGGCGTTTCCGCGCAGCATGAAGACGCTGGGCGTGCTGCTGATCACGCTTTCCTCGGTGACGCCGGCTTCCTCGATTTTCGTCATCGTGCCGGGGATCGTGGAGCAGGCGGGATCGGGTGCGCTGCTGAGTTTTGTGGGCGGCGCGTTTGTCAGCCTGCTCACGGCCTATGTGTATGCCGAGCTGGCAAGCGCGTATCCGCTGACGGGCGGCGAATACGCCATTGTGGGACGGACGCTGGGGAAGCCGGCGGGTTTCGTGATCCTGGGTGTGAACCTGGTGGTGCTGGCGCTGACGATCACGGTGGTGGCGCTGGGGCTGGGCAACTACATCGGCGCGCTGGTGCGCGGCACCTCGGCGATCGGCGATGCGCTGTTCTGCGTTGCGTTCACCACGTTCTGCGCCATCCTGAACGTGCGCACCAACGCGCTGATCACCGGCATATTCCTGCTGCTGGAACTGGTGGCGCTGGTGGTGGTGACGGCGCTGGGTTTTTTCTATCCGGCGCGTTCCTGGATCGCGACGCTGGCGCATCCGGTGATGCTGGATGCGGCGGGGCAATTGGTGCCGGCGAGTGCCGGGGCCATCGCACTGGCCACTTCGGTGGCGATTTTCGCGTTCTATGGTTACGGCAATGCGATCTATCTGGGCGAGGAGACGCAGGAGGCGCCGCGGCATGTGGCGCGCGCGGTGATGCTGGCGCTGGCGATCAGCGTGGTTTCGCAGATCGTGCCGCTGGCGGCGATGCTGCATGGCGGGCAGGACCTGGCGGCACTGTTCGGCAGCGACACGATGTTCGGCGATTTCGTGCGCGAGCGCGGCGGGCGGGCGCTGGGCACGGCGATCAATCTGTGCGTGGCGCTGGCGATCGTGAATGCGGATATCGCGGTGGTGGTGCTGGTGGCGCGCATGTTGTTCAGCAGCGGGCGCGACGAGGTTTGGGCCGGGCCGATCAACCGCGCGCTGATGCGCGTGCATCCGCGGTTCGGCTCGCCGTGGGTGGCGACACTGGTGACCGGCGTGCTGGCGGCGATGCTGTGTTTCGTGGATATGCAGTTGCTGCTGGTGCTGACTTCCACCACGATCGTGGTGGTTTATGCGTCGCTGTGCCTCGCCGCGATCGTGGGGCGGCGGAGCGGGCGGACGGCCCATGCGCGCTACAAGATGCCGTTCTATCCTTGGCCGCCGGTGCTGGCGCTGCTGGCGCTGGGCTTTGTTATCTATACGAGCGCGCTGGATCCGAAGGTGGGACGGAAGAGCCTGGTGGCGACGGCGGCGGTGATGGCGGTTTCGGCGGCGTATTACTGGCTGGGGCTGCGGCGGCGGGGGGAGTGGTTTTGCGGGAGCCGGAGGGGTGATTTCTGGCCGGGGGCGCTGTTTTTGTTACGTATGCGGAACGTTCTGGC
>CAXUEX010000057.1:13148-16942 GCA_964250215.1 uncultured Acetobacteraceae bacterium | reverse complement strand
GCACGCTTCCGGGCCGCTGCTGCTGCTGCTGGCGGGTGTGTTCGCGGCCACGCTGCTGGCCGATGCCGCTGCCGCACGGCGGGCGCGGCGATGAGCGAGACCCGTCCGGTTTTTCTGCATACGGGCTGGCGCAGCCTGGGCACCTGGTTGTGGAGCGCGTTCCGCGAGCAGCGGCAGGTGCGCGCCTTCTACGAACCGCTGCACGAGCGGCTGGCCAGGATCGGACCGCGCGAGGCCGCACGGTTCCGGCCGGCCGACTGGTCCTCGGGCCACGACACCACCGAACCCTATTTCGCCGAATATGCCGGCCTGCTGCGGCCGCGCGGCCGCGGCGTGACCGGCTACGAAAGCCGCTTCGCGTTCGACGATTTCTTCGCCGGCCCGGAAAGCGAAGATCCGGCGTTGCAAGCGTATCTGCAATCGCTGCTCGACGCCGCGGCGCGCGAAGGCCGCCGGCCGGTGCTGAAATTCTGCCGGTCGCTCGGCCGGATCGCCTGGCTGCAGGCGCGCTTTCCAGAAGCGCTGCACCTGCTGGTGACGCGCGATCCCTGGCCGCAATGGATTTCCGGCCGGCTCCAGCTCACCCAGCACCACAACCAGTATTTTGTGCAGGCGCCGTTCGTGATTCTGGCGCGCAATCGCGCGCACCCGCTGGTCGCTTCCAGCATCGCGGCGCTCGGCGTTTCCATGGCACCCACGCTGGGGCGCGATCTGGGCCTGGCGTTCGACACCGCCGAGCGGCACGTGCGGCGTCTGGATTGGGCCGAGCGCTACCGGGGCTTTCTGAGTTTCTGGGCCGCGTCCTCGCTCGCCGCGCACCGCGCTGGCGCGGTGCTGGTGGATACGACCGCGCTCACCGCCGATCTGGCCTACCGCGCCGCCATGCAGGCCCGGCTGCGGACGGAAACCGGCATGACGCTGAATTTGCAACCGAACGTTCCGGCGCCTTCGGGGGCACCGCTTGTGCACGGTGCGCCGGAGCGGGCGGCGGAGGCCGCTTGCCGGCGCCTGATCGGCGAGCAGGGTGGCCCGGACTGGCTGCGGGAAAAGCTCGGCAGCGCTGGCTCGGAGCCGGAAGCGGATGCCGGTCGGCGGCCCGACGCGGGATTTCTGGACCGGGCGGCGCAGCACGCCGATGCGGCGATTTATGTGGCGGCGAAGCGGCTGAGCTACCCGCTGCGGTGGCTGCACGGCGAACTGAACCGGCGGCTGCTAACCCGTTGATCCGGCTCGGTTGCAATTGCGACTGATTCGCATCTAGAGGGGACGGCGATTTCGGGGGGAAGCTCATGCATCGGCCGCAAACGCGCCTGCGCACCGCGCTGCTTTGCCTGCTGCCTGCGGCGCCGGCGTTCGGCCAAACCGGGCCGGCGGTGCCGCAGAACCCCACGCCCGCGCCGGCCGCCACGGGACCGGATTACAGCGGCGATTTGCTGGGCGATCTGGCCGGTTTGCGCCCGGCGCTGGCCGCGCACGGCATCACGCTGGGCCTGACCGATCTGAACGAGGGGTTCGGCAATCCCACCGGCGGCTTGCGCCAGGGTGCGATCTTCGAGGGGTTGGGCGAGGCGATGCTGCAAGTGGATACCGGGGCGGCCTTCCACCTGCCGGGCGGCAGCATGGAGATCAGCGCCTTTGCGATCTACGGCCGCGGCCTGAGCTTCAACGATCTCGACAATCTGCAGACCGTGAGCAGCGCCGAGGCGGACCGCAGCGTGAAATTGTTCGAGGCCTGGTACGAGCAATCGTTCGTCGGCGGGAAAGTTACGCTGCGCGTGGGGCAGCAGGCCGCCGACCAGGAGTTCACCACCAGCCAGTACGCGGCGCTGTTCATCAATGCCGGTTTCGGCTTCGTGCCGCTGAACGCGTTCGATCTGCCGGGCGGCGGCCCCGCCTATCCGCTCGGCACGCCGGCGGTGCGGCTGAAAGTGCAGCCGGCAGCCAACACCACCGTGCTGCTGGCGCTGTTCAACGGCGACCCGGCGCCGCGCCGCAGCGGCGATCCGCAGAAGCTCGATGGTTCGGGCACGAGCTTCAACCTGGATGGTGGGGCGCTGGTATTCGCCGAGTTGCAGCGCGCGATCAACCAAAGTGGCAGCGGCTTGCCGGGCACCTACAAGCTGGGCATGTGGTACCATTCCGGAAGCTTTCCGGATCAGCAACAGGATAATGCGGGCAATTCGCTCGCGTCGCCGCAGAGCACCGGCGTGCCGCGCGGGCGGCTGCGGAACTGGAGTGTATATGCGGTGGCGGACCAGTTGCTCTGGCGGCAAGCGGCGGGCAGCGCCAGCGGCATCGGCGCGTTTGTCCGCGCCATGGGGGCACCGGGCGACCGCAACCCGATCGACGTGTTCGTGGATGCCGGCCTGAACTGGCAGGCCCCATTGGGCCGCGCGAAGGACACAGCCGGCATCGGCCTGGGGTGGGTGCGCATCGGCGACACGGCGCGACTGCTGGATGCCGAAACCGCGTTCTACACCGGCAACCCCGCCTACCCACGGCGCGGCTCGGAAGCGCTGGTGGAGCTTACGTATCAGGCGACGCTGCGGCCGTGGTTTCAGGTGCAGCCGGATTTTCAATATGTGTTCGATCCAGGCGGCGGCATTCCGAACCCGCTGCACCCGACCGAGCGGTTGCGCGACGAGGCGGTGATCGGGGTGCGGACGAATTTGACGTTCTGAGCGGCGGGAATTCCGGCAATCGAAGGCGATGATTACGCGAACGCGCGCCGGCTTCCTGCAACCCTGAGTACAAAAATTGTAACGCTCTCAAGACTGTTATCGATCCGGTTAAAAACTTTAGGGTAATGATCCCCGCACTGACGGCAAAGGGTTTCCCATGTCTGGTTTTCGGTTCGCACTGGCGGCGGCCTGCGCGCTCGGCGCCTCGCCGGCGATGGCCGGGCAATTCCGGTTCGTCAGCTTCGATCTGGGTGGCACAAGCTATGTCAGCGGCCTCAACGATGCGGGCCAGGTGGTGGGCAGCCGTGGGCCGCAGAACCTGCCGTTCATCTGGACGAACGGCAGCTATGCCACGGTGCCGCCCGGGCCCAATGGCGCCTATCCGTATGCCGAGGCGATCAGCGACAAGGGCGTGGTGGTGGGTGTTTTACCGGACGGCTATAACGGCCCCGATCCGAACGATGATTACTACCGCTACGATCCGCGCACCCTTCGCGTGGTGACGGTGCCGGCCACCGTGCTCGGCCCGAACAGCCCTTGGCTGGTGGGCGTGGACAATGCGGGGCTGGCGGTGGGCAACGTTCCGGTGATGTCGGGCCCGATCGTGCCGGTGATATTTTCGGGTCGCACCGAGGC
Organism: uncultured Acetobacteraceae bacterium; assembly: GCA_964250215.1. Taxonomy (GTDB): domain Bacteria; phylum Pseudomonadota; class Alphaproteobacteria; order Acetobacterales; family Acetobacteraceae; genus DAIDJM01. The sequence goes on along the minus strand of CAXUEX010000057.1, from coordinate 13,625 downwards.
GGTGCAAGGCTTTCCGTGCGGCGAATACGTCGCGGAATTTACCGCCATCAACGCCAGCGGCACGATCGCGGGCTATTGCGACGGCACATCGCCGGTGGTTGGCGCGTTCACGCAGAAGGGCTCCGTGGTGACGCCGATCATGACGCAATATTATGCCACTTATCCGAGCTTCGTGGACCGCTCTGGGGGTGTCGGCGGGCAGGTATGGCCATCGAGTTCCTCGGCCGGAAACGGCTTCGTGTACAAGGACGGCACGGCAAAATTGTACGACGATCCCGACTATACCGACAATGCCGTGGTCGGCACGGGGCCGAAAGGCGAAGTGATCGGCAGTTCCAGCCAGCTGCACGACGGTTTCTGGATTTATTATCACGGCCGGTATGCGAGCGTGCATCTGCCGTTCTTCGCGCAGGCGCAATCGTTGCAGGTGGTTGCGGTGAATGCGGCCGGAACGATTATCGGCAACTACGCCGACCA
>CAXUEX010000057.1:0-13048 GCA_964250215.1 uncultured Acetobacteraceae bacterium | reverse complement strand
CACCCGCACCCCGAGCCGCCGCCGCCCGGCGAGGCGCTGGCAATTGCCCCGGGCATCCTCTGGGCGCGCTTTCCCCTGCCCTTCCGGCTGGACCACGTGAACGTGTTCCTTATCGAGGATGGGGACGGTTGGGCGGCCATCGATACCGGCATCGCGCTGGACGACAGCAAGGCGCATTGGGAAACGCTGCTGGCCGGCGCGCTGGGCGGTCGGCCGATCACGCGCGTGATCGCCACGCACTTCCACCCCGACCATATGGGCTTGGCCGGCTGGCTCACCGAGCGCTTCGCGGCGCCGGTGCACATGCCGCGTACCGAATACCTGTTTTCGCTGGCCATCCAGAACAGCGCCATCGCCGCGAACCGCCAGTTCTACGAGGAACGCGGCGTGCCGCCCGAAACCACCGAGCTCGTGCGCGGCCAGGGTCTGGGCTATCTGCGCCTCACTTCCGGCCTGCCGACGCAAAATCACCGTCTGGTGGCCGGGGAGACGCTGCATGTGGGCGAGCACCGGCTGGAGGTGCTCACCGGCGGCGGCCATTCCCCGGAACAGGCCATGCTGTTCTGCCGCGATGCCGGGCTGTTCTTTTCGGCCGACCAGGTGATGACGAAGATTTCGCCGAATATCAGCGTGCAGGCGATGGAGCCCGATGCCGATCCGCTGGGCGAATACCTGGCCTCGCTTGCCGCGCTGCGCCGCACCGTGCCGGAGGATGCGCTGGTGCTGCCGGGCCATCATCTGCCGTTCACCGGCCTGCATGTTCGCGTGGCGGAACTGACGGCGCATCACGAAGGCCGCTGCACGATGATTCGCGAAGCCTGCCAGGCGGCGCCGCGCACGGCCGTGGAATTGGTGCCGACCGTGTTCCGGCGCGAACTCGATCCGCACCAGATGGGTTTCGCGTTCAGCGAAGTGGTGGCGCATGTGAATTACATGGTGCGGCTGGGCGAGCTGGTGCAGTTTCGCGGCCGGGACGGCGTGCTGCGCGTATCCGCCTGAAATCCGACCTGCCGCGGACGATCTGCGCCACCTGCGGGCGGCCGTTCGCATGGCGCAAGAAATGGGCCCGGGTGTGGCACGAAGTGCGCTACTGTTCCGATGCTTGCCGGCGGGCGCGCAAGCCTCAGGCGAGTTGCAGCATCACGGGCACATGATCGGAAGGCGTTTCCCGGTCCCGCTCCTGTTTATCCGGCACCGCCGAGATCAGCCGTTCCGCCACGGGCGCCGATAATAGCGCATGGTCGATGCGCAGGCCGCGATCCTTCTGCCAGCAGCCGGCCTGATAATCCCAGAACGTATAGACCGGCCCGTGCGGCTGCACGGCGCGGATGGCATCGGTGAAGCCTTGCCACAGCAGCGCCCAATAGCGCGCGCGCGTCTCGGGCCGCACCAGCGCATCCTCGCTGCCCAGCACGCCGGGCGCCATGTCGATATCCTCGGGGCAGACGTTGTAATCGCCGGCCAGCACGAGCGGCACCTCGTCGGCCAGCAGCGCCCGCGCGCGCGCTGCGAGTGCCTCCATCCAGCGCAGCTTGTAGGCATAGCCTGTTTCGCCGCCGGAATTGCCGTTCGGCAGATAGAGGTTGCCCACGCGCAGGCCCTGGTATTCCACCTCCACATAGCGCGCCTGCGCGTCGTCGTCCGGCAGATCGGGCAGGCGCCGCGCGGTGATTTCGGCGGCCCCGCGGCTGAGCGTGGCGACGCCGTTGAAGCCCTTCTGGCCGACGATGGCGCATTCGTAACCCACGGCCGCGAAACAGGCCGGGAAATTCGCGGCCTCGCCCTTGATTTCCTGCAGCAGCAGAAGATCGGGTTGCTCGCGCTCCAGCCACGCGCAGATGTTCTTCTCCCGCGCCCGGGCGCCGTTCACGTTCCAGGTGGCGAGGCGCACGGGCGGCGCCTCAATCCACCGAAAAGCTCGTGCCGCAGCCGCAGGCGCTGGTGGCGTTCGGGTTGCGCACGGCGAAGTAGCTGCCCATCAGCTCGTCCTTGAAATCGAGCTCGGCGCCCGCGAGCAAATCGAGGCTTACCGGATCGACCAGCACCGTGGCGCCTTCCCGCTCGATGACCAGATCGTCGGCCTGGCGGTCGGCATCCAGGGCGAAGCTGTATTGAAAGCCGCTGCAGCCGCCGGCCAGCACGGCCACGCGCAGCGCCAAGCCGCCTTCGGAGGCGGCGATCTCCGCGATGCGGGCGGCGGCGCGGGGCGAGATGTCGAAGCGGTTCATGGCCGGAATGTAGGGCCGATGCCGGGCGGATTGAAGCGGGGTGGGGTCAGGCCGCCCAGGGATCGACCAGGGTCACGCCGGTGGCGGCGAAATCCCGCAGGTTGCGGGTGGCGAGCGTCATGGCCCGGGCGCGGGCGATGGCGGCGATCTGCGCGTCGGCCTGGGCGATCGGCCGCCCGGCAAGCCGGCGCTGGCTGACGACCGAGGCGAACTGAGCGGCGGCAGCGCTGTCGAACGGCAGGATGCGGCCTGCGATCAGTTGAGTGATTATCCGTTCGATCCCTTCCTGAAGTGCGGCTCTGCGCCGTCCATGTGGAAGGAGAGCCGCGCCGAGGCGGAGTTCGGCCTCGGTAATTGCAGACGTATGGATGCTTGCCCGTGAACGGGCCCGCATCCAGCGGACCACGCCGGGATCAGGGCTGGCGCGCATCAGTTCGGATATGACGTTCGTGTCGAGCAGAATCACCGAAAATCTGGCGGATCGCGGATCGGATCGCGCGACGGGATCGGCAGGTCCACGCCATCCAGAGGTTGGAATATCGCCATGATGGCATCGGCCAAATTGTCCGGCTCCACGCGTTCGGGCCCCAGCGCCGCCGCAAGAATCAGCCGGGCCTCGTCCTCCAGCGTTCGGCCATGCGCGGCGGCCAGGCTTTGCAGCCGCGCCTGTAGCGCCTCACCCAGCCCCCTTATCGTGAGATCGCCCAACCGGGCCCCCTTGCCGTTGACGCCGCCAATATCGCCAGCGCGTGATGCGCCCGCAATCCCCGCGGAGCCCGAATTGGTCGCCCCCCACGCCGTGAACCCCGCCGCCACGCGCGGCCGGCTGCACCCCGAGCCGGAATCGGCCCGCAGCCCCTGGGCGCGCGATCGCGACCGGATCATCCACTGCGCCGCGTTCCGTAAGCTGCAATATAAAACGCAGGTGTTCGTCACGCATGTCGGCGATTTCTACCGCACGCGGCTGACGCACAGCCTGGAGGTGGCGCAGATCGCGCGGTCCATCGCGCGCCGGCTGGCGCTGGACGAGGATCTGGCCGAGGCGCTGGCGCTGGCGCACGATCTGGGCCACCCGCCGTTCGGCCATGCGGGCGAGGACGCGCTGAACGCGCGCATGAAACCGTTCGGCGGCTTCGACCACAACGCGCAGACGCTGAAGATCGTGACGCGCCTGGAAACCCGGTATGCGGCGTTCGACGGGCTAAATCTTTCCTGGGAAACGCTGGAAGGGTTGGTGAAGCACAACGGTCCTTTGGCGAAACCGCCGGCCTACATCGCGGAGTTCAACAAAAGCTTCGATCTGGAACTCGGCACGCAGCCCACCGCGGAAGCGCAGGTGGCGGCGCTTGCGGACGACATCGCCTATCACAGCCACGATCTGGATGACGGCATGCGTGCCGCGCTGTTCGGGCCCGAGGAAATCGGCCATCTGCCGCTGGTGCGGGAAGCGCTGGCCGAGGCGCGGCGGTCCGGTCTGGACGTGCCGCCAGAACGGCTGCGGCACGAAACGATCCGGCGTGTGATCCATGCGCTGATCGGCGATGTGGTGGCGGAAAGCGGCCGGCGTATTGCGGCGCTGGCACCGGCCGATGCCGAGGCGATCCGGCGCGCGAAAAAGCCGGTGATCGGCTTTTCGCCGGAAATTGCGGAAGCCAATCACGCGATCAAGGAGTTTCTGCGCGCGCGCATGTATCGGCACTGGCGCGTGAACCGGATGACGAGCAAGGCCCGCCGGATGACCGAGGCGCTGTTTGCATTGCTGCACGAAGATCCGGCGATGCTGCCGGACGGTTGGCGCGCCCGCGCCGGCGAGGGCCAGCCCGCGCAAGCCGCGGCCACGGTTTGTGATTACGTCGCCGGAATGACAGACCGGTTTGCGGTGGAGGAATACCGCCGGCTCACCGACATGACGGTGCATGGCTGATCGCGGTTTGCCGTCAAGCCGGGGCGGCGCTGAGTTCCTCCAGCGTGCGGCCCTTGGTTTCGGGCAGCATGGCCAGAGTCACCACGATGCCGAGCACGCTGGCGATCGCGGCCCCGAGTTCCGCGGTGAGCAACCCGTGCCAGGCCATGAGCGGCGGAAAGGTGAACACGCCCGCGAAGCCGCCCACCTTGCCGGCGGCCGAGGCGATCCCGTGCCCCGTCGTGCGGCCTTCCACCGGAAACAATTCGGCGGGATACACGAACGTGGTGGCATTGGGGCCGAATTCGGTGAAGAAATAGCTGAAACCGTAAATGATCAGAAACGGGAAGATCAGTTTGTCAATGCCCGGAATCAGCGCCATGGCCGCGAAGCTCACGGCCATCATGGCAAAGCCCAGCACCTGGATGGGTTTGCGGCCCATGCGATCGATCATGGCTGCCGCCACGAAATATCCCGGCACCGCCGCCACCGCGAACACCGTAAGCTGCGTCAGCGTGCTCTGCAGCAGGCTGGCTTTCGGCACCAGCGCGTGCAGCACGGTGGGGCTGCTCACCGTGTTGCCGTAATACGCGAAATCCATGAGGAACCACGCCAGGCTCGCGCCCACCAGGCGCGTGCGCAGATCGCGGCGCTGCCAGAGCCGGCGAAACCCTTCCGCGAACGAAACCGGCTGCGTGCGGGCCTTTGCGGCGTGCTGGAAGCGCGGTGTTTCGGCCAGATGGCGCCGCGCCTGGAACACCACCAGCGCCGGCACCGCGCCCAGGCCCAGCAGCAGACGCCAGATGAGATCGTGCGAAATCCCGGCGATCAACAGCCCCGCCGCCAGCAATGGCCCCACGATCAATCCCGCCGCCTGCATGGCGAACACCAGGCTCACCATCATGCCGCGATGCCGCTTGCCGGAATATTCGCTCATGATGGTGGAGCTCACCGGATAATCGCCGCCGATGCCGATGCCCAGCACCACGCGAAAGCCGATCAGCCACCAGATATCGGGCGAAAACGCCGAGGCGATGGCGCCGCCCGCCAGCACCAGCACTTCGTAGCCATAGATCCGCTTGCGCCCGAGCATGTCGGCCACCCGGCCGAACAGCAGCGCACCCACCGCCGACGCCAGCAGCGCCGTGGAGGTGACGAGACCTTCCGCGAGCGGCGAGACGTGCCAATGCTCCTTGATGAGCTTCATGGCGACGCCGATGATGAACAGATCGTAGGCGTCGGTGAAGAATCCCATTCCGGATATGAACAGGATTTTCCAGTGTTCGCGCGTGATGCCGGATTCGTCGGCCTCGGTGAAATCGGCGGTGGCGGCGCTGGTCATGCTTTCGATCCCAACAGGTGAAAGCTGAAGCTCGGCGGCCGCCAGGGTTGCACGAAGAACTGTGACTCTTTCAAGACACGCCCATCAGCCCGGCTTCCACGCGGCAGGAAGGCGGCCCTGGCAGCCGGTCGCGCCAGTTGCGCACCGCACCCTCGCCGCGAACGGTCTCGATGCGCGCCGGGTCCAACGTGGCGAATACCCAGCCGGCGGCATCCACCTCGCCCTGCACAACCACGCCATCCTCGGCGAAGCCGCGATCCACGGGGCCATACACCGCGGCGCGGCCGCAATTGCGATCCAGCGCCGCCAGCGCCGGCGCCTCGCCCACGGTGGCGGCGACGGCCACGAACACCTGGCATTCCAGCGCCCGCGCCCGTGCCGCGATGCGGATGCGGAAATCGCCGTGCCGCGTATCGGTGCAGCTCGGCACCAGGATCAGCCACGCCCCGGCTTCGGCCTGCGCCCGCACGATCTCCGGAAACTCGCAATCGTAACAGATGGCGATGCCGATCCGGCCCCATGGGGTTTCGAACACGGCCACCGGCTCCCCGGCTTCGACGCCCCAGTCTTCGGCCTCGAACCGCGTCATGCGGCATTTGTCCTGGAACGCCACGTGGCCCTGCGGCGAAATCAGCGGCGCGCGATTGCGCACCCGCGCGGCTTCCACCCACGGCAGCGAACCCGCCGCCAGCCACACGCCATGCCGCATCGCGGCGGCGCGATACGCTTCCAGCACGCGCCCGGACATGGCAGCCACCCGCGCAAGTTCCGCGGCCGCATCGCCGCCGCCGGGAACAGACGCCGCCAGCTCCATGGCCGCGTATTCCGGCAGCAGCAGCAGATCGGCGTGCGCGGCGCCCTGTTGCAGCAAGCTTTCGAGTTTCTCCTGCCAGGCCGCGAAGCTCGCCGGCGCGGTAATTGCGTAGGCCAGCGTGCCGAGCCGCAGCGCGCTCATCGCAGCTGCTTCGTCCAGAACACCATGCGCTTCGACGTCTCGCGCGCCTCGCCGATTTCCTTCCAGGCGATCTCGCAGGTGCAATCCGGCCGCTCCTCGAATCCCCGCTGCCGCCAGAAATGATCGAGCGGCACGAAATCCGTGGCCCGCGCCGGATGATCCTTGGGCCGCTGCACGGCGCAGAAAGCGGCCATGCTGCAGCCGAGCGTTCCCGCGTGCGCCTCGCGCAGCGCGAAGAACCGCACGCCCAGGCCGCCGCCACGGAACCGCGGCAGCAAAACAGATTCGCCGAAATAACAGATTTTCGCTGGATCGTGCCCGGCATCGCGCAGCGGCTGCACGATGTTCGGCCTTTCCTCGGAAAGCCGGATGCACGTGCTGGCGCCCACCGGATCCACCTTGTCGAACGCCACGAACACCGCCGCACTCGGACTTGCCGTGTAGGTGCGCAGGTAGCGTTCCTCATAAGCCGTATCGCCATCATACAGATACGGCCATTCGCGAAAAACCGCGATGCGCAGCCGCGCTACCGCGGGAACGATGCCGGCGATGCGCGCACCGTGAAACTTCTCGATTTGCATGATGCCGCAGAATGCCGGGAAGCCCCGCATTCCGCAATCGCTGCAATCAGAAGTGCTGCCATCCCGCGCGCGCAAACGCCATTGCGTTTCCGGCCGCGTCGAAAACGGTAACGGTCGGCTTGCCGGCTTCGCATCTACCGATCTTCGCGACCGGAATTGCCGCGCGCTGCATCTCACGCAGCAGGGCGTTTTCCCGATCCGCGGGAACCGTCAACAGCAACTCGTAATCGTCGCCGCCGGTGAGACAAATCTCAACCAGTGCCGGTGTCGCAGCGCGCGCCGCAGACGGCAAGGGCACGCGCGCCGCCTCGATGATGACGCGCACGCCGGAAGCGCGCGCGATGTGTCCCGCATCCTGCACCAGACCATCGGAAACATCCATGGCGGCCGAAACAATCCCGCACAGTTCCATGCCCATCCGCGGCTCCGGCACCAGATACCGCTGCGCCAGCGTGCCGCCCGGATCGGCCATCCGGCCCTGCCGTGCGCGCAGCCCCAGCGCCGCCTCGCCGATCGTGCCGGTCAGCCAAACTCCGTCGCCGGCCCGCGCACCGTTCCGCCGCAACGCCGTGCCGGGCGCGACGTGGCCGATGGCGGTGAGCGACAGCGACACCGGGCCGGCGGTGGAACTGCTGTCGCCGCCCGCGAGCGCGATGCCGAACGCCGCTTGGTCGTGCGCCAGTCCTTGCGCAAATTCCGCAAACCAGCTCGCGGGCGTTTCGCGCGGCACGGCGAGCGTCAGCCAGTAATACAGCGGTGCCGCCCCCATGCCCGCGAGATCGGAGAGGTTCACGCGCAGCAATTTGCGCGCGATCAGATCGGGCGGATCGCCGGCCATGAAATGCACGCCTTCAACCATCGCATCGGCCGTCACCACCAGTTCGCGCCCCGGCGGCGGCGCAAACACGGCCGCATCGTCGGTCAGTCCCAGCCCCGCTTGTGCCGCGAGCGGCGCGAAATACCGGGCGATGCGATCGAATTCGCCGCGCGCGTCGCTCATTTTCGCGCCAGGATCGCCGCCAGCAGTCGCCCCAGCGCGGTGTTCAGCTCACCGGCGGGCAGGCCTTCCACCGGCAGCGGTTCGCGCGAAGCAGGCGGCGCGGCCGGCGACGGCGGACGCCGCACCCGGTCTTGCACGAAGCGCAGCCGCTCCACCACGGGCTGGCCGGCATGGGCATTGATGCGCTCAATGAGCGCCGGCGCGAGATGCTGCAGTTCCATCGCCACCGGCCCGTCGCACGCCACCGTGAGCTGGCCCGCCGCCAGCCGCCGGGGCTCGGTCTCCGCCGCCAGGCGCGGGCCGACGATCTCGGCCCATTCGCTCATCAGCAGCGCGCCGGCGGGCGAACGCTTGCGATAGACGGGCCGCGTCAGGCCGGGCAGAAGCTGTGCCAGCGGCAGGGCGGTGAAGCGCCGTGCGTCGTCGTCCAAACCCCGCCCTCCCATTGCCCCAGGATACCGTCGATGCTGACCGTCCACCACCTGAACAATTCCCGCTCGCAGCGCGTGCTGTGGCTGCTGGAAGAACTGGGCACGCCGTACGAGGTGAAGCGTTACGAGCGCGATGCGAAAACCATGCTGGCGCCGGCAGCGCTGAAAGCCGTGCACCCGTTGGGCAAATCGCCGGTGATCACCGACGACACGCATACCGTGGCCGAAACCGGCGCCATTTTCGAATATATTCTGGACCGTCACGGCGAAGGCAAGCTGCGCCCGAGCGATGCGGAAGATCGGTTGCGCCACACTTTCTGGATGCATTTCGCCGAGGGCTCGGCCATGCCGCCGCTGGTGATGACGCTGGTGTTTGCCGAGATGCCGAAGCGCATGCCGGCGCTGCTGCGCCCGGTCGGCCGGATCATCGAAGGCGCGGTGCAGCGCGGCTATCTCGGCCCGACTCTGGCGGCGCAGCTCGATTACATGGATGCGGAGCTGGCGCGCAGCGGATGGTTCGCCGGCCCGGACATGACGGCCGCCGATGTGATGATGAGCTTTCCGGTGGAAACCGCGAATGCGCGGCTGGGGCTGAGCAAGCACGGCCGGCTGCAGGAATGGCTCACCCGCATTGCCGCGCGGCCGGCTTATCAGCGGGCGCTGGCGGCGGGCGGTCCGTACGATTACGCGGCGCACGCCTGAAACCCGAGCAGCCCAGCGACATGCGCGGCGATTGCCAGACAGGCGGTGAGCCCGGGGGATTCGATGCCCAGCAGGGCCACCAGCCCGGGCAGGCCGTGCGCCGGCGGCCCCAGAATCGCGAAATCGGATCCACCTTCTGGCGGCCCGGCCAGTTTCGGGCGAATGCCGGCGTACGCAGGATGTAGTTTTGCTTCCGGAACTTCGGGCCAGTAGGTTCGGATCGCGGCGGCAAAGGCGGCAGCGCGGCCCGCATCCACTCGGTAATCCACCGTATCGACCCATTCCACATCCGGCCCGAACCGCGCCTGTCCCGCGATATCGAGCGTGAGATGGATACCCGCGCCGCCCATCTCCGGCACCGGATAGATCAGCCGCGTGAACGGCGCCTGGCCGGACAGCGAGAAATAACTGCCTTTTGCGAGATGCAGCTTGGCGATGCGTGCCGCCGCAAAGCCCGCGGTGTTCGCGGCCAAGGCTTGCCCGCCCAGCCCCGCCGATTGCACCACCATGCGGGCGCGCAGCGTGGTGCCTCGAGCGTGCAGCACCCAGCTCGTGCCATCGCGCGCCACGCGCTGCACCGCCGCGCGGCAGATCAGCCGCGCCCCGGCAGCTTCCGCATCGCCCAGCAACGCCAGCATCAGCGCGTGGCTATCGACAATGCCGGTGGCCGGGGAAAGCAGCGCCGCGTGGCAGGAAAGCGCCGGTTCCAGCGCCCGCGCGGCGGCGCCATGCATCAGTTGCAGATCGGGAACGCCATTCTCCACGCCGCGCGCGTGCATCTTGCGGAGCGCCGGCATCTGCGCTTGCGTGGCCGCCACCACCAGCTTGCCGCATTGCCGGTGCGCGATCCCCCGCTGCTGGCAATACGCATAGAGCATTTCCCTGCCGCGCACACAGAGAAGCGCCTTCAGCGTATCCGATGCGTGATAGAGCCCGGCATGGATCACTTCGCTGTTGCGCGAACTTGTCTCCGTGCCGAAATTTTCGGCGCGCTCCAGCACCAGCACGGAAGCGCCGGCCGCGGCGATTTCCCGCGCGATCGCGAGCCCCACCACGCCCGCGCCCACCACCACGCAATCCGCATCGTATGTCACAGGAACGACACCGGATCGATGTCCACATCCACGCGCACGTGCCGGCCCACGCGCACGCGCGCCAGCCAGTCGCGCAGGATGGGCTGCACGGATATGTCCCGCCGCGCCTTGAGCAGCAGGCGCCGCCGGTGCCGGCCGCGCAATATCGCCAGCGGCGCCGGCGCCGGACCCATTACCACCACGCCTTCCAGATGCGGCGCGGCGCGGCCCAGATCGCGCGCCGCGATGTCGGCGGCCTCGGCGCTGTCGGCGCTCACGATCAGCGCCGCGAGCCGGCCATAGGGCGGCCAGTTACCGGGCCGGCGCAGTTCCGATTCGCGCGCATAGAATTCCGCCAGATCGCCCGCCACCAGCGCCTGCATCACCGGATGCTCGGGCGAAAAGCTCTGCAGCAGCACACGCCCGGGTGCCGCCGCACGACCTGCCCGGCCCGCGACCTGATGCAGCAACTGCACCGTGCGTTCGGCCGCGCGCAAATCGCCGCCGCCCAATCCCAGATCGGCATCCACCACGCCCACCAGCGTCAGATGCGGAAAATGCCAGCCCTTGGCCACGATCTGCGTGCCGATGATCAGATCGATCTCGCGCGCTTCGATGGCCCGCGCGGCCTCGGCGGCACTGGCCGGGCCCGGTAGTGTGTCGCTGGCCATCACCAGCAGCCGCGCTTCCGGAAACAGCGCCCGCGCCTCCTCGGTGATCCGTTCCACGCCCGGACCTATCGGCGCGAGCGTAGCTTCCGCGCGGCACACCGGGCAGGCGGCGGGGATCGGCTCGGCATGGCCACAATGATGGCAGGCGAGTTCCCGCCGCGCGCGATGCTCCACGAGCCATGCCGTGCAGTTGGGGCAGGAAAGCCGGTGGCCGCAGGCACGGCACAAAGTCAGCGGCGCATAGCCGCGGCGATTGAGAAAAAACATCGCCTGCTCGCCGGCGGCGAATGTTTCGCGCACGGCTTCGATCAGCACCGGCGACAGGAACTGCCCGCGCGCCGGCGGCGCCTCCCGCAGATCGATGGCGCGCACATCCGGCAGCTTCGCCCCGCCATGCCGCTGCGCCAGTTGCAGATGCGCGTAGCGTCCCGCCTGCACATTGGCGAGCGATTCCAGCGACGGCGTGGCCGATACCAGCACGCACGGCGCGCCGGAAAGCCGCGCACGCACCACCGCCATGTCGCGTGCGTGGTATACCACCCCGTCCTCCTGCTTGAACGCGGTTTCGTGCTCCTCATCCACCACGATCAGGCCCAGATCGGGAAACGGCAGAAACAGCGCCGAACGTGCGCCCACCACCACCGGCGCGCGGCCTTCCGCCACCGCGCGCCAATTCTGCCGCCGCGTGCGGCTGGCGAGATCGGAATGCCACTGCGCCGGCGGGGCCCCGAACCGGCCCGCGAACCGCGACAGAAACTGCGCCGACAGCGCGATTTCCGGCAGCAGGATCAATGCCTGCCGCCCTTGGCGCAAACATTCCGCCACGGCTTCCAGGTAAACTTCCGTCTTGCCCGATCCGGTGACGCCATCCAGCAACGTCACCGCAAAGGTTTTGGCCCGCACGGCGGCCACGAGCTGGTCCGCGGCCATTTGTTGCGGTATCGAAAGTTCAGCGCCCTTATGCGCCGGATCGGGCATCTCGGCCGAAGCTGACGGCACCGGGGCGGCCACCAGCAGCGCGGCTTCCGCCATGGCGCGCAGCACGCCCGAACTCACGCCGGCCGCGCGCGCCAGCTCGCCGCCCGTCATGGCCGCATCGCCCAGCACCGTCAGCACGCGCATCCGCGCCGGCGTGGGTTTCGCGGCCGCCGTGCCGGCGCGCCAGCCCATTGCCGGGGCCACCGGGCTAAGCGCATTCACGCGCAACGCCATGGCCAGCACCTCGCCGGGCGCCGCGAGCGTGTAGGCCGCCACCCAGTCGATCAGCCGGCGCAGCGCCTCGGTCATCGGCGGCGCGTCGAGCCGGGCGGTCACCGGCTTCAGCTTCGCCGCCGGCACCGCCGCGTCCGGCCCCGCATCCCACACCACCCCGGCTTCCTGCCGCCGGCCCAGCGGCACCAGCACGATATCGCCGGGCGACAGCGCCAGCGCCGGCGCCGCGAGGTAATCGAACGGGCCGGCAAACGGATACGGCAACAGAACGGCCACCCGCGCCGCCATCGCATCCCGCTCCATCACGCCAACATATCCGCCACCGCGCGCCGCATGTATCATCCCGCGCGATGCAGGACGATTCTCACGCCGTCGCCAGCTACCTGCGCGCGAATCCGGATTTCCTGGCCCAGCGCCCGGAGCTGTATCGCGCGCTGCAACCGCCTGCCCGCGTGCATGGCGAGAAACTGGCCGACCACATGGCCGCCATGCTGCGGCGCGAACGCGCGCACGCCGCCGCCATGCAGGCCGGCGCCGACCAGGTGCTGGCCGCCGGACGAGCCGCCGCCGGTATGATGGAGCGCGTGCAGGAAGCCGTGCTGGAAGCGATCGCCGCGCCCGATCCGGCCGAATGGGTGGCCAACGAATTGCCGCAGACGCTGGGCTTGGATGCCGCCGCCCTGTGCGCCGAACGCTTCCGGCCGCGCTGGCGCACGCTGCCGCCGGGCGCCATTGCCATGCTGCTCGCGGGCCGCCCCGTGGTGTTCCGCGACCGGCCGGAGGACGCGGTGCTGCTGCACGCCGAGGCCGCGCAGCTCGCCGAGCGCGATGTGCTGGTGCGCGTGCCGGCTCCGTTTCCCGCGATGCTGGCGCTGGTCAGCCGCGATCCCGGCACGCTGCCCGGCCCGGCCGCCGCGCCGCCGCTGGCCTTTTTGGGCCGCGTGCTGGGC
>CAXUEX010000056.1:13449-17107 GCA_964250215.1 uncultured Acetobacteraceae bacterium | reverse complement strand
CGCCAAAGCCGCTGCCTTTTGCTTTCCAGCCACACCGATCGCCGCCGGCATTGCCGAAAGCGCCGCCTGGTTCCGCGGATTGCCGGCGTGATCGAGGATGCGTCCGGCATTCCCGCCGGCCTCGCGATCCACGCCGAAACCTGCATCGTCGGCGGCGGCCCGGCCGGCATTGTGCTGGCGCTGCGCCTGGCCGAGCGGCGTCATCCCGTGCTGCTGCTGGAATCCGGCGGCATGTCGGCCGAGCCGGCGGCGCAGCGCCTCAATCGGGGGGAGACGGCAAACGCGCTGCACAAGCCGCCCGATTGGTTCCGGCTACGCAAGATGGGCGGCGCCACCGGCATCTGGGGCGGCCGCTGCGTGCCGTTCGACGCCGCGGATCTTGCCGCCCGCCCATGGATACCGGAAAGCGGCTGGCCGATCGGTCCCGAAGCCCTCGCGCCGTATTACGCGGCGGCGAACGCGCTTTGCGAAGCGGGCGATTTCGATTATTCCGGTGCCGGGCTGCCGCCGATCCTTGCCGGCTTCACGGGCGCGCATTTCTCCGATGAAGCGGCCGAACGCTTCAGTTGTCCCACCGATTTCGGCGTGCGCTATCGTCATCGGCTGCAATCCAGTGCGCGAATTCATGTGCTGCTGCACGCCACCGTCACTGCCATCCGCATGGACGTAGTGGGAACAAGCGTGCGTGCGCTGGAAGTCCGCACCGCACGCGGCGCGCCGTTCACCATCCTGCCCCGCCGCGTGGTGCTGGCCGCGGGCGGGTTGGAAATTCCGCGTCTGCTGCTTGCATCGAACGATGTGCAGCCGAACGGCGTCGGCAACGATAATGACCGGGTTGGCCGCTATTACATGTGCCATCTTGCCGGCACCACCGCGGAACTGGTTCCGGCACCGCACGTGGCCGTCCGGCACGAATATGCACGCGGCGCCGACGGCGTGTATTGCCGGCGCCGCTTCGCACTTTCCGCGCGCGCGCAGATGGCGTTCGGCACCGGCAATTTCGTCGCCCGTCTGCACCATCCCCGCGCCGCCGATCCGCGGCACCGCAGCGCGGCATTGTCGGCGCTGCATCTGGCGCGTCCGCTGATCGCCCGTGAATACGCGGTGCGCCTGGCCGCCCCGCGCGGCGCGCTGGCGCCGCATCTGGCCAATCTGCTGCGCGACCCGCTTGAGGCCGCCGGCTTTGCATTCGTCTGGACACGGCGCCGCGTTCTTGCGAGCCGCAAATTTCCCAGCGTGGTGCTGCGGGCCAAAACCGGCGGCTACAGCCTGGATTTTCATGCCGAGCAGGTGCCCAACCCGGAAAGCCGCGTGCGGCTGGCGGCTTCGCGTGACGCATTCGGCATGCAGCAACTCGCCATCCATTGGCGGTATTCGCCGCTCGATCTGCATACGGTGCGGCGGGCCGTCGAATTGTTCGCGCAGGATATCGCGGCAAGCGGCTGCGGCGAGCTGCGGTTCGATCCGGCTTCGGTGGAGGCCGATGCGTTGCGCGACGGCGCCTATGGCGGCCACCACATCGGCACGGCGCGCATGTCGGCAAGCCCCCGCGATGGCGTGGTCGATGCGGATTGCCGCGTGCACGGTGTGCGCAACCTGTTCGTGGCCGGCAGCGCGGTGTTCGCCACCTCCAGCCAGGCAAACCCCACGCTGACGATTGTTGCGCTTTCGCTGCGTCTGGCCGATCGCCTCGCCCCCCCTTGAAAAACCGGGTCGGGCGCCGTACGGCCGTGCCAGGCCTCATGGCCCCGCGGGGAGACGGCTTTGCGCATAGCGATGATCGGCGGCGGCTATGTCGGCCTGGTTTCCGGCGCCTGCTTCGCCGAATTCGGCAACGAGGTGAGCGTGGTGGAGGCCGATCCCGCCAAGCTCGCGCTGCTGCGGGGCGGCGGCATCCCGATCTACGAGCCCGGCCTGCCGGAACTGGTAGCCGACAACACGCGGGCGGGCCGGCTCGCGTTCGGCGCCGATATCGCGCAGGCGGTGCGCGGGGCCGAGGCCGTGTTCATCGCGGTCGGCACGCCCACGCGCCGCGGCGACGGGCATGCCGATCTCAGCTATGTGTATGCGGCAGTGGAACAAGTGGCCCGTGTGCTCGCGGCGCCCACGGTGGTGATCACCAAATCGACCGTTCCGGTGGGCACCGGCCGGCGGATCTCCGAAATCCTTCGCGAAGTCCGGCCCGATCTGACGATGGATGTGGCGAGCAACCCGGAATTCCTGCGCGAGGGCAGCGCGATCTCCGATTTCATGCGGCCCGATCGCGTGGTGATCGGCACCGAAAGCCCGCGCGCGATGGAAGTGCTGCGCACGCTGTACCGCCCGCTCTATATCATCGAGGCGCCGATCCTGTTCACCGGGCTGGAAACCGCCGAGCTGATCAAATACGCGGCCAATTCCTTTCTGGCAATGAAAGTGACGTTCATCAACGAAATGGCCGATCTTTGCGAACGCGCCGGCGCCGATGTGCACGATGTGGCGCGCGGCATCGGGCTGGATGGCCGCATCGGTCGCAAATTCCTACATGCCGGCCCCGGTTTCGGCGGCTCGTGCTTTCCCAAGGATACGCTGGCCATGGTGCGTATCGCGCAGGATCACGGCGCGCCGACGCGGCTGGTGGAAGCCGTGGTGGCCGTGAACGAAGCGCGCAAGGCTGGCATGGCGGCGCGCATCATTGCCGCCGCCGGGGGTTCGGTGCGCGGCAAAACCGTGGGCGTGCTCGGGCTTACGTTCAAGCCGGAAACCGACGACATGCGCGATGCGCCTTCGGTGCCGATCGTCGGCCGCCTGGTGGAGGACGGCGCGCAGGTGCGGGCCTTCGATCCCGCCGGCATGGACCAGGCGCGCCCGCTGCTGCCCGAAGGCGTGCGGTTCTGCGACGATGCGCTGGATGCGGCGGCCGGCGCCGACCTGCTGATTGTGCTGACGGAATGGAATGAGTTCCGTTCGATCGCGCCGGAACGCCTGCTGGCGGCAATGCGCGGCGCGCAGATCGTGGATTTGCGCAATCTATACGATCCGGCGGTGATGCGGGCGGCCGGGTTCCGCTACGCCAGCATCGGTCGTCCTTGAAAGGCGACCCGAAATTGATCACGCTCTACTCATACCCGGAACTATTCGGCGCGGCCGACAACAACGGCTACGGGCTCAAAATCTTCGCGTTCCTGAAACTCGTGCAACTCGATTTCACGCACGAACACATCCTTGACGCTTCCGCCGCGCCGCGCGCGCAGCTCCCTTACATCGTGGACGACGGCGAAGCCATCGGCGATAGCGAAACCATACTGTCCCACCTCATCCGCAAATACCGCCTCGCCATCGACGCAAGCCTCACCCCGTCGCAGCGAGACACGCGCCTGATGCTGATCCGCCTGCTCGACGACCTCTACTGGGTGATCTCCTATTCCCGCTGGAAGGACGAAGCGTTCTGGCCGTTGTTCCGGGATGCGCTCAAACACGAGCATCCCGCGCTTTCCGAAGAAAGCCTGTTGCAGGCAAAAGCTTTCAACGCGCAACGCTACCATTACCAGGGCATCGGTCGGTACACGGCACCGGAAGCCTACGCCAGGGGCCTCGCGGATCTGCAGGTGCTGGCGAACCTCGTGCCCGACGCTGGATATGTGTTCGGCGAGAACCCAACCAGCATCGATGCCGCAAT